>SXSS01000012.1 GCA_005792145.1 Planctomycetia bacterium | reverse complement strand
TTCGAATCCAGTATCGCCCATTTTTTTATCTGCAGGGAAACACGGGGTGGCGCAAACTCTCGCATATGCCCCACCGGAAGGTCGTAAGGCGCAAGGGGTTGAGTTCCAAATTGCGAAAGAGGTCAAACGAGTAAACTGACAGAGCATTCATTGTTTATGAATTGGATACGCTTCCAAAAGTTTGGATCTGTTCAACTTTATCCCATCAACTATCACATTTGCACGAAATTGAAAGACAAATTGTGACAGATTGAGTCACAGCAAAGAACACTATGCAACTCTTCCTTGTCAGTTTGGCCTTGACATACATCATTGTTCTGTACTTCTTGACCAACCCATTGCATCACACGCGCAAGTTTATGTTGCGACGCTTTGTGAATTGGTTCCCATTGGGAATGACTTATGCGTTCTTGTATATGGGCCGATACAACCTGGTGGTTGCCAAGGGCGCGCTCGGCGACTTGATGACCAAGGAGGATTTTGGAATCATCGGCGGCGTTGGTTTCACTGTGTACGCCGTTTCGCTTTTCTTTGTTGGTCCGCTGGTGGATCGCGTCGGCGGCAAGCGCGGAATTCTGGTGGGTGCCATTGGTTCGAGCATTATGAACGCCGCGATGGCGGGCGTGCTGTATCTGTTCTTGAACGGCGCGTTGAAGGTGAATCTGGTGGTGGCGTTCTCCGTGCTCTATGGATTGAACATGCTTTGCCAAAGTTTCGGCGCGGTCTCCACGATCAAAGTGAAATCGTTTTGGTTTCATGTGCGCGAGCGCGGAACATTTGGCGCAATCTTTGGAACGCTGATTTCTCTTGGGGTTTACTTTGCGTTTGATTGGGGCGGAGCGATTGCTGATGCGGTGAAATTGGATCAGCCCGCTATACCAACCTTAACGCACGAGATATTGAACTATATGTTCGCTCTCGATGGTCGCACTATCCCAGCATTTTGGCTGATCTTTGCCATCCCATCCATGATCATGCTTGTGTGGGCGTTGATCGATGTCATTCTTCTCAAGGACACGCCTGACGAAGCGGGCTTCAGTGATTTCCAAACGCACGATGCATCACATGATGATGCGCATGGGAAAAAATATGGCTATTGGGAATTGATGCGCAAGATCTTCACCAACAAAATTATTCTGGTGATCGGTGTGATCGAATTGACTTCTGGCGTTCTGCGCAATGGGATCATGCAGTGGTATCAAACCTTTGCCAAAGAAACTGGGCTTGGCGTGACTCAGATCACCACCAACTGGGGATTCTGGGGATGCATCACCGGAATTGCTGGCGGTTTCACGGCGGGATTTTTGAGCGACAAGTTTTTCAATTCGCGCCGTGCGCCAAGCGCTGGATTTATGCAAGTGATTATGTTGATCAGCACTGCGTTGATGATTGTCTGCCTGACGGTTCAACCTCTGAATGCCGTGGCAACGCCGCAAGATAGTTCTCTGTTGAAATTGTTCTTGGAATACAGAATGCTGGTGATGGGCGTTTCCGCCGTCACAATTATGATGGCTGTGATTGGGGTGCATTCAATCATGTCGGGAACAGCGACGGCGGACTTTGGCGGCAGAAAAGCCGCTGCGACTGCGACTGGCATTGCAGACTCGTTTGCCTATGCGGGCAGCGCGATCCAATCATTCGTGATCGGATATCTGGCCACTGAAAGCTGGTCGTATTGGCCAATGTTCCTACTGCCATTCACCGTGCTTGGACTGGTCTTCGCCATAAAAATGTGGGATGTTCTTCCTGCAGCAACTCGCAAATACTTGGAAGAAGTTGAAAAGAAGAAATTACGCGGCAAGCACACCAAGCAGGCATAAAAAATGTAGAAATGCATTTGCTTGCGCATACTATGCGGCGTATAGTATGTGCCAAGGAGATATCACATGAAACTAGTTGAAGGCGAATTCTTGCGCGGAGTTGGGCCGGTTGCGGTTCTAAAACTGCTTGAACGCGGACAGATGTATGGATATGAAATTGTGGAGGCGCTTGAAAAGCGCACTGAAGGCGTGCTGGCGATGGGTCAAAGCACGCTCTATCCAATGCTGTACAACCTGGAAGCGAAGGGATTTGTCGCATCGCGCTGGGATGAAAACGGTTCCCGACCACGCAAGTATTACAGGCTGACTTCAACCGGCAAGAAACGACTCGCGCAGGATTCAATTACTTGGAGCAAGCTGACAACCGCCATGGAGGCACTCGGTCTTACGCAACACATCGCAGGGGCTTTGGCATGAACAATGATCTTCCGCAGAACATCCGCGACTTGATAGCGCAAGTTGCCAAGAAAACCAAACTGCGCAAAGCAGAGCGCATAGATGTCACCCGCGAACTGAATTCTCACTTTCAAGAGGCGCTTGCCAGCGGCAAGTCAGCCGATGATGTGGTTCGAGCGTATGGCGACGCGGATGCTTGCGCGAAAAGCCTGCGTGTTGCGGTGATTGCGAAACGCTCGCCGATTGATCGGGCATTTGGTTTTACATTCACGTGGTCCGTACGCGCGGCTGGGGCGTTTGTCTTGTTCTATGCAGTCGTCGCCATCTCTATGAGTATGGACGGTCCAAGAGTTTCCTTTGATCCCGTCAAGCAATATCGCGACTCTTTACCCGTGGCGAAATCACCAGACCAAGTTGCATGGCCGGCGTATCGGGATGCGTTGGTAGAGATGGGCTTGGGGGCGGATGATCCGAAGAAACAATCGGAAGGAGCCATTGCCGCGAGGAATGCACCACTTCCCAGCGACAAGGAGTGGGCCACAGCAACCGACTGGATTTCAGCGCATCAACCACAGCTCGCTGCATTGCGTGCCGCGTCACGGCGACCAATTTTTGGTTTTCCAGTTGGAACTCCCGCAATTGATGCTGACGCGGCGCTACTCGGGAAGGAATACCAAAGAAAATCACTTGCCGACGCAGCAATGGATAAATTAGATGTGACAAAATTATCTTTTTTGAATGTTCTCTTACCCCATTTGTCTGTGATGCGCAATGCAACCAATGTTCTTGCGACGGACATAATGCTGGCGATCGATCAAGGAGATGGCGAACGCGCCACGCGTGACGCAGAAGCGATGATGGCGATTTCAATTCATGTGCAGGAAGGTCGCATTTTGATTGGTGATCTTATTGGCATGGCGATTCGAGCGAATGTGACCAACAAAATATTGATGGCGCTTGAATGGAAGCCCAACATATTTACCGATACGCAACTGAATCGCTTGCAGGCTGCACTTCGCTCTGTGCCACCTGCGTTGGAGCGGATCGATCTCACAAGCGAACGATTGATGTTTGAAGATGTAGTTCAACGTTTATATACAGATGACGGGCACGGTGATGGTCGATTTGCGCCACAGTGGAAGCAACTGCATTTGTTTAACTCATTGAGCGATTTTTCCAATTCTGGCGGAGGCCGTTTTAACAAAGTTTTTCTTGCGAGTTTGCTGAGTAAGCCATATGCCGCCTATGCGGTGGCTGGTCGTAAAGATGCATTGGATCATTACGAAGCAAAAATGGAAGTAGCAATGGGCGAATTGAATGGCTCGCTGAGTGATGCCCTCACTTCACAGAAAAAGCGGGATTATGAATGGGAAGTAAGCATGAATGCGCAAGAAAGTCGATACATCCTGGAGGCTTTCTTTACCCCCGCATATTCCCACGTTGGCATGAACTTTAAGTTTGATCAAGCTGTTCGTGATGCGGCTATGGCAGCAATCGCCGCCGAGTTGTATCACCGTGCGAATGGCAAGTGGCCGGCGAGTGCCGCGGACTTGACCACACTTTGCAATGGCGAAGCCCCTAAAGATCCGTGGAATGGAAAGCCAATCTTGATGGCGAGCGATGCGAATGGTTTTCGAATGTGGTCGGTTGGAAGTGATGGGGTGGATGATCAAGGCAAACTTGAAAAGTCCACGCAAGTGAAGGATTCCGTGGACTGGGTGTGGCTTGCGCCACGCGGAAACTTGGTTCGATGGGGAAAAAACTAGCGCCAATAAAGGACGGTTAGATTTCCGTCGCTCTCGCGTGTGTCAACAACTGGTACGCCAGCAGTTTGCAGAATCCGATCCACTTCACTCGTCGGGCAGACCACCGCCACCGATTGCGATGTTGAAGTCGCTCTTGCTTGGCTGATTCGCGCGCCGACATCATCCCATTTAATTCGACGCGCTTGCTCTGAGTTGATATCGAGTTCGTTGTCGAATTCACTTGCACTGCCAGCGATCACGATGTCGTAGCGCCCTGTCGCCCATGAGAGTGCGTGCGCTGGCTCGTGCGATGTAACGAGCAAGGCGGATGTACGCAATTTTTCTGTAAGACGATCAAAGAGTGGCCAAGGATTCTTTGATGCTGGGAACAGTTCGGTTGGAAAGAAGAACGGAATTGTCAGCAGAATCGGGACGGGTGCCAATGTAGTTCGCACGAGCCACTTGCGATCATCGAACGCTTTCCAACTCCACGCATCAAGTTGCGCCCAGAGAAGAAACGCGACACCGATCAATAGAAATCGCAACGACTCGTTGGAATCCCACAAGGTTGGGATGCCAAACTTACGACCACCGACAAGCGCGATCATAAACGATGCCACCGCACAAAGACGAAGCAACCAACGAGCAATGATTGCGGCTCGATTCAATGTGATTCGGCCCGATGAATGTGCGCGTCGAAGTCCAAGCACGATGAGCACTGCAACAGGTGGGAAAATTGGAAGCAGATATGTTGGCAATTTCCCACTACTAAATGAGAGCAGCGCGAGTGGTCCCACGATCCACGAGGTCATGAAACACATACCTGCGCTCCACTCCCCTGCATCACGCAAACCTTTCCAAGCGTTGGGCCATGCGAGCGTCCAAATCATCGCGCATATGGGAAACAATGCGAGGAAAAACCACCAGAGTTCTGGATGTTGATTGGAATCTGGACGCGCAATGCGCCGAAAATGTTCAACCACGATGAAGTAATTCCAGAAGCCAGGTTCTGCGCGATGAATCATCCAAGCGAATGGAGCGGCAGTGATGGCAGCAGCGCCAAGTGGAATCCAAGGCATCGTGATCATGTCTTTCCAGCGGCGTTCCCACGCGAGAAACATAATCGCTGAAAGACCGGGGATTGCAAACGCCAAGAGTCCCTTCGTGAGAAATGCAAATCCTGCAGCAACACCTGCCAGCGCAAGCCAACCTGCGCGCACGCGCCCCTGAGTCGTGCAACCACAATAAAGAGCGCCCATCGATAGCGATACAAGTGCGGCGAATGGAGGATCGAGAAGTGCGACTGATCCAAAGATGAGCGGAGCAAGTGTGGTTGTCTGCACCATAAATGCAAGCGGACCATCATCGCGACGACCAGTGATGCGAACTGTCATCCACGCGACCACGAGTGCGGCGACAAGAGTTGCGATTGCGCTGGGCAGTCGAAGTGCGAAGGCATTATGGCCAAAGGCAGAAAGACTTGCCGCTGTAAACCAATATCCAAGCGGGGGCTTTTCGTAATAGACAAATCCCGCCATCCGAAGCGCGAGCCAATTGCCATTTTCAACCATTTCAGCGGGAATGATTCCGTAGCGCGGTTCGTCAGGCACGACGAGTGGTCTGACACCAAGTCCGACAATATTGAGCGCAACAAACAAGAGTATGGCGATGATCCAAATTCGGCGCACTGTCATGCGCCGACGATACTAGTGATAGTTATCAATCGAAGTTGGACCCAGTACAGAATTGGACTTCGCGGAATCGAGAACCTTGTGGTTCACTCTCGATAGACCGCAATCGTATCAACCTCGAGGCGGAAGGGTCCATCTTTGCCGTCATAAATCATAATCCCCATCGACGAAAGATTTGCAGGATCGAAGTTTGCAACGCGCCCTTCAAGATCCGCGCCTCGCCATGAGGGCTTGAAAGCTGAGAATGGAACTTTGACTTCGGTCCATTCGTTGTCGACGGTTTTGAAATCCGCGCGATATGAAACATCTCTGCGATTATTGGGAGATTGGATTCGAGTGTCGAGTTGATACGTTCGACCATCACCGCGCACACGCAAAACAAACCCGGAGAATCCGTCGACGCCCCACTTCTTCGATGCACCGCGAATCGAAGAAAATCCCCCGCCATCAGTATTCGTCGAACCCGAGAAGACGAGTTTGCCATCGCCGAATGTGGGACCACCTTTGGACTTACCTCCCATTACGCCATCGTTGACTGTCATCCATTCCTTTGCGACATTCGCGCCTTTGAAGTCGATGATTGTGCGAGAAGCTTCGACATTACTCTTACTGCGCGCGGAGATCATTTCGACAGTTGCGCGTCCGAGCGCATCACCAATCAAAAGATAACTCTCACCATTTCCAAACCAATGATGGCCGTGGGTTATGTTGGGCGAATCTTCTGCTTTACGCAAGAACTGCGCCGTTGGCACGAAACGCGCGCCGATGACATCTTTGCTTTCACAGGCTTTGCGCTGGGCGTTTCGGAGAATGTTTCCATCGTTGCCTTCCATATTCCCAGTTTCCCCGACGATAAATGGAAGCGTTGGATCTCCCATCTCTTTGCGCACATCGGCGATGAGATGAACAAGATTCTCTTCATACTCCGCTGCAGCCGCGCTGTCGCAGCCGTCGTTCCATCCCTGAAACCAAATCACTCCATCGATTTGTGGAGTGCACTTTGCAAGAGCCGGAAATGCTGTTGGAATGGCAGCGAGTGCCGTGCGAAACTCGCTGATCATCTGTGTGTAATAAGGACCCGTCACACCGCCAGAACTTGGCGGACGAAAATCTTTCGCCAAACTTTTTCCGCCCCACGCTGTCTTGATGAGCAGAACAGGTGAATCGAAATGTTTTCCAAGTACGCGGCCGATTCCAAGTTCTGGTCCAAAGTGATTCACACCCTCATAAACTGCATATCCCACGGAAAGCGGTCCGGCTTTCTGTTCTTTACTCTCGGTGAGATACGAAACAAAGACATCATCGCGCTTCGCCCACGACTTATCTGCGGCTCGGAGGTCGCTCCAAAGTGCTTGGTTCGCAGGATCATCAACAAACTTTGCAAGGTTTCCTTTGCCGCCGTTATATCCATCCGTCCCATCGAGATCGACAACGCCATGCCCTTCCATATTCGATTGACCCGCAAGCAAAAAGACATGCAAAACTTGTGGAGAATCGATCGGACTTTGTGCGGGAGCGCTATGACACGGAATCAAAACGCAAGCCGCGGTGAGCAGAAACGATAAGAGTGGGCAGTTGAACATTGGCATTACTGTATGACAGAGAGAGCGCCTGATGCAAAATTGCGGTCGCTTTTTTCTCTATTCTTTACAGCGTGACTGCGACTGCGAAAATTGCCGCACCAAATGATCGCAACTGGATGCGTATCGCATGGATGATCGTCGCGCTCTTGTGGCCCGTGGCGCTATTGAATTATTTGGATCGGCAGATGATGGCATCGATGAAGTTTTCGGTGATGAAAGACATCGCCGATATTGCGACGGACGCGAACTGGGGATTGATGCTCGGTCAATTCAAATGGGTCTATGCGTTCTTGAGTCCACTCGGCGGATTCATCGCCGACCGATTTGGAAGGCGAACGACAATCGTATGCAGTCTCTTTTCATGGTCGGTCGTGACATGGTTGACTGGCAATGTGACGACCTATCAAGAACTTCTTTGGACACGCACGCTGATGGGGGTGAGCGAAGCGTTTTATATTCCAGCGGCGCTCGCATTGATCACTGACTATCACTCGCAGCGAACTCGTTCGCGCGCAATCGGATTGCATCAGACGGCGATCTATGTCGGCATGATGGCTGGTGGTTTTGGTGGATATGTCGCGGATGCGCAGGATTTAGGCTGGCGATTCGCATTTCATGTTGCGGGCATTGTTGGGATTCTGTATGCACTCCCGCTTGCATTTATGCTGCGTGAAGCGCCTGCGCGTGTCGCTGAAGTTGTTCAAGAAAAACGCGCATCGATCCGCGCAGTCGTGAGCGAATTGCTGACAAGCTTTCCGTTTCTATTGCTTGTCGCATGCTTCACACTTCCCGCACTTGCTGGATGGGTGGTGCGTGATTGGATGCCAGCGATCCTGAAAAAAGAATTTGGAATTGGACAAGGTATGGCCGGCGTGTCGGCGACTCTCTATACAACAATCGCGATGCTCATCGGAGTCGTGATTGGTGGATGGCTTGCAGATCGCTGGTCCCAGCGAACACCACGCGGTCGGGCATACACCAGCGCTGTTGGTATTGCACTGCTTGTGCCTGCGCTCTTTGGTGTTGGCAACGCAGGGACATTGACCATTGCCGTGACATTTCTTGCGCTCTTTGGACTTGGTTGGGGATTTTTTGATTGCAACAATATGCCAATTCTCAGTCAAATCGCGCGACCACATCTACGCGCAACGGGTTATGGCATCATGAACTTTGTCAGCATCAGTTGTGGTGGCGCCGCGGACTGGGGCTTTGGCATTTTGCGCGATGCAGGTCAACCGCTCAATCTGATCTTCAGCGTTTTTGCATTTCTTGCGCTTGTTGCAGTGGGACTGATGATTTGGATTGCGCGGACAATGCCCGCGCGAGATGTCACGGATTCGCAGGCACAGCTGTAACAGGAACGATCCACTCTCTGCAGAAGAGATGCTCTTGAACTTTCCCCGTTGCCATCTCCCAGATTTGCTTCGCAGTGTGTCGACTGGTCATCTCGATGCGACTTCCAATCGCACCCGCGGGCTCTGGCGAAGAGAGCGGAAGAATGACGACAGCAAGATCGTTTGCTTGGACTTGATCTTTCGGTGGAGATTTCTCTTGGGACGGAAAGCCTTTGACTGTCGCGCTTGGTAAGAAGAATCGATAATTCTCGGCGACGGATCTGAAGTTTTCTGGGATCCATACAACGCGGTCTGTTGTTGCGTCGATTGTGTTTTGGGGAAAAGCTCCAAGTGGAGCATTGAAGACACTCAGAAAACTTGACAGAGATAGAAAGACGGCCAGCGACGCGGGCGCGGCACACATCGCAGTCCAGCGAGATCGCGCAATCGAAATGACGGAGAATACGATTGCTGCGGCAACAAGTGGCCAGTGCCACCACGAAAATGCGTCGAAGCCCACCTCGCGACCGAGCAGGAATGAGAGCCACCCGATTGGCAAGAGCACCGCGATGATTGCGATGTGCGAAATGACGAACGCATTCCGACCAACATGATGCCAGCGTGTTGCCATAAGAACTGCGACCGCAGGCATTGCTTCAAGCAGATAGCGACCGGATCTCTGCGCAGGAATGCAGAAGACAATAAAAATTGCGAAGACCCAAATCCAAAGGAGTCGCTCTTCGGTGATCAATTTGCGTCGATGCTTCCAGCATTCCACGCAGACACCAAAGAATGGAAAAGCGAGCAAGCCCGCGTTGAGGAACCAACTGCCTGCGAGATTCCAAACACTATTTCCGCCCCAGAAAAATCCTTGAAGCCAAAGCGTGACACCACCTGCCATCTTGCCGACATTTTCGCCCAGTACAAAATTGCGCCAAATGGCTTGAGGCTCTGGATCGAATACGAACCACAGTGAAAACATTCCAAGCGCGACAATTGCGGTCCACAGAAGTCCAGGCAGAGATTGTCGCAAGAAGTTTCCCCACTTCCACTTGTGCAAGTGCAAATGCCACCATGCGAGCCCAACTCCAATCGGAAGCAGCTGCGCGAAACTTTTTGTCAGCAGAGCCATGCCTGCAAGCACGCCAATGATCGTTGGAAAAAGAAAGCGCGAGTCGAATGACTTGGGTTTCCACCAAAGCAATGTGAAGAAGCACGAAAAAACCCAAAATGTTTCGGGAGGATTTGTCAGATATGGCCTGCCATATCGATAGGTGCTGAAAAATGCGAGATAGAACATCGCCGCAAGTATTCCGCTGAACACATTGCGCTGTGTGAGTCGCCATCCCAACAGTCCGCACATCAGCGCGGTCGCGAATGTCCAGACGATGCTCGGCCAGCGCAACGCAACAAGATTCCACTCGTGACCCCAATCGGTGGTGATGATTCCCTGCCAGAACAAGAGTGGTGGCTTTGTGTTGCTCATCGCTGCCATATCGCTCTGAAGCGGCAACCAATGATCACTCGCGATGATTGAACGCGTGATCTGTATGTAAACCATCTCATCCCCGTTGCGCAAGATGTTCACCGCGCCCAAGCCGTGCAAGAATGTGCAGAGACCAAGCACAAGCCCGCTGATGAGCAGAGGCAATGCGATGCGCGCTTGCTCGAGCCGCTCTGCTTCAGGATCAATCCCTTCAGTACGGACATGACGGAAAGTCCAGAGATCCGTCAGGATGAAGTTGATCACGCATGCAACGGCGATTCCAGCGAGATTCGCGGGCAGATATGGAATCCATCGCACCAATAAATTGGTGATCGCCACCTGCACAAGAATGCCAGCCCAGTTCGCAGTGGCGTATTGCACATATTGATGGATGAGTGAAATGTTGCGAGTGCGATCGCGATCCTTCCAAGTCCATTTACGATTCCAATAAAAATTGTTGGTCATCCCAAGCACGATGCCGGTGAACATTGCCAAGTTGAGCCGCAAAGAAAGATTTTCGACACCAACATAGAGCTTCTCTTGGCAAATCCATATTGCCAATTGATTGATCGCAACGCCGCTGACGCCAACAAGACCGAATTGGAAAAAACGATGTCGCTGACGCCAACTCCACGAAATCACCGAAGAGGCGGTCTGCAAAATTTTGTTCATGCGTGGCACGCCTTACGCATTCACATTCACTCCGATGGGATGCGAAGAAGCAATCATCTCACGAGCCTTCGCAAGAACTTCCGCAGGAAGAATTCGCTTGAGACATTGATTGTCGCCATCGCAAGGTGAATTGCGATGGTTGTATGCAGTCAGACATGGCGAACACGGCAGGTTTGTATAAAACGCATGTGAATGCGGGCTCCAACTTGCATAAAGCGTCGGTGTTTCAGGGCCAAAGAACACAATGTTTGGCATCGGAGTCATCGCCGCGAACTGTCCAGGACCACCGTCATTGGTGATCAACAAATTTGTACGGTGGAAAAGACAAATCAAGTGTCGCACTGAACGGGTATAGCCGGCAAGATTGACGCAGTTCGAATTGCCTCCGCACGCAGCGCGCAATTGTTCTGCAAGTGGACGATCTTCGGGCATGCCGATCACGCCGATCGCACAACCATCTTGAAGCAACTGCTGTGCGACTTGCACAAAGTGTTGCAGAGGCCAGGCACGAATCGGCAGCAGTCCTCCGCTTGGATAAAGCATCACGAGTTTTTTTCCTGCGAGCGCAGGATGATCGTGATGCAGCTTTGCGATTTCACTTTCGACTTCGCCAGGCGCAGGATGGAAAGTCGGCGGCGCAAATTTCTCGACGAGACTTCCATCCTTGGCACGCGGCATCGTGTGGCTTTGAAGAGAATCTGCCAAGGTCACAAGTTGATGCGACAGATGGCGATATGGGTTGTATGCAACTGGCGAGTTGATGAATGAACCCCGGTAGAGACCCTCTTGCGTATGACGGTGAAAACCTGCGCGCCGAGGTGCGCCTGAAAGTCCGCTGAGAATCGCGCTGATTCGAGAAAAAAGTTCGCAGTCCAAGACCGCGTCAAACTTGATCGTGCGCATTCGCCAGAAAGATTTCGCAAGATCGCACAGCAGATGCATAAGCGAGTCATCACGAATGGTGATTACATTTTCCTTCTTGACCACACCAAGCAGATCGAGCATTTGCCGATTGCGCGCGAAGAGCATCATGTGAATCTCTGCTTTGGGGTATCGATCCTGCAATCGGCGGAACATCGGATCAGCAAGAACGAGACTTCCCATTTCACTCAGCAGGATCACCAAAATGCTTTTGGGCGGAAGCGTTTCAGAATTGCGAAAGATTGAACGCACTCCACGATGCCACAACGACAAGGCCGCACATGCGGGAATGCCTACCCAACGATCAACCATCCTTTGGAATCGAATATCCATACGTGCGTTTGCGGCTTTGATCCGCGCGCCGATGTTATAGTTTGAGAGCATTTTGAGGCTGATCACGACATGACCCACTCCCCTTCATCGTTGCGTTGGTCACTCACATTGCTGATCGTCGGACTGGTCGCTGCAGGATTGCATTCGAGGGGGACAATCGAAAATCGATTCGCCACTGCGACTGTGGTCGACGCACCCAAGAAAGAGAGCGCAATCGCACTCTTTCTGCCCATCGAAATGCCTCGATCAACTCCATCGGCGCATGCCTCGTCGGCGGCATTTATGCCAGATGGGTCACTGCTTGTTGCGTGGTTTGGCGGGACGCGTGAAGGCGCGGATGATGTTGCGATTCAGATGGCGCGAGTGAAAGATGGACGCGTGCAGGATTCGTGGATCTCTTTGACTTGCCAACAACTTGAAGGGCTCACTCACCGCGTGATCCGCACGCTTGGAAATCCAGTGGTCTGGGTAGATGCGAACGGTCTTGTGCGTCTGCATGTTGTGAGCGTGAGTTATGGCGGATGGGCTGGAAGTTCTGTGAATCAATTGCTGTCAGAAGATGGCGGTAAGAGTTGGAGCAGTGCGCGCAAATTGATTCTTTCACCACTCTTGAACCTCAGCACGCTTGTGCGCAATCAACCTGTCACAATGGAAGATGGAACGCTCGGACTTCCCGCGTATCACGAACTTCTGCACAAATGGGGAATGTGGGTACGAGTGACAACGGAAGGACGCGTGCTGCAATGCGAGCGAATGCCATCGAATGTCGGCGAATTGCTGCAGCCCGCGGTTGTCGCGATAAGTGCGAGTGATGCGGTGGCAGTCCTTCGAAACACCAATACTGCTCAGCCCGTCATCGGACGAAGCGCCACTGCAGATGGTGGCCAGACTTGGGAGCTGATGGCGCCGCTTGATATCCCAAATCCAAATGCAAGCGTTTGCATGATCCGGCTTCTCGATGGCTCTTTGTTGATTGCTGCGAATCCACTTGCAAGCGGTCGTAATGTTCTGCAATTGTTTCGATCGCGCGATAGTGGAGCGAGTTGGACAGCGTCGCGCACAATCGAGCGGAGCGAAATCGGCGGTGAATTTTCTTATCCATCGTTTGCGCAAAGTGCTGATGGAATGATTTATCTTTCATACACGGGCCAGCGCAAAGTGATTCGACTGTGTGCCTTCAATACCGCGTGGATTGATGCTGGGGACAATGAGAAAGCTGCGATGGAGAGCGCGCAGTGAACACGAACGCAATCTATGGACTCGTTGCGCAAGGAGTGATCGTTGCAATGGTCATCCGCTTTGCGCGCGAAATCTTTGGGCGAAAAGGTTTGGCAAGATTTGGTATGGAACTTTGGATTCCTGCCGCCATCGTGCTCATCGTGCCGATCGCAGGGATTTCGATTGCGCAACATCTGCGCGGACTCTGGGGCGATCCAAGCATCGTGACATTTTTGCTGCTTCTTCTATATGTAGTTCGTCCATCGTCGCTTCCAAGCAGACCTCGATTGTCGACATGCGTGCTTGTCAGCCTGTTCGTGATGCTGCCGCTGTTTCTACCGTTATTTTTAATGACTCCCAGTATGCCAGTCGATTTGTATTCCATCGGTTGGCATCCCACTTGGATTCTGATCGCACTTGCTGTGATTGTGGCAATATCCATCTCGCTGAGAACAATCACTCCCCAATGGATCAACTTCATTGCCATCGCTTTGATCGCATATAGCGGCGGCGTGATGGAATCGGACAATCTGTGGGACTATCTCGTGGATCCAGGACTGCTTTTTACGATTGCGTTTCTTGCTCTCGAGGGAGTGATGGCGAGATTGCGTGGTCGTACACTTAAAAGTAATTTGAACACTTGAAGGAGCAAAATTATGAACAATCCAAAAACGAATCGAATCTCATTTGTCTGCTCAGTCGCAACCGCGGGCGCAATGCTGACTCTTTCGAGCAGTGCTTTGGCGCAAGCGGTGGCTGGTGGTGATGCTCCGCCGCGCTTGCCTATCACTTCGATCACGCTCTATCGATCTGGAGTGGGATATTTCGAACGACACGGAATGATCAAGTCCGGAGATTTGGTTCAGTTGCGATTTGCTGAAGATGAAATCAACGACATGCTGAAATCGATGGTTATCTTCGATCCACAGCAGGCTCTGCAATCGATTTCCTATGAATCAAATGAGCCACTCGCGCGTCAACTTGCAAGTTTTGGCATTGACCTTTCAGACAATCCAAATCTCGGCACGATCTTAGGAAGGCTTCGCGGAACGAAAGTTCGATTTGTCACCGCAGACGGTCCAATTTCTGGCGTTGTGCTTGGCAGCGAGATGCGTGAGCAAGCCCAAGGAAGCGCGCAGGAAGCGATCGCAATTCCATTTGTAAATGTGATCACCGAGAGCGGCGTTCGCTCTGTCAATTTGACCACTATCGTTTCGGTGCAACTTGAGGATCCTGCACTCAATGGAGAATTGATGAAGGCGCTTGCCGCACTTGCCGCGCATAGCACTGATCGCTTTAAGAATGTTGGGCTTTCATTCGGTGGAAGCGCCGCCCGTGATGTCAAGATCGCTTATGTGAATGAGATGCCCATTTGGAAGACGAGTTATCGATTGGTGCTTCCTGATGAAGCAAAGCCGAAGGAGCAACCAATGATTCAGGGTTGGGCCATCATCGAAAACACGACTGATGATGATTGGAGCAACATCCAACTTGCGCTCGTCGCCAGCCAGCCAGTCAGTTTCGAAATGAATCTATCGCAGTCGCTGCACATCGATCGACCTCGACTTGATGTACCGACGGTTGCAGGTGCGGCACCCAGAATTTATCAAGATGGAGATGCGTTTGCGGACAAGAAGGAAATGCGTCAAGCAATTGCGGCTGTTGCATCTCCATCAGTTGCGATGCGAAGCAAGAATATTGCAAAAAAAGGCGGCGGCGGTGTTGGTGGAGGTGGTGGTGTGGCAATGGCCGACGCTGCGAGCAACGATATGGAAACTGGAATGTCATCCGAAGAACTCTGGAAGCAGTCAGCGATTGCGCAGGCACAATCGAGCTCCGTCGGCGAAGCGTTTCAATACACGATGAAGAATCCAATTTCGATCGGTCGACAGCAATCAGCGATGCTGCCAATTCTGACCTCGTCGATTGATGGACGACGCGTCAGTATTTTTAATCGTGCAGATGGGATCGACCACCCAATGCGTGGTGTCGAACTGACAAATTCCACAGGCTTACAACTGATCCCTGGTCCAGTCGCGGTCTTTGATGCGTTCACATATGCGGGCGATGCTCAGGTTGGATATATGACTCTCAACGACAAACGATTGCTTGCGTATGCGGTCGATCTTTCCGTCAGCGCCGCCGTACAAGACGACAGTACTAATACGATGCGCTCGATTCGTATCGTGGATGGCTTTATCGAGGAGACGCGCAAACAGGTTCAGCGAACTTCGTTTGCATTCAATAACAAGGATGCTGCTCGTGGGCGAACCATATTGGTGGAAACTGCAAAGATTGAAGGTTGGGAATTGGCAGAACCCAAGAAAGCTGCTGAAGAAACCCAGAATCTGTATCGATTCGAATTGACATTGAAACCAAGCGAAAAAGCCACGTTTGTCGTTGCTCAAGAAAACACTTTCTTGTCGCGTATTTCTGTGGCGCAGTACGACATGCCGACACTCATTGCTTATGCGTCGGATAAAAAAGCTTCGCAAGCGGTGATCGATGCTGCGAAGAAAGCAGCGGCGATGCTGGCCACGATGAATGCAACCGCTGCGCGGATTGCGTTGCTTGGTCAGGAGCGTCAGTCAATCGACACGGACCAAAACCGAATCCGCCAGAATATGAATTCCATTGATCACGATACGGATGTGTATCGACGATACTTGACAAAGTTCAATGAACAAGAATCGCGGCTTGAAGCGATTCTTACAGAAACTGCTGCTGAACAGACAACGCTCCAATCGCAACAAAATGCCTTGAATGATTATGTGCGATCGCTGAATGTTTCCTAATTGCGCTGATGGTTCGCCTGAAGAGTTGCTTGTTGCTATCGCCCACGCCGGTAGATCACCGCACATGCGATAAGCCCGATCGCAGCGATGCTGTACATCAATAGTTCGCGCGAATAAAAACGCGAGAACTTGATTGTGCCAGACCCCGCATCCACTGCAAATGTCGGCGACATACCGAGATTCATTGCAACGGGAGGCTTGCCGTTGAATTCCCAACCATTGCGGATCGATCGCTGCGGCAGTGTGAAGACGATATATCCACCCTCTTTGTTTTCAACGCGATAGTTGGTCGGGCTTTCAATTTGAACCTGCGGAAGATCGTTCGACTTCTGCTGCGTCAGCGTGGGCGGAATATCCTGTTTTTGCGTCGGATCAAGCACAAATAGATAATCCAGAGGTTTCTTGGTGGAATAGACGCGTTTGCTGTCCGCAAGATCTTTTATTCGTGTCACTGCGTTGACCATATACGCCCTCGAAGTTGGATACGAGTTGCGATAGAGCGCAATCGTTGGGCCATCGAAGACGCGCTCAATGTCTTTCTGCGTCGCCAAATAGTCATACGCATTGACATCAGCCGCCTTGAAGAGCACGATATATCGAGTGTTCAGCGGCGCGATCAACTTCCCCATATCACGGACTTCATTTCCCTGTTTCAGTACCGCTTCGACATACGCGCTGACCGGGTTGGAACTGTTGGACGAACTGCCTTCAATCTCCAGATTGTCTCCAGTCAGCGTCGGTTGCGAGAAAAAGTTGGAAGCTGGATTGGCTAAACGCTTTGATCGATTCTGCAGCCAAGGAAATTCGAGATACATATGCCACGGCAAGACAAGAACATTGAAATCGCTTTTGTCCTCATCGATCATGGCTCGAACTTTCGACCAGTCAGCGGGATAATTCGTTGATGGCATCTGACCCCAGAGTCCAAAGAGTGGCAGTGTGTAAAAAATTGGAAGGATAAGCGCGAATGCGCCAATGATTCGCAGCGACCAGCGCCTTGATGTCTCCGAATCGAATATGGAATGCAGAATCTTGAAGAGAGATTGCAATCCGAATGCACCGAGAAATGCATATGCAAGCGCCAGCAATCCAACGAACTTGAATGAATCACGAAATGCTCGATACACGGAAACGTTTTCCCAAAGGAATCGAATAAATCCACTGATGACATCCACCTTCGGACCAATCGCCAACAATCCACTCACTACAGCAACAGCGACGAAGCCAATTCCCAGCCATCGCGCGCGATCACTTTTGACCATGCTGAATGCGCCAAAAATCGAGAGCCCGAAGAGAGGCACGAAGAGAATCCAACCGAACGGAATCAAATCAGAGATGTCAATATACGGCTGACTGCACCAGAAACCGCGGAGCGACAATGCTTCTAGCGCCGTCGAGACGGCGAAATAATTCATCTCTTCGATTGGCATATTCGCAGGAGCGCCACCGCCTGCTTCTGAGAAGCGCGTAATCCAGAAAAGATTGATGCAGAGAAAAAGTACGCCACACAAGACCAGCATCGCTAGAGATTTTTTTATCTGCTGGCGAGAAATCAAGAGTCGCCCAACGAAAATGCATATGAGCAAGATGAATGCGAGTGGCACTCCATGAATTTGCAGCAGCCCAATTATGGTGAGCAAAAGTGCGACGGTCACCGCGTATCGCTGCCGAGGCTTTTCAATCAACTTCACGAATTCGCTGACGAGAAAGGGCGTGACGGCATAGACCGCGAGGACACCCCATCCACCTGAGACGAACCGCAAGTACACGACAGGGTTGACCACATAAAAAACTCCCGCGAAATACCGTCCGATTCCATGGAGATACGGCAGTCGAGAGGCTCCAAATCCGCAGAGCCATAAAAGCAGCACAAGCCAGCACTTTTCCACGGCCCACGCTGGCATCACATATTCAAACAGACTGAGGATGAATGCGATGGGCGCAGAGTTGTATGTCGCAGCAAACGCGCCACTTGCTCCATCGCTCGTTCCCCAAAAATATCCAGCGACATCTTTGTTCAGCGCTAGAGGCGAATCGAGTGCGAAGAGTTGCCCTGGCAGCAAACACCATCCCATAATGGCCAACGCCAAAAGAAAAAATAGAAATGCCGGAGCTGTCACCATCGCTATCAAACGAGATTGAACATTCTGGCTCATGAATCGAATCGTATGAAAATCAGGCCGAAGGTGCTACGCAATAGCATCAGTGATCAACTGTCCATGCACATCGGTCAACCGCATATCGCGGCCACCTGATCGGAATGTGAGTCGGTGGTGATCGACTCCCATCAAGTGCATCATGGTCGCATGCAGATCGTGAATCTTGTATGGCTTATCTATAGCGCGATATCCAAATTCATCGGTTGCGCCAATGACCGTTCCTGCACGCACGCCTCCGCCCGCCATCCAAATTGTGAAACCAAATGGATTGTGATCGCGACCATTTGTCCCTTGCGCAAACGGAGTGCGACCAAATTCAGCAGACCACACGACAAGCGTTGATTCGAGAAGTCCTCGACGACGCAAGTCAGTCAAGAGGGCCGCGATTGGCTGATCAACTGCACGAGCGTTTGCCTCGTGCCCGCCACGTAAATTGTCATGCTGATCCCATCGATCGCCGATTGTTCGTGGGCAAGTGACTTCAACAAAGCGCACGCCGCGATCCACAAGTCTGCGCGCGAGACAACACTCGCGAGCATAGATGCGCGTGGTGGCATCTGGCGCATCGAATCCATACAGCGCTTTCGTCTCATCACTCTCACCGTCGATTGCTGCGAGCTCTGGAACAGAGGATTGCATTCGATATGCAAGTTCGTGATTACGAATCGCGCTCTCGACTGCTTCCGCATTTGTTTCGTGTGCATACTGAGAATCAAGTCGAGCTATCAGCGCGCGCTTGCGTAGTTGTGCGTCCTGCGAATCATGCAGAGATACGTTTGCAATCGCCTCCCCTTGCGGAAGTATGACACTCCCTTGAAATCTTGCGGGCAGAAATCCGGCGCTGAAACAATCAAGACCTCCAGGAGGCACAAGTCCACCGTCAATGACCACAAAACCAGGAAGATCCTGATTGTCACTTCCCAAACCGTAAGAAGTCCATGCACCCATTGATGGGCGGCCAGCAATGCCAGAGCCAGTATGCAGTAAATAATTTGCGGTGGTGTGCTCCGCAAAGTCGCTGGTCATAGATCGAATCACGCACAACTCGTCGGACAACTTCGCGATGTGTGGAAAGAGTTCCGAAACTTCAAGTCCAGACTGTCCATGTCGGGCAAACTTCCATGGCGAAGCGAGTGTCGCTCCATTATTGTTGAACTGGGTCGGCGCCATAGACATCGGAAAAGGTTTCCCATCCAAATCAACAAGCCTTGGCTTGGGATCGAATGTGTCGACTTGCGATGGGCCGCCGTCCATATATAAAAAGATCACGCTGCGCGCTCGTGCGGGAATGTGAGGTGCAATCAACGCTCTCCCATCTGAAAGCGGCGAAGTGGCAATCGAATTGCGGCCAAAGAGTGCGCTGAATGCAAGCATGCCAAATCCACCACCGACTGCGCCGAGCATTTCACGCCGTGTCAATGGCGATGCGCGAAATCTTCCACAGTGATGTTGCGGTTGATCGTTCATCGCAGGAATATGAACTCCTTTGTCGCGAAGAGTGACTGTGCAAGCGCGGCGTATGCGGCACGATCGCGAGATTGCGAATCGGATGAATTGGCGTTGGATGTTTTCTCTACTTCGAGGAATTGAAGTGCCAACAACGATTCATCTTTGCGCGGCGGCCTGGAAAAAAGCGCGTACCACATCGATTCGATACGACCCGCATCATTTTCTAATTCGCTACCGACGATTCGGTTTGCCCAATATTCGCCAAGGACTCGCACAAGATTGCTATTCATCATCGCCAGAGATTGCGCTGGCACATTCGAAGAATGGCGGCGACCGCATGTCGTTGATGGAACTGGCGCATCGAAGGCCTGAAGAAATGGATCAAGGAAATTACGACGGACCGCGAGGTACACACTCCGCCGACCCGAACCATCGATGGGACCAGATTCTGCGGGGCGACCACGACCTTGCATGTGATCGGACAAGCAATCTGGAATGCTCACTCCTCCCACCGTGCGATCCAATCGCCCCGATGCGTAAAGCATCGAATCACGAATCGATTCCGCATCGAGCCTGCGAACGGCGAGCGGGCTCCACGCAATTGTTGTGGATTCGTCCGAATCTGCGGCGGCGCGATATGCGTGTGATCGAACAATAGTGCGAATAAGTGACTTGATCGAACGCTCCTGCGCCAATTGCGATGCGAGAGCGTCGAGCAATTCCGCGCTCCATGGCGGTGTCCCAAGCTGACCGAAATCATCCGGAGTTTCAACGATTCCGCGGCCAAAAAGTTTCAGCCAAATTCGATTCGCCGTCGTGCGCCAAAGAAAAGGATTTTTAGAATCGGTCATCAATCGCGCAAGTGCGATGCGTCCGCTCCCTTCGACCGATTGCGATGACTGATTGCCAAGCATTTTCAGTTGCGCGCGCGGGATCACCTCGCCCATTGAATGCGGTGCTCCTCGGATGTGAATCGCCTCGTCTTGCACGCCGCCTTCCTCTGCAATCACCGCCCGAATGGGAGGAGCGCATGCAACAAGTTTTTCTATCGCTTCATTCGCGGTGAAGGATGACGGATCATCGGCGATACCTGTAGTTTCAGAAATCTCGTCAATATCCCACGACTTTGGATCTGGCGGAGCGAGATCATCCGAAGCGGCGATCCAGTCGACTTCGATTGAACCTCCTCCATCGTCGATCAACTCGACATACATGCGTTCGCCCTTGAATCGCACAAGATCCAAAGTCTCCGTTCGCCACTCACCACGCCCATCTTGATGCGGGAGTCGACGAAGCAATTCCTCGAACAACAACGGATTGCGTTCATCAAGCCAATAGTTATCAATGATTGTTCGAACATTTGTATCACTGCCACGCAGACGAATATGCAAATAGCGTTTCTTGATGTCGATTGTTGGTGAACGAGCGCTGCCGACAAGTCTGGAATCCAGCCTCGCGCTGTCGATTGTGCCACCCTGCGAAGTCGAACTTGTACTTGTAGCCACATTATTCGCTGAGCGAGCAAACGCTTGACCAGAGACACTCCACGATGCTCCGTCATCGGCAAGATCGTCGATTGCTTGGACTGCAACCAACTCGCCAACGGATCTTGCACGAACATTCGTGTGAATATTCAAAGCACGCTGAGAGGCATTGGATGCTTCGATCGCACTTCGCAAGAAACCATCGGCACGAGAATCCGTATCGATGAAGCCATTCACACGACGCGTGTTGCGAATCACGCCATTCAGCGCATAAAAATCTGCTGTTGGAATTGGATCGAACTTGTGATCGTGGCAACGAGCGCATGCGACCGAAAGACCAAACAACGAACGGCCAAGAACATCGATTGATCCTGCGATACGGTCAGCTTCGTCCTGCCGAACATCAATAGGCGCGTGGACGGCGGGGCCAAGAAACCACCATGCTGTTGCGATCGGCGCGACATTTGGCAGGTTCATCGCGGCGCGAGGCGGAAGCAGATCGCCCGCAATTTGTTCGTTAACAAATTGGTCAAGCGGCAAATCTTTATTGAGTGCGTCAATGACATAGTCCCGATATCGCCACGCGTCGGGCATTTCGTAATCAAACTCATGACCTAATGTTTCGGCATAACGCGCGAGATCGAGCCAGTGCCTCCCCCACCGCTCACCGTATGCGGGATCCGCGAGATATCTATCAACGAGTGCGTCATAATTTGCTTTTGTTGGCTGAGCGGCAAATGCGCGAATATCTTTTTCATCTGGAGGTAGACCTCGTAAATCGAATGAGAGTCTGCGCAGAAGCGCGGCGGGTTCGACATCCGACTTTGGAGCAGCAAGGCCAATGTGCTCGCGTGTAGCAAGAACGAATCGATCGATATCGCTTTCGCACCAAGTTTGATCGCGCACATCCGGTGCAGGCGTTTGATCGAGCGCACGGAATGCACGCGGTGGCGTAAAGACCGCGCCCTCTTGAATCCACTTTCTGAGTATTGCGATTTGCTCCAGCGACAACGGATCATTGCCTTCAGGCGGCATGCGTTGTTCGATGTCCGTCTGGGAAATCCGCTGAAGGATCAAGCTTTCATCTGGAGAAAATGGAACAATCGCGCGGTGTCCCTTGCGAAGAGTTGCGGTGGCACCTTGATGCGAATCGAAACGCAATCCAGCCTCGCGCGCTTCATCATGCGGACCGTGGCACTTGTAACAATTGGCCACAAGGATTGGCCGCACTTCGCGATCGAAGTCGACTTTCTCTCCAGCCTGTGCGGCGCCAAGAGCGCAAGAACAAACTGCACAGGCGAGGATAATTGTCATACAACGCACCAGACTATTGTGACAGAAATACCGTGCGAATGAAAGAGAATCTCTTCACCGCCTAGAACTCAAACACGCTTGAAATGCTGTGGTCAGCAGCGGACTGATTTGGCACGCAGTCAAACAAATTCAGAATGATTTATGCGAGCGCCGCGGGACGCATGTCCTGGCGCTCAAACGAAGACGGAGTGATTTATGCGAGCGCCGCGGGACGCATTATGTGCGCTCAAACGAAGACGGAATGATTTACGCGAGCGCCGCGGGACGCATGTATGTGCGCTCAAACGAAGACGGAATGATTTATGCGAGCGCCGCGGGACGCATGTATGTGCGCTCAAACGAAGACGGAATGATTTACGCGAGCGCCGCGGGACGCATGTATTGGGTCGAACGAAGACGGAATGATTTACGCGAGCGCCGCG
>SXSS01000088.1 GCA_005792145.1 Planctomycetia bacterium | reverse complement strand
CGCGCCGAGTGCGTCCGTCGAAATGGATCTGGGAATTGTCTACGCCGGCGCCCAAGCATTTCGCCACCAAGGATGCACAAATGTTGCATGGTTGGATGGACATGTTCGCGGCGTATGCCAACAGTGCAAGGGAGTGCATGCGGCGACAAGTCCTGCAGATTCATTCCCATATCTCCAGTCGCCACTCGCATGGCCGGCGAATGGTTTTCTCAGCAACGACGATTCTGCGTATGACCCAAGATAGTCCCATTGCACTGCACAGAAACTCATGACACCCATCAACATTGATCGATGCGTTTGCTATGAGACGACCTTCGCCACAATCGAAGCCTGGGCGCGTTCGCAAAAACGAGTGGTCACCAATGAAGATGTTCAAACTGAATTTGGATGCGGCGGAGGGTGCAAACTTTGCCAGCCGTACATCGCCTGCGCACTGCGAACAGGACAGGTTGTCTTTCACGAAATCCGATGCGAAGAAGAGATCGACTGATTTCAATCAGCCGCTCTCAGCGTCGACCGAATCGCCGTTCGATATCGCTCATTGGAATTCGAATGGATGTTGGTCTTCCATGAGGACAATTGGTCGAACGATCCGTCGTTGCGCGATCGTTGAGCAATCGCGTGATCTCCGCAACCGAGAGTCGATCGCCCCCCTTCACTGCCGCTTTGCAAGCCATCATGTCAAGAACATCAGCGAGCGCCCCTTCGCGCAGCGCAGAATCTTCGGTCGATTCGCTAGCACTTGCAAGCGCGTCGCTGGTCAGAACACGGGCGACAAATGTTGCCGCATCAACTTTGCGACCCGTCAAAAAACCTGGGAACGCATGCACCGCGACGGTTCGAGGACCTGCCGCCGTCGCTTCGATACCCAATCGCGCGAAAAGTGGCGCGAATGTTTCAAGATGTGCCAGAGCTTCCGGCGGAACATCCGCCATCGCAGGTACCAAGAGTCTCTGCGACATCAGATCACCACTGCCAATGCGTGCGCGAATTTCTTCGAACATAACGCGTTCATGAAGCGCATGCTGATCGACGATGACCAACGCATCGTCCTCAGCAAGAATCAACCACGTGTTGTCGACTTGAAGCACTTCCCGAACAGCAACTGCGGGAGTTGGAAGAAGTCTCTCGTGCGCAGGAGTTTCAAATGAGCTTGAATCTCGAATGAATGAAGGGATGGAATGAGTTCGCACTGTGCTCGACCCGCTTGAATCTCTCGGCATGCTCGGCATGCTCGGCATGGACCTCGGCGCTCGGGACGACCAGTTGCTCTGGCGCGCATGCTGAGTCGAAGTCATATCGATCGTCGGTGCTAGATCACTCTGCGTGCTTGAAAGCAAACTCGAACCACCGGCGGTGAGATCCGCTGCACGCAAAGCATCTTGAACTGATCGATAGACCAATCTGTGCATCCACGCAGGATTTCGCCAACGAACTTCACTCTTCTGAGGATGCACGTTGACATCAACCATCTCCGGATCGACTTGCAGAAAGATTGCAAACACAGGCTGCAATGAAGGTTCTGCAAGGCCGCGATACGCCTCGCGTACGGCATGAATGAGCGAGCGATCGACGATGGGTCGACCATTCACCATGATGCGCTGGGTTCGACTGACTGATCGCATACTTTCTGGCCGACATGTCACGCCGATGATTCGACTTTTCAGATCATCACCCTCTGCCTCGCCCGCGATTGTCAATGGACTTTCGCCAAGCGCATCGCCGAAGACATCCGCGACTCGGCCAAAGACATCCTTTGCCGCCGCAAAGTCCAAGACTTTTCGACCGCCGCTCTCCAATCGAAATGAAACCGATGGATGTGCGAGCGCGGCATTGCAAACAACTTCTGTTACACGCGCAGCTTCCGCTGGATCGCCCCGCAAAAACTTTCGCCGAGCCGGAACATTATTGAATAACCCTAGAACTTCTATGGTCGTTCCAACTCTGCCTGCGGCAGGCTTGGGATCGCTCAACTGACCGAATCGAGATTCGATCATCCACGCTTGAGCCGCACTCTTGAGCGCAGAAGTGATCCGCACATGCGCAACGGATGAAATTGCGCAAAGCGCCTCTCCGCGAAATCCAAATGTGTTGATTCGATTCAGATCGTCACTTGTGCTGATCTTGCTGGTTGCGTGAGGCGCGAGAGCCAACGCAAGTTCTTCTTGGGCAATCCCGCCTCCATCGTCAATGATTTCCAATCGTTCGCGCCCTCCACCTTCAATTCGCACGATCACCTTGGTCGCCCCAGCATCGAGCGAGTTTTCGATCAATTCCTTCGCCACGCTGGCGGGCCGCTCGACAACTTCACCGGCGGCGATTTGATTGACAAGCGCGGTTGGAAGAATCCGAATCGTCATTGTCAAAGTATTGTACGGCGATGCGTGACACGGTCGTGATTGGAGATATCCACGGCTGTGGCGAAGAACTCCGAGCAATGTTCGATCGACTTCGAACTTGGGCGAGAAATTCACGCATCATTCTCATCGGAGATTTGCTGACAAAGGGACCGCGCCCCGATCTTGTGGTCGAAGAAATACTTGCTCGCCAACGATCTGGATGGCAGATCGATCTTGTCTGTGGCAATCACGAGTCTCGCGCGCTTGCCGCACTTCGGCGCGCTGGTCCAGATGGAAGAACAAGCGAACTTCCGCCACGGCTTGCTGAAATGGTCGACATTCTCGCCGATGCTGATTTACTGGATGATGCACAGGAACTTCTCCGTCGTGCGATGCGCACTCCATTTCTGCGAGGGCGCAATCCAGTTTGGACTGCGGTGCATGCAGGCGTTGATCCGGCGCTTGGATTCAAACGCACATCGCAACGAATGCGGATGACGATCAAGTCCGCGCAAGGCGAGAATGATTGGTGGTGGAATTATGATGGAAAAGACGGGCTGTTGATCGTTGGGCATAAACCACTCTCCCGTCCGTTGATTCTGCGTAGACCTGATGGCCGTCCGATTGTTGCAGCAATCGACACGGGGTGTGTGTACGGAGGATTTCTGACCGCGTATCGGATCGGCGCGGATCGACTGCTGATGATTCCAAGCAAGCAGCGCCGTCAATTCAATTTCAAACGGCGGACGAGTCGTCGACCAAGCGAAAGCGCATGGCAAGCGGCATCCGTCGTCCCGGTCCGAAAGCTCTTGCGCTGAGTTTGGGAATCATCGGCGCTTGATTGCGTTTGTATTGAGCTCGATCGATTGCTGATGTCCAACGCGCAACCAACACTCGGTCTAATCCGGTCGTCCGAACAATTTCTTCAACGGACTTTTCGTCGTCGACCCAGCCTGAAATAATTTGATCCAACACGGAATATTCAGGTAGCGAATCTTGATCAGTTTGATTTGGGCGAAGCTCCGCTGACGGAGGCTTGTTCAAACTCGACGATGGAATGGGCGGCGAAGAAAAGCCAAGCGCGCTTGGATTTGCATTCAGCCAGCGTGCAACCGAAAAAACCTGCGTCTTCAAGAGATCGCCAAGCGGAGCCATTCCGCCGCACATATCGCCATAAAGCGTGGCATAGCCAACCGCAAATTCGCTCTTGTTTCCCGTTGAGAGAACCAACGCTCCAGTCGCGTTCGAAAGTGTCATCAAAGTCAAACCTCGCAAGCGACTTTGCAGATTTTCGTCGGTCACACCATCGATCTTGGCGGATGGAGAGATGTTTGCGCCCATCATTTTATACGCATCATTGATCGACAAGACATCGGGAGGATTCATTCCAAGTCGATTTGCAGAATCCATCGCATCGGTGCGCGATTCCTCGGAAGAGAATGGACCCGGCATCGAAACACCGCGCACATTCTTCGCTCCAAGGGCGGCAACTGCAAGTGCTGCAACGAGCGCGCTGTCGATTCCGCCAGAAAGTCCCAGAAGCACGCCGTGATGACCAGTCTTGCCAACATATCCCCGAATTGCGCTGGTCATTGCATGTGCGAGTTCTTCGTCAAGCGGCATATTTGCAGGTCGCTTAGATGTTGCCGCGCAATCCACAACAATCGATTCCTCGGCAAATCTTTTGGCAAATGAACCAGTTCCATCTGGATGAATAATGCACGAACCACCATCAAAGACGAAATCATCATTCGCACCAACAGCATTGATGCTTGCGATCGAAACTTTATGAGCCGCCGCGGCGCGCGCGAGCAAATCAATTCGCCGGCTTTGTTTTTCGAGGAAGAACGGAGATGCGCTTGGAACGATAATCACTCTCGCACCCGCTTGCACAGTCTGAGTCAGTGGATCAGTTTGATATCCCCCACTTTCGCCGACATCAGCCCCCTGCCAAAAATCCTCGCAAACAAGAATGCCAACTTTCTCACCAGCAACATCGATGATTACGGTTTCAGATCCATGAGCGAAATATCTCGCTTCATCAAAGACGTCATAGTGTGGCAGAAGTCGCTTCGCATAGACGCGCTCAATCTTTCCTCCGCGCAGCACAGCGCAAGCATTGGATATCGGCAAAGATCGATTGTCGAAGTGCCATGGCAAACCGACAGTGACTGCGAGGTCTCCCGCCCCACCGTGTTGCAAACGTTTCGCAAGTTCATTCGTGGCTGCCGCGCACGCATCCGTAAAGCCACTTCGCAGCAGAAGATCACGCGGTGGATATCCGACCAACGACAATTCGGGAGTGACTGCAATTTGCGCGCCGATCTTTGCAGCGGCAACAGCGCGCGCCAGAATGGTCTGAGCATTGTGCGCCAGATCACCGACGACCGAATCCATTTGAATAAGCGCGATGCGCATTTGCATTTATATCGCTGCGATATTTCGCAGGCCACCACGGGCGACAACTTCGATGTCGCGGGCTCGCAGCGCGTGAAAGACTTCTTCACAGTGATCCGGTCCCCGCACTTCAATCTGACAAAGCACTTGCACTTTAGAGACATCTGCCTCGCCAAACGCACGCTCGTGAGAAACTTGCTTGATACTTGCGCCAGTCGAAGCGATTGCAGTCGCGAGATCTGCCAATCCACCTGGTCGATCACGAATGACCGCTAGAAATTGAACGAGACGTCCATCGAGCATCAAACCGTGTTCGATGACCCGCGACAAAGTGTTGGGATCGATGTTTCCTCCGCAGAGAACAAGCACAACCTTGCGTCCAACAAGTTGCGACAATTTGCCTTCCAGAAGTGCGGCAAGCGGAGTTGCGCCTGCACCTTCGACGACTCCTTTTTCCAATTCGGCAATGCGCAAAATTGCGCGCGTGATTGCTTCCTCAGAAACCGTCACAACTTGTTCGATTCTGCTCCGTGCAACTTCAAATGCGAGCGGTCCTACTTCTGGAACCGCTAATCCATCGGCCAGTGAAGATTCGGATGTCACTCGTACTGGATGCCCCGCTGCCAACGCTGAAGACATGCTTGGACAGCGCGAGGATTCAACACCGATCACTTTTGTTGCGGGGCGCAGAGTCTTGGCGACGAGGCTGATACCTGCGATCAATCCACCTCCACCAACGGGAACGACAATCGCATCAGGCTCGGGGCATTGATCAAAGATTTCCAGCCCGCATGTTCCCGCTCCAGTGATGATGTTCGGATCATTGAAACCATTGATGTATGTCATGCCTTGCGAAACAACAAGTTCATCAGCGCGTTGACGAGCATCGGCGATGTTGTCGCCATGCACTAACACATTCGCGCCAAATTCGCGGCATCGAACTTGCTTCACAAGCGGCGCGAATCGTGGCATGACGACTGTGACTGCAATTCCAAGCGCACGACCGTGATATGCAAGTGCGAGCGCATGATTGCCAGCGCTTGCCGCGATGACACCCTTGGCGCGTGTCGCGGCATCCAACTGCATCAACGCATTTCGACCGCCGCGTTCCTTGAAGGAACCCGTCGACTGTTGATAATCCAACTTGCACCAAACATTTGCATTGCACAACTCTGAAAGCGCGGCACTTCGCACGCAGGGAGTGCGAATGATTCCGCCTTCAATTCGCCTCGCAGCCTCGACGACTTGATCAAATGTTGGGGTCGCAGTCATCGTGACGGACATGTGATCTCCTAGGCGGTGATCGGACCAGCAGCACGAACCTCGTCCGTGATCGCAAACTTTGCATCGTTTGCACGGAATCGCTTCGCCAAGTCTTGCGCCTTCGCGTCATAGGCATTCTTATCTGCCCAAGTATTTCGAGGATCAAGAACTTCAGTTGGAACGCCCACAACCGCCGTCGGCATCTGCAATCCGAAAATTGGATGCTTGACGAATTTAGCGGAACGAAGTGATCCATCCAAGATGGCCGTGACAAATGCACGGGTATATGCCAACTTGAATCTCGATCCTGTTCCGTATGGACCGCCAGTCCATCCTGTATTCAACAACCACACATCGGATTTGTGTGTTGCGATTCGCTCGCGAAGCATTTCAGCGTAACGCATCGGAGGCCGAGGCATAAATGGCCCGCCGAAGCATGCGGAGAAATTCGGCATTGGTTCGGTGACTCCCGCTTCGGTTCCTGCAAGCTTTGATGTGTATCCGTTGAGGAAGTAATACATCGCCTGCTCGGGAGTGAGTCGCGACACAGGCGGCAACACGCCGAATGCATCGGCCGTCAAGAAGATCACATTGCGGGGATGCGATGCAACACTAGGCATTCGAGCATTCTTGATGTACGACACGGGATATGTCACGCGCGTGTTTTCAGTCTTGGCAGAACTGTCATAATCTGGAATACGAGTCGTCGAATCAATGACAGTGTTTTCCAGCACGCTTCCAAATCGGATCGCATCCCAAATTTCTGGTTCGCCTTCGCGCGAAAGCTTGATGCACTTCGCATAGCAACCGCCTTCCATATTGAAGACGCCTTTTTCGCTCCAACCATGTTCATCATCACCGACAAGATCTCGATTTGGATCAGCGGAGAGCGTGGTCTTTCCAGTTCCGGAAAGCCCGAAGAAAAGCGCAACATTTGATGAGTCTTTGCGATCGACATTGCACGAACAATGCATCGGGAAGACCTTCATATCCGGCAAGTCATAATTCATCGCATAGAAAATCGACTTCTTGATCTCGCCTGCGTACCGCGTTCCAACAATCAACACAGTTCGCTTTTCTAGACT
>SXSS01000087.1 GCA_005792145.1 Planctomycetia bacterium | reverse complement strand
TGCATCAACGCCTGCAGTCCGAGCACGAGCGGCCATATTTGCCATGACAAATCCAAGCGCTCCACCAATGACAGCGCCGATTGCAATCCCGATCAATATTTGTGTTGCATCCATTTGAGTCATCCTACTTCTGCAGCCAAGCTGCTCCGACTGCGCCAAATGAGTGGGTCAATTGCTATTCGTTAGTCCTCTACTCGATTGATAAGTATCGTTTGCAATGACCGTCCCCCGTGCCGAACTCCTCGGCTGATCCAAAAAGAGCGCCTCGAAATCGTTTACTTCCTTCGCCGATCCTTCTAAGTCGAATTCGTCAACGATCGTCGTTCCAATCCACGCGGAAATCTTCGACGCTGCAAGCGGCATCGCATGATGTGTCGAGACTTCGCTGGCGAAATTAATCAAGTCGTACACTCGAGCGCGCGACGGTAGCAACCTTCGGCGCTTTGGAGAAATACCCTCGAGAGAAGCGACGCCATAAATCCCTGAAATGTCACCAACCATGCGTTCAAACGCGTTCCGCCGACTCCCTGCGGCATCACCGCCGCCCCATGTGACGGTCGTCATAATTCGTTCGAGTGAACGAACATCCTCGAGACTCGCCCAGGATTTCTGCGCACTCTCGAAGCGTTGACGCATCGCACTGAATCCGTCAGCGTTTGCATAGCTGCTGAGGGCTCGATCAAGTGCATGCAGAGGTTCCTGTCCAAGCTTCACTGGATTGCAGAACGCGCGCTGCATTCCGATTGCGCCGTTCGTGCAGATCATTCGCAGAAGAGTGACCCAGATCCTTGGTTCCCCAAATCCATCGAGCGGTGTGTCGAGCGTAAATCTGTGTTCAAATTCATCGGGACCAATGCGAAAAAGACTAGGACCTCCCGCAGGCACATGCGTCGAAGTCAATCTGCCGTCGGCATATGAGAGTTTCTCGCCACCATGAGCACGCAGTAAGGCAAGAGCGCTATCGCGCCCAACAATCGGCGTGTTCGAAGAGGCGACGCCGAGCAATCGTCGTTGATTATTCTCGGTTTGCTCGACCGTGAAACGAAGTTTCGCATTCGTGTCTTTCTGAGAGATGCGCTGAAATACTTCGTCAGGTTTGAAGTACTTGAAAACAACATCGTTGAACCCGCACTTATGAAACAGACTCGCCCAGAATCGGTCGCTTGCGATGACTGGCTCACCATCAAGTAGCAACCTTCGCGGGGCAAATCGCAAGCGATTGGTGACTGGTGTGATTCCGCGCCGAGGCAAAAAAGCGTTCTCAGTCTGTCGTGGCAGTGATGGCAATACATCGTCACCGGGCGCAATTTGCAGAGCGCCAATTTTTGATGTGACATAGTCGAGTTGTGGCATTGAAAATGGAGACATTGTTTTTTTGTAATTCATGTGATTCTCAGTCTTGATCATTTGGATCAGGCTTGCGAAAGAGGCTTGAAGTTGACTTGTGATTCCGTAATTTTGTAACGAACTTTGGAAGAACGACCGTTGCACGCGCCGCAACGGTGCGCATGTTGTGAACGAGCGCATCAAGTTGACGCGTTGCTCCAATAGATCGCCACTCGCTATCACGAATGACATATTGCTCGACGGGACGAGCGATACGCGTGAATGGCAGGGGTGTGTCGCGGTGTTGAACGATTGTCTTCACTGGAATACTTGGGTGCATTCGAAAAGCGCGCCCGCCCATTTGAACGGTTGGGCCTTTACTTGCGGGTCGAATGAAAACCGTTCGAAGTGTTGGATCGTTAAACCCTTCTGTCAGGCAACCCATCGCTAGAAGGATCTCAACTTTGCCGCTGGCGAAATCTTGCAACTGCGTTGATCGATCGGTGTCGCCTGCGACAAGTTCAACGCTGACGCCGCTCTGACGCAGCGCAATCAAGCACGCGTGCGCTTGCTGGCGAGTGTGCATAAAGATGACGGTTTTCCCAAATCTCTCGCGTGATCGAAGCCACGTTTTCGCGACGTCTTCTGGTGCCCATGAATCAATGCTGACATGCGCATACGGAGCGAGATATCCGTCATCTTGCAAGCTTTGAATCGAGCATCGACGAATGACATGGCTGTAACACAAACGCGCTCGGTCGCTCCGCCACGGCGTCGCCGTCAGTCCCATGATGTACGAAGGCTTCACATTTGCATGCAAAGTTGCTGCGCTCGCGCACGCATCGTGATGTGCTTCGTCCATGATCAGTACATCGCACTCAGGCGGATTGCGATCGAAGAGCGACATGAGTCGAAGATCAACGTTAAAGCCAAAGACCTTGTTTTCCTTGTCGACTTGCCGAAGTAGGTCGCGCCGCGCCGAGCACCATCCAATCGTCAAGCCAGCACTCACCTGTAATGTTCGCGCTGTTGCAAGCGCGATATGCGTCTTCCCGCCCCCGGTTGGGACGACGACGAGTGCGCTGGAAATTGCGCGCATCGAGGTGGTGCTAGCTTGCCGATTCGATGGACGGCCGTCCGACAATGGGTTCTCAAGCGCGGCGACTATGTCGCGCGAGAGTGCGTGTTGGTACGGACGGCCTTGATGCTCGGCACTGAATTGTGCGGCGCGTGATTGCAAAGAATCCTGCGCAGATCCGATGAGTTTGAATTGATGTTGTGATGCGGTGGAGATCATGTGTTGGGAAAGTTTCACAATTGTGCGGGCACGCCACTCTTGCAAATACAAGAATGCACAGAAGAAAGCCTAATGAGATCAGAACCCAAAATCGATATGTTCACTTGGATTTTTCTTGAGCAATTTCGCAAGCTTTGCGGTGATTGCGGGTGGCAACAGCAGGTGCGTCGCAACCGCTTGCAGGTCCTCTGTCTCCATCTCAGCCATCGTTGATTTCACGCAGCGCACGACAACGCCAATCGATTGGAATGACCAAGCTCCTTGGACAACTTGTGCCGCCATTTCTGGAAGAAGGGCAATCGCACCCAATCTCATCAAGTGACTGATGACGAGTGCAATCGTTTCCTCCGCGACGTCGTCATGGGCAACCATAAAATAGTCAACCAAGATCGAAACTGCTTTGGAATCTGCAGGAATCGCGTTGTGTCGCAGCGCTCGTTCGGTAAAGATTGTCATTGCCTCTCGACTGCGTGCGAGCGTGAAGTGAACACAGTTATTCCTAAGTCGATCATTGACCGCTGGGAAAGCATTGGTCGTGACAATGATGATGAATGGCTCAAATGCCAGGAACGTTTCGGTGGCGCTCGCCTCCGAGTCGTTCTCGAATGCAGCTGCGAATGGATTTGATCGCATTGTTTTGGGTACCTCTCGTCTGAGCGCTCGATCGATCATGACGCAGGCCGTATCGCTTTGCGCTTCGTCGCACCACTCGTCGATATTGTGCATGACCAACGCATCGTCACGCCCGAGGTCGCTAAAGATGTCGACCAGCGTGGTGCGATTCGTGACTGACCCTGGATCGAGCTCGACAACCTTTCCGCCGAACTCATTGCCGATTGCGCGTGCAAGCATTCGCTTGCCAGAGCCCTTAGGTCCATCAAGCAAGATGTGCTTGCGAGGAATTTTTCCAAGAATCATCGACTCGACCAACGAGTCCAGATGTAGAATCGATCCGTCAGAATCGCAAAAGTGACGAATGCAGCTGATTTTGGGTACGAGTGCTTTTGTGGGCTTGTCTGACTTTGCTGAGGATTTGGATGAGTTGTTTCGCATAACAGGATTGTGTCACGCCATAGCTCTTGAATTTGTCGGAGTGCGGGATGAAATTGCGAACGGGGCATTAGACCGAATAAACGAACGAAGGAAGGACTTCTGGTAATGGCGAAAAAAGCGAACACGTTAAAGAAGGCAGCGACAGCGAAGAGTGCAAAGACTGTAAAAAAATTGACCCAGGCGCGCGGCACCGCGGAACTCGTCATGCCGCTCAAGCACGCCACCGCAGACGAAATGCTCGAGCGCATGTTCGTGCTCAAGCGCATGATGGAATCTGGGGGCGCAAAGTTTTCTGATATCAAGAAGAAATTCAAGGTCAGCGATGCGCAAGCTTTCCTGCTTATCAAGCGCGTACGCGCAGGTTTTCATATTGATGCGACTGGCATTGGAACAGGTGACAATCGGGTCTACTCATCGATTGGCGGCAGTCGACTCAGCCTCGATTTGATCGAAAATCAGGTCTTGCCAGCGCTCTTTATTTTGCGAGATGCAACGGAGCGATCACTTGCGCCACAGATGCGCGCTGCATTCACGTTTGGGCGGACGGTTGAAAAGCACATAGATGACGCGACGCGGAAGAAGTATCAATGTTTGAAAGACCGCATCCGTCTTCGCTTCACGCAGTCCAAGAATCCAAGCGATATCACGAATTATGAACTCTTCGTGAATGCGATGGCAGATGGAAAGACATTGTTGATTGATTATCGAAGTGCGAAGAGTCTTGCGGATGCGAGCATGGCGGGGGAGTCTGCGACGCCGAAGCGCAAAGCGACGAAGGATCTCTGGCATGTTGAGCCCCTTGCAATGTTTTATGCCCGTCGTTCTTTTTACGCAGTCTTGAAACCTATTGCAAAGCCGAGTGCGACGAAAGAGGCTGTGTCCGACAAATATTCTGCGCTTCGTACGATTCGTCTTTCGAGAATTCTGTCGGTCATTGATGGGAAGACCAACTTCACCATGCCAGATTGGTTTTCTCTGGACGAGTATCTCGAAGATGCGTGGGAGATCATTCGCGAGAGCGGGGAAGCGAAATCAACAGTTGTTATTGAAGTGGATGCGGCATTCGCAGTGAATATCAAAGACACGCTGTGGCATCCGACGCAAACGATTTCCGTTCGTCCCGATGGCGTGCACGAATTCTCTTTCAGAGTTCGCGGTCTGAAAGAGATTCTCTACTTTGTGCTCTGGCTTGGACACGGCGCGCGTGTGAAGCAGCCGAAGTCGTTGCAAGATCTCGTGAAGGCTGAGTTGAAAGCGATTGCCGGGCGGTATTAGTGGTTCG
>SXSS01000086.1 GCA_005792145.1 Planctomycetia bacterium | reverse complement strand
CAACCGCCCATCCGCGGCGGCCATGTCGAAAGCGACTCGGATTGACTGGCATCAATCCCCACGCGATTCCCATAATCAAGAGCGCGATAATGCTGAACCATCCCATATGCACAATTGGATTGATCGTCATATGCCCCGTATCGCGCGGAGTGGTGTCGCCTTCCCATAAAGCGGCGACTCCGTGACCCAATTCGTGAAGAACGATCGACGCAATCACCCAGAAAATCCAACTCATAAGAAGGACCGTTTCGCCACGCTGCCAAAGATCAGCAATCCACCATCCTGTCATAGCACTTGAGCGTAGCCAAATTTCTGCTACTCTTTGTGGCTCGCAACCCGCATCCCCAAGATTTGCCGCACGGTCTCGAAACGACATCGAACCCCACGGCGAATCCGGTCGGTCCCGTCCAAATGGACGAATGACTCACCGCAGGAAGCATGTCTTATAGGGAGTCCCCCACATGGTCGTTCTTCGCCTCAAACGTTACGGTCGCATTCACTCACCGTTCTATCGTCTCGCCGCCGCCGACAAGCGTTCACCAAATGATGGACGCGTGATCGAGCAACTTGGCTGGTTCAGTCCAACCGCACCTGAAGGTCAACAATGGAAATTGAAGGCCGACCGAGTCACGCACTGGCTCTCCGTAGGCGCGCAACCTTCCGAAACTGTCGTCTCTCTTTTGCGACGAGCGGAAATTGCCAACACCGTTGGACCAAAGGGAACGCCTTCGCTCGCTGCGGTTCGCCAGAAGGCGCGACGCAATGCGCCAAAGAAAGTCAAGGCGGCGGAAACTGCCAAAAAGTAAAAGCAAAAAGTAAAAACAAGAAGTAAAAAGTTTTTTATGCCCCTGCGAATCGACATCCTCACATTGTTCCCCGAAATGTTCGCGCCCGTCTTGGGCACCAGCATTGTTGGTCGAGCGATTGCACAAGGATTGCTCGAAGTGAATGTGTATGACATTCGCAAATGGTCCATCGGTCGCGAAGCTGGAGGTCACAACAGGGTTGATGATCGACCATTTGGCGGCGGACCCGGAATGGTCTTTATGTGCGAACCACTTTGCGCCGCGATCGAAGCCGTCGAAGCGCAAGACCCTCGTCCATCGCGGCGGATTTTGCTCTCGCCAGCTGGATCGAAGTTCTCGCAATCCGCCGCGGCGACCATTGCGAAAAGTGAACGAATAATGCTGATTTGTGGGCATTATGAAGGGGTCGACCAACGCGTCATCGACGAGATGAAGCTGGAAGAAATTTCCATCGGCGACTTCGTTCTCTCCGGCGGAGAACTTCCCGCGCTTGCAATCGTCGACGCCGCGGCTCGTTTGATTCCTGGCGCACTCGGCCACGAGGATTCCGCCGCCGAAGATTCGTTTTCGCTGACCAGCGAAGAAGGAACCCCACTTCTCGACTGTCCGCATTACACCCGTCCACGCGAATGGCGCGGACGAATTGTTCCAGACGTACTTCTTTCCGGCGACCACCAGGCAATTGCCAAGTGGCGCCGAGAAGAGAGCATCAGCCGGACGCGCCAACGCCGTCCGGACCTCGACTTACTCCATGGGCAACCACTTGAGGACGAGGCCTCAATGTTGCATCGCTCTGTCGGCCTGCCACTCGCTGGAAACTCTTCCAGCGCGTCATGCTGTTCGGGCACAGTTTTACCCGGGCACATTGCCCACGAGAGGAATCACTCATGAATCGAACCGCCATCATGGAGAGCGTGGAGGCCAAGCACTTGAAGCCTGCCGCAGAAATCCCAACCCTTCGCATCGGTGACACGGTTGACGTGCATTATCGAATCGTCGAAGGTGACAAGGAGCGCGTGCAGGTTTTCCAAGGCGTCTTGCTTTCCACCAAGGGTCGTGGCGTCAATCGCACGATCACCATCCGTCGCATCGTCGCCAACGAAGGTGTCGAGCGCGTCTTCCCATTGCACTCCGCACGAGTGGCAAAGGTGGAAGTTCTTCGTCACGCCGAAGTTCGCCGAGCAAAGTTGTATTACTTGCGCGGATTGACTGGCAAGGCACGACGATTGAAGGAAACACGCAGAGAAACCGCAGAAACAGAGTGATTTTGACAGCGTGAGATTCGTACGCAAAGTTGATCCCTTATGAACGATCTTCGACGCGAACTTCCATCTGCAAGCTCCAACCCTCACGCAATTCTGCGAACTGATTTGTCGAAGCAACCCCAAGACCCGCCTCCATCAGGCGGGTCTTTTCTTTGGCTCGGCGGCAATCCTCGCGATGATCAATGGATTGCATCGGCGCACATTCCCGCGCCAGATGATGGCGAAGAATCCATCGCACTTTGTTGGAGTGGAACATTCGCCGCGGAACTTTTCGACGGCGACATTCGAAATTGGACAAAGTCTGGTCACACTGCGCTTGAAAGTTGGCTGGATGAAACCCTGCCGAAATTGTGCGATGTCCAAGCAAAGTCTGGCCAGGGAATTCGTCGATTGGGATTGATTCCTCACCACACTCATTTGCTCAGCGATGTTGCTGGTCAGATGCGCCTTTGGCACAATCGAAAAGATCAAGGACTCGCCACGATTCTGTATCCATCTGGTTTGATCGCACCTTCGATGATGAAGGACATCGACGATCACCTCATCCGTTCGATCTCCAATCTTGGCCCCCGCTGTTCGCTTTGCATTTTGGAAGACATCGCTCCGCCCGTGGGTTCGCAGGACGAACAACGCTTTCAGCGCGCTCCGTGGGGAACAGGAATCCTGCCGCACGCGCTGATCGAACGGTTGCTTGGCGAACATCTTCCCGCATCGACGCCAGTGATCATCAGCACCGACCCGCCATTTTTCTGCTGAAACCTGCCGAAGTCCATCAATTTGCGGGAACCTGCGCCTTCGATTGGCGTCTTTCAAAGATCGGTATAGACTTCATCTGACGAAGCTTGATCGCTTCGCCTAAGGAGATTGAGTTGACGTTGCTGGTAAGCGGTCTTGACTCGAAAGTCTTGGTTCTCAACAAGGTGTACACCGCTTTGCGTGTCGTCAGTGGACGCCGTGCCTTCACACTTCTGGCAAACAATGTCGCCGAAGTCATCTCCGTCGAAGCTGGAAATTATGTTTCGTATGACCTTGCAACTTGGTCCGACGCCGCGGAATATCAACGCGCGCACGAACACGAAGTGCACGACTGGGTCACGACAACGCGATTGGTGATCGCCGTCCCAAAGATCATTCGACTTCTGGGCTATGACCGATTCCCACGCGAGCAGGTCAAATTGAATCGGCGAAATATTTATGCGCGCGATGCGAATCAATGTCAATATTGTGGCTCGTCATTTTCGACCAAAGAATTGACGCTCGACCATGTCTTGCCGCGCGTTCAAGGCGGCGACAATTCGTGGACCAACTTGGTTTGTGCATGCGTGAAGTGCAACGCGAAAAAAGGTGGGCGAACTCCCGCGCAAGCGCGTATGAAGCTGATCCGCGCGGCAATCAAACCAAAGAGAAATCCCGCGATTGCGCTTCGTTTAGGAAGCCCGAAGTATCAAAGCTGGAAGGCTTTCTTGGACGAGGCGTACTGGACGATCGAGTTGGAATAATTATCCAGCCAGCGCGATATTCAATCCAACAACCAACGCATTGTTGATTCCGTGCGCGACTATGCACGAGATCAAACTGCCACGCATTTCGCGCGCAAGACAGAATGCAACGGCGAGCGCGCCGAGGATGGGAATGAAAACAATTCCCTGCGGATGGATTGCGGCGAAGATCAGACTTGATCCGAGTGCCGAGAATAGGAATGAAAGAAAACGGCCCCAACGACGCGAAAGATCGCGCAAATGCGCGAAGAGCACGCCGCGGAAAATGATCTCTTCAACGATTGGCGCGGCGACTGCGGCGATGAACAGCAACAGCATTCGCTGTGAAACATCGCCATCGGCGAGCGCCTTCTGAATCGGATGCGAAGCCGAAGCGAGTTCCTGCGGAAAAATCAGCGAAAGTAAAAGCGCAAAGACCGCGCCCACAATGACAAGTGGTATCGCCGTCGCATAGACCGTTGCTCCATAGAAAAACTCCCGCCAGAATCCGCTTCCGCAGTGCAAGCCGATGTCAACGCGAATTTGTTGCCATGACTTTCCAGATCGCATTGGCAAAGCAAGCGCGATGAGAGGCAGAAACATTGCGGCTATTTGAATGAAAAGCGCAAGCCCTCCAGACAATCTCTCTGCGCGGCTGCCAAACAACCCGACTGCGAGCGCGACCAATATCACAGCGATGAACCATCCTGCGAAAATCCACGGCAGCGATTCACTCAAGATGGTCGGTTGCCGCAGAGGATTTGCCAATGTATTCGCCGTCCATCGCACCGCCACAATCACCAGCCAAACAAATCCTGCAAGTCCTGCGATGAACACGATGAAACCAAATGTGAACAACGAAGCGATCAGCAACAATTGCGATTTCTCAAGAGCGGCTTCAAATTTTGGATCGGGCGAAACGGTCGAGATCAACAGCTCGCCATACCAATTCAAATTCTCTTTGAGAAACTCCGCCTCTTGTGAAGAAATTGCCGTCGCGGCGCTCGCCGCCGAAGCGTCGGACTTCTGATGAATCAACATCTGCACAATCCGCGCGCATTTGAGAAACGCAGGCGACGCGGATTTTGGATCTGCTTCAACTCGAACGATCAGCGCATCAATTTCTGACGATGCCTTCGCATTTTCCCCCGCCCTTGCAAGCAGAATTGCCGCGCAAAGATTGGTGACTGGACTCTGTCCAACATCTTGCATCGGCTCTATTTGCTGGATCGCAATTCCAGTCATCATCTGAGCTGGACCACCAGCGAGCACTGCCGAGACCATCTTTCCCTGTACGACATCCTTGAAACCCACCATCGAACCATCCTCGGCCTCTTGGACTTCAACCTCCTCGATTGCCGCATTCTCTGTGCCGGCGGGATTTTCCCCAGAAAAAAGAATGAAATCCAGGCACAAATAGAGCGCAACGCAAGAAATTATCACTCCCCACGCGCCCAAGACCGACTTTTGAGATTTCGACATACGCACACGGTATCACCACGCCATTCCCTTGACACTTTCCGCGTTTTCGGTACGCTTTTACGTTCCCTCCTGTTGGGAGAGTTTCGCACAAAGAAGAGTTTTCGAAGGACAAGATCACCATGCCCCGTCAAACAACATTCGTCAAGCCCGGACAGCTCCCTGCCACATGGCGCATCGTCGATGCCGAAGGAAAAGTCCTCGGTCGTCTTGCGACTGAAATCGCCACAGCACTGATGGGAAAGCATCGTCCCGAATACACGCCAAATGTTCTTTGTGGCGATTCGATCATCATCACCAACGCCGCAAAGATCGTGTTGACTGGTCGCAAGGGTTCGCTGAAGACTCTCCGCAAATGGAGTGGATATCCAGGTGGCTTGCGCGTTCGAACATACGACACTTTGCTTCGTGATGATCCGACAGCGCTCGTGACCGAAGCGATCATTCGAATGCTTCCTCGCGGACGACTCGGCCGAAGAATCCAGCGCAATCTGCGCGTTTTCGCGGGAACAGAGCACGAACATCAAGCACAACAGCCAACCACAATGAAGACCAAGGCATAATCCCATGACAACTCTCAATATTGGATCAGTCAAAGTCGCCACCAAGGAAACGGTCGGCGTTCAAGCAATGGGAACAACAAAGTCTTCTCTCAAGACTGTCGCCGACAAAAAAGGTTGGTACTGGGGAACTGGCCGTCGCAAGACCGCGACCGCGCGTGTGCGTGTGAAGCCAGGCAGTGGCGAATTCTTGATCAACGAAACTCCGCTTGTCGAATTCTTCGTCGAAGACCGCGATCAAAAGTCGCTTCTTGGCGTGATAGACAAGTGCTCCCTCAAGGGAAAGATGGATGTCCGCGTGACTGTCGCTGGCGGTGGATTCACCGGGCAAGCCGGAGCCGTCATGATGGGTCTGGCGCGATCACTTTTCGCGTACGACTCCAACCTGGAACCTGTCCTTCGATCCAACTCTTTCTTGACGCGAGATTCGCGCAAGGTCGAGCGTAAGAAGTACGGACAATCTGGCGCTCGTCGTCGATTCCAGTTCTCGAAGCGCTGATTCAGTTTGTTTTCACTTCGAAGTTGCGGCCATTTTATGGCGCAGGTTTATCGTTGCGCACTCGCCGCGCAAGCAATTCAGCGAATCGCCCGCCCGAGTATTCCTGCGATCACGCTGATCGGCTTTCCTTGCAACTGCGACATCTCCTCGATGGTCATCGGTGCATTTCCATCCCAACCAATTCGCAACCACCACATTTCTCGCCCACTTGCCCCCGCCGAGATTTTTCCCACGCGACGAGCGAGCGCATCCGATGTGATTTGCCAGGGACAGACCGCGTCGATTGGATCGCGAATGGGAATTGGACGACGAATGATCCGCTTTGATGCGTTCAAATCTGGAGTCTGCGAAATCAAGCGTCGCTCGACTGCGAGCGAAAGTGCGCGCTCGATGCGCACACGACCGCTGGCGATGTTGGCAGGACTCGATTCGCGCACAATCATCAGCAGGGATTCAGCGCAGAGAAGAAGCACTTTCCTCTGTGCGTCTGGTGTGATTGATTCGATTTCTCCCCCACTCCAAATTTTCAGTCGTGTCACAATCATCGGCATCGACTGAATCAAGAGTGATCGCAGCAGCAATCTTGCCCAGCGCAAGTCCGTTTCGATTCGATCAAGAGTTTTTTCGCTTGGGCGATTCGAAGGGAGATTCGCAAAAAGCTGCCGCGTCGATTGCTGCGCGCTCCACAACAGAAATCTCACCGCCATCAATTGAGCGCCAACGCCAGTCGCTTTCTCTCCCTTCGATACAAACCACTCGCGCGCGTCACGCATCGGCGATGCGCCACACAGATTTTTGCAGACGGCATCACTGGCAAGAATCACATCGCGCGCGTCTTGACGAGAAAATGTCGTTGGGATTTCCACTCCTTTGGGCGAGAACGCATCGGCATAATGAGCCAAGAACTGCGCGCGAGCCTTGTGCAAAAGCCGATCAACAGCGGGCTGAGAACAGCCAATTTTTCGGGCAATTTGCGCTGGCCCTAGACCACGGCACCACGCGGCGAACGCCAGCGTTTCAACGCGTACAGCGCGAGACTTGCGTCCCAGAAGTTTCCCCTTCGACGCCGCGGGGTTTTTCACCAAGAACGCACGAACACTTTCGGTGCTGACACCAACATCTTTGGCGATCGCTCGTGCGGCGACAGAAATTCTCCGCTCGCCCTTCGCGGCAAACTCGCCCGCATAACGCGTGATCGCTTCTCGCACCACCGGCGTCAATCGCTTTGTTCGCGCCGCGTGCGCAAGCTTTGGCGCGTGACTCGCCGCGAACGCCGCCGCATCAACTTTACGAATCGCCATCACAAGTGGACCTGAACGAAGCGCTGTCGAACGCCGCATCCAACACGAAGCCAATCCGACTTTGCGCCAGCGATGAATTGTGCGCTCGGTCACTTGCCACTCTTTGGCAAGCTTTGGAATTGTCACTCCACTTCCAAAGTCTTCTGGCGCACGCCGACTCAGTCGCAGCGCGAGTTCGACAAGATCGCACCGCAAAGATTCGCCAACAATTTTCAGTTCGCTTTGTTTGGACCGTTTCTCGACTCGAAACTGGGTGATGCGCCAGACGACATCATCCCATCCATACAGTTCGCTTGGATTGATTTCTTCCAAAAGATTGCGTAGCGCGTTCAATTGGCGTCGTGCGGCGTCGCTTGGCACGAACGCCAATTGCTTCGCCAAACTTCGCATTTCATCGAGGATGAAAGCACCAGATCTCGGCATATATTTTGAAGGGTACGACGACTCAGCCGGTCATCGCGCCAGGCGATTGAAGATCCATTCGCAAGGTGTCGGCGGTGATTGTTCCAGTCGCTTCGCCAAAATATTGGCGGGGAATTCGAGGATTCAATCGACAAAGCAGTTCGTATGAATGCGCACCAACCGCTTCGGCAACGCGTGGAAGAAAGTTGCGCGCGGATGGCTGTGCGCCATACAACTCCGCGGTCATTCCAATATGACCATCGCCATATGCGATTGATGGCGGCACATCCGTCAAATCCACCATGATCTGATCCATATTGATCGCGCCAACAATCGGCACATCCCACGCGCGCGAACCACTTGCCGCGCCTGTTGGCGATTCTGCAATCACTCGAATCCAACGACGATCGCTCTGCGCCGATCCCACTGGATAGCCGTCGAAATATCCAACTGGAACAATTCCAATACGAGTCGGACGACGCGTGCTCCACAATGATCCATATCCAACCGCAACATCGCACGGCAATGTCTTTGTGTGAACGATGGAGGATTCCCACCGAACGATTGATTCGAGAGGCGGTTTCCAACCATCGATTGACTGCGATTCGACCAACCCGGTCCACGCAAGTCCCGTTCGCACCATTTTGCGATGAAAGCGAGAATCCCGCAGAATTGCGTGGGAATTCGCGACATGAATCAACGCGTCACTTGGAATATGCGCGCCGTGATCTGCAAGCAAATTCTCGAACGCGTCCATCTGATTATGCGTGCGCGCATCATCCGCACGACTATCAGAAAAGTGGGTGAAGATTCCAACAAGTCGCAACCGTCGTTCATCGGCGATCAATGCCAATGTTCGGCCGGCCTCGCTTGCGATCACACCTCCGCGCGACATTCCTGTATCGATTTCCAGATGCACTGGAATCGGCCCACCGCCGAGTTGCTGTGCAATGGCGGCAAGTTCCCGCGCATGCGATTCTCCGTGAACGACAAGGTGCAACCGACCAGCAAGCAAGAGCCGATGAATCTCTCCACCAAGTTCGATCTCGCGAACGGGCATCAGGACAAGTTGCGGAGTCGTGATTCCCGCCAGCGAAATGGATTCTGCTTGTGCAAGGTTGTAGACCGCCAACATACTCACGCCACTTTCTGCAAGTTGTCGGGCGATTCGAGCCGCGCCCATGCCATACGCGTCTGCTTTGACCACAGCGCAGAGATCGCAGTGAGGCGCGATCAATTCACGAATGACACTGACATTTCTGTCGAGTGCGGCGAGGTTGATGTTGAGACAGCTTGTGGTTCGCATCCTTGCGGGCCCATAGTTGTATCGGCATCATGTTCTCGCTACCATAAAGGTTCGTGACAACTGATAAAACCCCTCCCAGCGGAAACGCTGGACGGTCCCAGGACATTTTCGCTGCGGATCAGACTTTCGCCTCACTGGGACTCTCTGAACCAATTGTTCGCTCCATCACCGAGCGTGGTTATACCCATCCGACGAAAATTCAAGCAAGCTTGATTCCGATCGTTCTCTCGGGCAAAGATTGTCTCGGGCAAGCAAAGACTGGAACGGGAAAAACTGCGGCATTCGCATTGCCGGTCCTGCAGATGATTCCCAAGGACTCCGCGCTTTCGGTGCTGATTCTTGTGCCAACGCGCGAACTTGCAATCCAGGTCGCGAAAGAAATTCACGACTTCGCCAAGCATTCCGGCCATCAAGTCGTGCCAATTTATGGCGGTCAACCGATCTCGACCCAAGTGCAAAAACTTCAGCGTGGTCCAGCGATTATTGTCGGAACTCCAGGGCGCGTGATGGATCTGCACGAGCGACGATTGTTGTCATACGAGAACATTCAGTATGCCGTGCTGGACGAAGTGGATCGAATGCTTGATATCGGTTTTCGAGAGGACATCCGCCGCATTCTGGGATCGCTGAAGAATCATCCGCAGACGGTCTTTGTCTCTGCGACGATTTCCCCTGACATCGAAAAGTTGGCGCGGCAATATCTGCGCGACCCAGAGAAGATTGTCACCACCGCGCAGAGTTTGACTGTCTCTCAAGTTCGCCAGTCATACTTCGCAGTCGAGCGATGGGACAAGCGAAAGTTGCTCTTGCATCTTCTTCGCAAAGAAGAACCAGCGTTGACGCTTGTCTTCTGTCGTATGAAGCGCACCGTCGACGAAGTCACTCTCTTCTTGGGCAAGAACGGCATCGACGCGCACCAAATGCACGGCGATATGTATCAAACCAAGCGCGACAAGGTGATGGTCAAACTGCGTGAAGGCGGCCTGTCCGTGCTCGTTGCGAGTGATTTGGCATCGCGCGGTTTGGATGTCGATGACATCAGCCACGTCATCAATTATGACCTTCCCGAAGATCCGGAAATCTATGTGCATCGCATCGGTCGAACCGCACGCGCGGGTCGCGAGGGAGTTGCGTGGAGTTTCGTTTGCCCGGACCAAGGCGATCTCTTGACTGGCATCGAAAGTTTGGCCAACATCGAAATTCCCGTCTCGGTCTATGACGACTTTGTCCCTGGACAAGTGCCCGCGGACATCCACGCACAGCGTGAACTTGATCAAGCGCGTCGCCAGAATTCAATGGAATCAAAATCGCGTAATCCAATTGCAGTGAAGCCTGATGCCGCGGACCTGACACGATTTCCAGGCGGACTCGTTCCAACCCAACCCCCGCCGAAGCGACTCGGCGGACGACTGACCACTCGTCGAAGATAAGACTCGGCGAAAAGCAAACCACACCGAAGGATTACGAGAGGTGGCTCCAATAAATCTTTCCAAAAAAACGGCAAACATCAACGGATTGAAAGTGAGCCAAGAAGTCGCTGAAGCACTGCGCGACGGACGCGCGGTCGTCGCACTCGAATCAACAATTCTCACCCACGGACTTGCACGAGAACCACGAGCGATGTCTGCGAAATTTATGAAGGCGTTTCCAATGTGGGACGCAAATCGCCCCGCGAACCTCGCGGCCGCGCTTGGCGCGGAAGACGCTGTACGAGCAAGCGGCGCTCTTCCCGCGACGATTGCAATCTTGGATGGACGCGTCTGCGTGGGATTGTCTGTGGCGCAACTTGAACAACTCTGTGCGAATGCAAGCGCGTCGAAAGTTTCACTTCGCGACTTGGGGTCTGCGATTGCGCATCAGCGAACAGGCGGAACGACGGTCGCGTCGACAAGTTGTATCGCCGCGAAGGCGGGGATTTCTCTCTTTGCCACAGGTGGAATTGGCGGAGTGCATCGGGGATGGTCAAAGACTTTGGATTTTTCCGCAGACTTGATGGCGATCGCGACGCACCCGGTGTTGGTGGTCAGCGCGGGAGCGAAAATTTTGCTCGACTTGCCTGCGACTCTCGAAGCGCTCGAGACTTTAGGGATTCCGACCTTGGGATTCGGCAGTCGTTTTTTCCCTCGTTTTACAGTCTCTCCAGATCAAAATTTGCTTTTGCCGGATCAGGTCCAAGATGCATCCGAGGCCGCGCGCGTCATCGCCGCGCATTGGACTTTGCGACCTTCGTGTGGTGCGCTCTTGATGCAAGCTTGCCCAGAAACTTTCGCACTATCTGCGGAGCAAACAGAACACGCCTTGGCGACAGCGATGGCTGACGCGCAGGCTTTGGGAATTCGAGGCTCTGCGACCACACCGTTTTTGTTGGCACGGCTTGCGGGTGCTACAGGCGGTCAAGAAGTCGTCGAGGCAAACCTTGCCTTACTCTTTGCGAATGCTTCTCTGGCGGCGAAGGTTGCGTGCGAGATGACTCGTTGAGAGAAATTGAAATGCGTTGGAAAGATTTTTGATTCAAAGGTATTGGGTGGAATAAAATTCTCGGGGAGATCGTTTTTGTAATTAAAATACGGGCTTTTTTTGCTTCCAAAAAATTTCCACAGCGTGGGGGTAAAACAGCCCCACAGCCTTCGTAGCCACCAAACCTTGGCGGACGCCAAGGTTTGGGGAAGTACAAATGAACATTTATCTGCGGCGGAGGCCGCGGAGTCGTCCTACGGATTCCTCACGACACGGAAACCGCTGACATAGGTGACGCTGCTGGGCGAGCCGCTGTTGCGCCGCGACGCGCGAGAGTCGCCAGAGTTGTAGATCCAAATACCGCCGCGCAACAAACGGGAAGAACCGGTCGCGGGTCCTGTGGGGTTTGTAAGGGGGCTCGAGGTATAGTAGGTATCGCCATACCAATCCTGGCACCACTCATAAACATTGCCTGACATATCGTGAAGACCTAATGCATTGGCAAACTTGCCGCCGACGGCGTGGGTTTGGTTCCCCGAATTCGCGGTGTACCACGCAATGTTGCCAAGAAGGCTGTCGTCGTTTGTGCCACTCGAATATCCAGGAAAACTGTGAAACGCTGTCGTTGTTCCCGCGCGATATGCGTATTCCCACTCCGCTTCAGTCGGCAAGCGCAAACCTGTCAGAGACATAAATGATGTAGATCCTGATGCGATCATATTCCAAGATACGTTTTCGACAGGACGCGATGGGCTGTCGGGGTATCCAGAGAAATAACTCGGATTGCTCCCCATCTTCGCACTCCACTGAGCCTGAGTCACTTCATAACGACCTATATAAAATGCGTTCGCAAGAGTCACTTGGTGAGTCGGACTTTCAGCGGAAAAGCAGCCGTGCGAACTCGACGCACTGCATCCCATCGTGAATGTTCCCGCTGGAACCAACAACATCTCGATATTGGCGGAGTTGTCGCGCACGCGCCACGGCAAACCCGATGCGGTGATTGCGTTTCGCATCGTGGTGTTCGTCACCACGGCCGCATCTGGCGCCCATTCCAACACAGTCGCCCAAGTTAGACCTGGGCATACTCCCCAACCAGACAGAACAAATGTAAGGTCGAGTCCGTCGACAGATCCATCGCTGTTGACATCGGTTCCTCCTGGAACACCACTTGTGCCCCAAGCTGACAAGAGACTCGCGAGGTCCAGTCCATTAACAATATGATCGTCATTCACATCCGCAGCACACTGCCCCTGCACACTGGAAGTTGAAAAACCGAAAGTCAGTGTGACCACGGCGACGAGCGAAAGAAAGATACTTGGCGATTTCATATTTGGACTCCTTCAAGTTGAATCAATCGTAAAAGTTAAACCATTCTTAAGATAAACCCAAAATGTGAAAAGTCCATCGAAAATTGCGCGATATTGAAAAAATATGACTCCACACAGCCTGCGGGCAAAGAATCGGCGCATCGCAGGCGAATTTTGCCCGCAAGCCCCCCATCCTTCGCATCCCTTGACATTCAATTCGTAAACTGCTCTACTCATACTGTCGACCTGCAGGACATTTCGTCTCGGTCGACACACAAATGAGTACAGTTCGCGGGATCCTTGAATGGGCCTCTGGTCCTGAGGGTCGAATAAGACAGTTCAACGATGGCTTGGTCGAAAGTCCCAACGATCCAGTCGTGCCGTCATCATTTGCAAACACATTTGCGCTTCGACCCTGTATGAGCGTTGTCGCGGAAGTTGTCGAAGTCGAAACCAAAACTCGCCGTGGTCGGTATGTTCGCCAAATGGTCGAACGACTTGTGGAAATCGAAGGGATGACTCCTGAATCGTTTTCCCAGCGAAAGCCGTTCGCAGAATTGACCGCGCTCGACCCCGCGCCAAGATTGACACTGGAATATCCAGGATGCCCGCCCGCTTGCAGGTTGATCGACCTCTTCTGCCCCATTGGATTCGGCACGCGAGGATTGATCGTTGCGCCGCCAAAGGCTGGGAAAACAATCCTGCTTCAAAACCTCGCGTATGGCATAAAACACAATCATCCCGATGTCGAATTGATCGCTCTGTTGATCGACGAGCGACCAGAAGAAGTCACCGATTTCAAACGCAATGTTCCTGCGCAAGTCTTGGCGTCGAGCAACGATCAAGATGTCGAAAGACACACCGCTCTTGGCATTCTTGCAATCGAACGCGCGCGACGATTGGTCGAAGCTGGGCGCAATGTTGTTGTTCTTTTGGATTCGATCACCCGACTTGGAAGAGCCTTCAACAACTCGCGCAAATATGGTTCTGGCGGACGAACCATGTCAGGTGGACTTGATTCTCGTGCGCTAGAAATTCCAAAGCAACTTTTCGGCGCGGCGCGCCGAGCAGAAGAAGGCGGATCGCTGACGATCATCGCGAGTTGTCTGATCGACACGGGCAGCCGCGCCGACCAGATCATCTTCGAAGAGTTCAAGGGAACTGGAAATATGGAATTGATTCTCGACCGTTCGATTGCCGAGAAGCGTCTCTTTCCCGCGATCAATCTTGCCGCAAGCGGAACTCGCAAAGAGCACCTGATGCTTTCCGAGCACGAATTGAAGACCATCACCGCTCTTCGACGACGGTTGATTTCTATGCCCCCGCATGTGCAAATCGAACAACTGTTGGCCGCCCTGAAGCGATTCCCCACCAACGAAGCACTTGTCGGAAGCTGAACCTCATTGCCAACCGCAATTGGCGGTTGGATGTACTCTTTATTTCCTATGAACGGGCCTGCGATCAAATCCGGTTTTTTCTTACTGAGCGGAGTTGCGCTCTTCGCATTCGTCGGCGTCACGCTGGCCAAGCTGAATTTATTTGAAAAAGTAACGCCATATGTCGTGGTCTTCAATGTTGAAGATGGAATTAGTGGACTCAGCCAAGGTTCCTCGGTGCAAATCGGAGGTCTTTCACGCGGAAGAGTTGAAAGCATCGTGCCAGTCTTTGGCGATCAAAAGCAACTGACTGCTATCAAAGCAAATATCGTTATGGATGAAGATGTCAAGATTTTCAAGGATGCAAAAGTCTTGAGAATCCTGACGCTCTTGGGGTCGACTGCAACGCTCAATTTCGTTGCGCTGGGATCTGAAGGTGAACCTCTTCCTGCAGGTTCTCAAATCCAAGCGCAACAAAGCAGTGGCGTCTTGGCGTCGTTGCTCGGGCCATACAACGCAACCAAGGCGAATGAAATCATCGACAACTTCGTCACCTTCAGCAAGTTTCTCGAAAGCGTTCCAAGTGACTATCAAACAAAAGTCGTTCCCATTTTGGACAATGCAGGAACTGTTTTGGGCGACATCCGAACCGATTACAGCGACTGGAGAACGAAGATCACAACGGCTTTGACTTCCGCGCAGACTTCGATGCAGAAACTCGATTCTTCACTGACCGATGCGCAGCAAATTCTCGTTCGCAATGGTCCAAAGATCGATTCGACCATTACGAATCTCGACAGTTCCGCGTTGATTGCGAAAGACGCTCTGAATCACATCAATCAAGAGACCATTCCACTTCTTGACAGCGCACTGCGACATGCGGAAGCATCCGTGGACAGCTTTGGAAAATCCGTGGAAATCGTGCATACTTTGCTGCTTGAGCGTTCGCCAGATATCGCCGAGATGCTTTCAAATCTTCGCACGACCGCAGCGCAATTGAAATTGTCTTCGATGGAAATTCGACGCAGTCCATGGAAGATTCTCTACCAACCCAACAGCGATCAAATCGCACACGAAAATCTCTACGAATCCGCTCGAAGTTTTGCGATGGCCGCCGGCGATCTGCGATCGGCTGGAGATTCTCTGCGACTTGTCATCGAACGCGATCCAGGTCGCTATGAAGCGGATGTCAACTTCCGCGAAGCTGTGCAGACGATGGTGCTTGATGCGCTGGCCAAATACGAATTGGCTCAACAACAGCTGAACAATGTTCTGATGTCGCCCGAACCTGCGGGTGAGTCAAAGGCGAAATAACCCGTGGCATCGATGCGCTCTCAGGGACAAGACATTCGCACTGGCGTATTCGTCATCTTCGGAGTTGCAGTTTTGTTCGCTGCGTTGGTCAGCATTCCTTCGGTCAGTGGGCCGCAGATGGTCTCATCCTCTGTCCAGTTTCCCTTCGAAGGAGGGGTTGATGGGATCAAGCGCGGCACTCCAATTCTCTTGGGTGGATTGAATGTTGGCACAGTTCAATCTATCACTTTTATGCCCGCGCTAGATGGAAAACCCCCCTATTTTCGGGCGGATTGTTTGTCGCAAGCTGAGCTGTCGATCCCGCGAACCGCGACCATCACTGTCAAGCAATCTCCTATCGGAGCGGGAGTGAGTCTGATCATCAATCTGCCGGTAAGTTCCGCCTCTTTTTCTTTTGAGAATTCCAAAAGTGACGAAATGCTGCGTGTCACTCCAAGTGAATCAACTCTTGCTCTGTTGTTTGGACCACAGCGAGCTGAAGAAATCATGGAGTCGTACAACACGATCACGAAGTTCAGTCTCGGCTCTCCAGCCACGGACTTGAAGGAACGAGTACAGACTGGAGCGAACGATTCGGATGCGATCAAGACAATGTTCAGAGCAGACTGGGATATATGGCGTGCTCAAGGGATTTCGATTCAGGACGGATATGACACCGCATCGGGAAAATTGGATGAAATCTACGCGTTTTTCGGACCTGGAAAAAGTCTCGATCAAGAGAAACTCCAACCAGCATTCGAGCGAATCAAGGCCAATCTCACAACAAGTGGAGAATTGATCGCGACTCTCAAATCACGATGGAACGATGAAATCCTGCCGCCACTCGCCGATCTCATTGACCGATTCAAGAAGGGCTGTGCGATCATCGAGCGAAACTATGAATCGACGGTTGCCATGTTGCAAGATGCAAAGGATTCTTTTGGAAATGCGAAAGCGGATATGCAAATCACTGGCGTGCAACTCGATCTCACCGTTCGTGAAATTACATTGATGCCGTGGACACTCTTGGGTGGTGCGTTTGAAGACAAGGGCGAACAAGCTCAATTCAAAAAGATTGCGCGGGAACTTGTTCGCAGTACGACCGAATTGAATCTTGCAATTGGCTTCACTCGTGAACTTCTCGCCCAAGACCCGAAACTTGCAGTTCGATATCCAGAACTCATCGAACTACTCAATCAGTGGATCACGCGAGCTGGAGCGAATCAAAATGTCGCCGCTCAAGAAATCCTAAATCGCTTGGTTGGACCGGCGAAACCCTGATTATGCGCGCCGACGCGATCCGCATTGCGGACGAAGCGGACCCGCGCATCATTTCTTTTCGTGGCGTCCGTGACGCGGATCTTCGCGGTCGTGATCAACTCTTTTGCGTGGAAAGCCCGCGTGTTGTGCGGCGTTTTTTGTATGCCCTGCTGGCGCACAAACGCCTTGCCGCCACCGCGCCAATTATTGCGCCACACTCGTTGTTGCTCACCCCCGCTGTTGCGGAATCTCTTGAAGATGTCTTGGGTCAACTGCAAGCCAACATTCCAATTTATATCGCGGACGATTCTGTGGTGACGAAACTCGCTGGATACAAAATGCACAAGGGAGCTTTGGCGCTGGGATATCGACCGCACCAGAGCACGACCGAATCAATGCTCGCGGTGGTTGGGAAGTTTGGAAATTTACTCGTGACATCTGGAGTGGTTCTGACAGACAACATTGGCGCAATCTTTCGGGCGGCGGGATCGTTCGGCGGCGTTGGAGTTCTGCTTGCTGGCGGATCATCGGACCCTTTGCATCGCAAAGTCATTCGCGTTTCTGCGGGCCGTGTGTTTACAGTTCCGTGGGCAGAATCGAATGACATCCTCGGCGATCTCGAGCGACTGCGAAGTGAATACGGATTTGCGTTGATCGCCGCGGAGAACACGACTGACGCTGTGCCAATCGACGATGTCTTTCAATTGCCCGCGATCAAAAATGCGCCAAGAATTGCGGTGATTTTGGGATCCGAAGGTGCGGGAGTTTCTGCAGAGATTCGCGCAATGTGCGACGCGACTTCGGTCATACCTATGGCCAAGCCAAACGCATTGATGGAATCAAGCGACCAACCAAGCCTGAATGTCTCGGTTGCCTCAGCCCTCTTCTTGCATCGATTGAGCGGCGCCCGAAGCCATACCAGCGCCACGCACAGCTGATGCGTCAGCATTTGCAGGTTTGTCGCTGACGCGTTCGATCTTCGCTCCAAGACTTCGCAGCGTCTCTTCCATGCGTTGATATCCGCGGTCAAGGTGATAGACACGGTTGACTGTGGTTTCGCCTTCCGCGGCAAGTCCAGCCAACACAAGACTGGCCGATGCGCGCAGATCGCTCGCCATAACTTCTGCACCAACAAGACGAGGAACTCCTGTCACGACAACAGTTGGACCATGTCGAAGCAGTTGCGCTCCCATACGAAGCAGTTCGGCGACATGCATAAATCGCTCTGGATAGATTTTTTCGGTGATCACGGAATTGCCGGTTGCGTTGCAGAGAAGCGCCATAAATTGTGCCTGCAGGTCCGTTGGAAATCCTGGATGTGGTTGCGTGGTGATGACCGTGGGATTGAGATGTCTTTGACTGGTCACTCGGACTGTGCAGCAACGCTCGTCCGCATCGGGAGTGATTTTCTGAATATCGACGCCGATCAGTCCAAGTCGATCAACCACGGCGAGCAGAGAATCGTAGGGAAAATCATCGATAATAATTTCGCCATTGGTGATCGCCGCCGCGATTGCGTATGTGCCCGCCACGATTCGATCGGGCATAACGCGGTGACTTGTTCCGTGCAGTTCATCGACGCCATCGATGATGATGCGTGGACCACCCGCACCGCGAATCTTCGCGCCCATCGAAATCAGCATATCGGCGAGATCAACAACTTCTGGCTCGCACGCGGCGCTTTCGATGACTGTTCTTCCAAGCGCCAAAGTTGCAGCGCTCATCACATTGGCGGTTCCCAAGACTGTCGATCCGTATGGACCACCAAGGAAAACCGTTGCGCCACGAAGGCGATCCGCGCTTGCGTGAATGTTTCCATTGCGCAGTTCGATCTTCGCGCCAAGTTTTTCCAATCCGCGCAAGTGAAGATCGACGGGACGATCTCCAAACGCGCATCCACCTGGCATCGAGATGATTGCTTTCTTTCTGCGAGCGAGCATTGGCCCGAGCACGCAAATCGAAGCGCGCATCGTTCGGACTTGTTCGTATGGAGCCTCGATGGAATTCGGGTCTTTCGTTTCCATCGTCACGCGATCATCGCCGAGATGAACATCGACGCCGAGCGTGTTGAGCAACCGCCGCATATTGGCGATGTCCGCCAGACTTGCAACATTTGTCAGCGTGACAGGTTCATTTGTCAGAAGGGAAGTTGCCATCAACGGCAATGCCGCATTCTTCGCACCTTCCACTCGGATCCGTCCAGAAAGCCGTTGACCACCTTGAATGACGAACTTGTCCATGGCGATCCTCCTTGATCGCGTCGTGCGCTTTATCGAATACCCCAATCCTGACGCACGGCGTGCCAGGGAGGCGGTCATGGCGGCAACTCGCGCCACTTCGTGCAACATATTTCGGCGGTTCGACCCTCGCGGGCTTACAATTTCTTTGGCACATTTTTCAGCAGATTTTCGCGCAGATTTTCCCGCAGATTTTCGCGCAGATTTTCGCGCAGATTTGTTCTCCCAGTTCTTTGGAACTTCCTACGATTGCGATTCGATGACAGTCCACCCCAACGATCCACTCCTTCCAGAAGCAAAGATGCACATCGTCCTGCCTGGCGCACCAGTTCTGGCGCGCATTGCATCGAGCGACTCTTGCATCCGCGGCAAATCAGCCAGTTTTGTGCGTCACATCGGCATCGATCTTGCGGGAACGCCGCTCGAAGGAACATTCTTGGCCGGACAATCATTCGGCGTTGTCGTTCCGGGTGTCGACAGCAAGGGACGACCCCATAAAGTCCGCCTCTATTCGATTGCAAGCCCTTCGTATGGCGAAGATGGATTCGGGCGAGTTATTTCCACGACTTGCAAGCGGACAATTGAAGAAATTCCAGACGAAAATGACCCGACGCGATCCGATGGTCATCCGCTTATCTTGGGAGTTTGCAGTAATTGGCTTTGCGATCAATCGGTTGGCAATAAAATTCTCGTCTCGGGTCCCAACGGAAAACGATTCGTGCTCCCTGCAAACCCCTCGGAACATGATTACATTTTTATGGCAACCGGAACGGGTATTGCTCCCTTTCGCGGCATGATTCACGAGTTGCTCATTGGTCCTCCTGCAGGTTCGCCTTCGCACGCGCAGTGGAAAGGACCCTGCCAAAGCAAAATTCATCTTGTGATGGGAAGTCCATATCGAACTGATTTGCTCTACGACAGTTGGTTCCGTGATCTTGCCAGCGCGCATCCGAATTTCACTTATCACACAGTCATCAGTCGCGAACCGCTCTCGCAACCAGGTCACGGTCCACACACGCATCATTATGTAGACGCGCGCTTGGATTTTTTCAGACCGCTCTTGGATTCCAAACGGACTCTGATCTACGCCTGCGGCTTGGCGGGAATGCAGGTTGGGATTTTTAAGGCTCTCGCAGTTGCTGGACTTGGCGGACAATATCTGACTGTGCACGAGGAGATTGCCGCGGTTGCACCGTCCGAGTGGACCACCGAACAGATCAAACGCCGAGTGCGCCCGACCCATCGGTGCATGCTCGAGGTTTATTAAGAAATCGTTCTGTTTGTGGGGATTCCCATTGGTTTTTCTGCCGAAGTCCCCCTGAAAATTGGGCGATAACGATGAAAAAAGAGAACTTTTTCACCTCGCATCCAATGCGGTCGATACTAGAATTGAAGATCACCTATGGCAGATAATTCTGGCGACTGGACAAGTGCAGAAGATCGCGTTGAACGCGCGCGTGGTTTGTTCCAATCAGGAAAACTTGAAGAGGCGGCGACTCAACTTCGGCGCGCGCTCGCGACTGATCCAGATCGAGGTGAGTGGCATCACAATCTTGCGGTGACACTTGATGCGCTGGGGCGACATCCCGAAGCGCTCGCTTCCTTTGAGCGCGCGATCGAACTTCTTCCCAATCACGCGCATGCGCTTCTTGGCGCCGCGCAAGGATCGATTCGCACGGGACATCCTGTTGAATGCGTGCAGTATTGCGAGCGCGCGTCAAAGATTGATTCCAAACTCGAGCCTGCATATTCCATGAGGATTATGGCGCTTGGAATGCTCAATAAATTTGAAGATGCCGAGGCGGTTTATTTTCTTGCACAGCAATATCTGCAAGAGATGCCTGTGTGCTTGGCGGAGATGGCGAATGTTCTCGCGCATCAGGGAAAGTTCGATCGGTCGATCTGGTGTTATCGCGAAGCGATGTCGCAGAATCCAAAGATGCCTGCGGTCAAGACCCGACTTGGAATCGTCTATCTGAGAGCGGGTCAATTGGAATCCGCACACCAAGTCTTGATGCAGGCACTGCGCGAACAACCGGGCGATTCTGGCACATTGCTGGCACTTGGACGCACGCTTGAAGGATTGGGACGCACCGTTGAAGCCGAAGAAAAATATCGACGCATTATCGAACTCGAACCTGCGAATCATGCGGCTCACATTCGTCTTGGAGATATCGCTTTGCGCGCAGGTCGATTGGATGAAGCACGCGCTGCATATTCGCTTGTGATCACCCTTGGCGTAACGGACACAGCCGTGCGGTTGCGCTTGGTGGAAGCCCTTTCACGCTTGAACTTGCGCAACGAAGCTGGCCGACATCTTGAAGAACTCTTTGGCCGCGCGAATATCCCCGCCAATTCACCAGTTGTTGAAGATCCGTCGATTGCGCTGGGCGCTGCGGGAACCGCGCTTGAATGTGGCCGACCAGCAGTGGCGATTCGAATTCTCGCCGCTTCGCTGAAACGACATCCAAAGGACGAACGACTTGTGCGAAGACTCGCGCGGGCTCAATTCGAATCTGGAGATCGTGTTGCAGGTCGGCGCACGACCCGTCAGGTGCTTGCGATCAACAGAAACTGCATTGAGACTCTGCACAACATTGCTCTTGATGGGATGACTCATGGACAAATTCGCAGATCATCCGCGGCGATTGCGCGCGGATTGAAATTGCAACCAGCGGATCAAGGACTGCGACGAATTCGACTGCGAATTGTGGGGATTCGCATCAAAGAATATCTGCGATCGAATTCGCTTCGAATCGAAAATGTAATCAAGCGGATTGTCGGTCCAATCAAATCGTTCAAACGAACGATCAGGTTGCGGCGTTCGTGAAAGGCAGAAGCGCCATAAATCGCGCGCGCTTGACAGCCTGTCCAAGCATCGACTGATCTCCAGCGGACATCTCCAAGCGCTTTCGCGAAAGAAGTTTTCCATTTTGGGTCATCGCTCTGCGAAGTTCATCCACCTGCTTGTAATCAATGAAGAGGCGACCCTTCGCATCTTTTTGGCGGCGAATGACTGGAGGAGGAGGTGCTTGAAATTGAGACATATTTTCTTTCCACGGCGCAATGCGCCGACCGCGAATCATTCCGTCTTGGGCTTATGCGGTTTCGCACCAAGAAGTTCGCCACGGACCCCATTAGAGGGGGCTTCTAGAACATCTAGAAGCAGCGAGTCGTATAGGGTATCCGATCGTCAGCCGAATGCCTAGCCCCCAGTAGATACTCTTGGATGACACGCAACATCGCACTCGAAAATGCCGCGAACCCTAATTTTATCCGATCTGCACCTTGGATTGCCTGATGTTCCCTGCGGTCGACCGCCGCGAACGCCGGAAACGCTCGCTCCCCTTTTCGAAACGATTGATCGTTTGATTTTGAATGGAGATGCGGCTGATATTCATCACATTCATCACCGAGATCAAGCGCTGAAATTGCTTGATGCGACCTTGAATCTGGTCACGCGCCGCGGCATTTCGGTGACACGCATCAATGGCAATCACGATTACGACCCCGCGCAGTTGGACTTCGTCGATCTCTTTGACGGCGCAATCTTTGTGACGCACGGTCACGCATTCAGCGATTCGATGTTGCCTTGGACTCCAGCGCACAAGGTCATAAGCCGAACTCTCTTTGCGGCGCGCGAGCGAAATGAAAAAACGCTCGAAGGTTTTCTCGCCGCCGCTGGCGAAGCATCCATGTCGCAGTGGAATGAGCCGGCGACATACACAGAGCCGACCGCGCTCGTTTCGATTGGGCTCAATCCATTTCGAGTTGCGAAGGTGCTTGCGTGGTGGAGAAAATATCCGCGCGAGGCCGCTCACTTTGTGGATCGATTTCGACCCGCCGCAAAATTGTTGGTCTGCGGACACTCGCATCGGGCAGGATCCTGGATGACTGGCGCAACTTCCACCAGCATTCCAAGACACATAATCAACACAGGTGGATTCACATTTCCATCATCACCTCGCGCGGTGTTGATCGAAGATTCCTCCACCGAACTTTCTGTTGAATTGCGCGCGATTCGTCACCGCCGAGGCATTTATGTGCTTGATTCGCGCGTCGACGCAAGTTGTTGGCGCATCCAAAGACCCGCATCTGATGCGCGTTGAATGTCAATATTTGTATCGAAGCCCGCGCTGACAATTGCGCGCGCCAAAGTTTCCGTTGCAACATTTCCCGCCGCGCCAGGCGCATATGGACAACCACCCAATCCAGCCACGCTCGAATCAAAGGAGCGAACGCCAATTTCCAAAGCTCGCAAGGCGCATGCGATCGCTTGACCGCGCGTGTCGTGCAAATGCAGGGTCGTCTTGCTTGGTTCGATAATTTTTGCAACGGCTTGATAAAGCCGCGAGATCGAATCCGCATCCGCGGCGCCAATCGTGTCACCAAGATCGATTTCTTCAACGCCCATTTCCAGAAGTCGCGCGCATACGGCAACGACTTGCGCAGGGTCGACAAGACCGTCGTATGGACATTCAACGATGCAACTGACATATCCGCGCACGGGCTTGCCCGCCTTTCGCGCGCGTGACACGACGGGAGCGACGCGCGCGAGCACTTCATCAATCGAACCATTTGTATTGCGCCGACTGAATCCTTCGGTCGCGGAGACAAAGACCGAAACTTTGTCGACGCGCGCCTCGAGCGCATCATCAAGACCTCGTTCATTTGGCACGAGCGCCGAATAGATTGTTCCAGCGCGACGCGTGATGCCACGCATGACTTCGGTCGCATCGCCAAGTTGCGGGACCCATTTTTCGCTGACAAAACTGGTCACTTCGATCTCTGGAAATCCCGCCGCGGAGAGTTGGTCGACGAATTGAATCTTGATCGCAGTTGGTATGCGCGCCGATTCGTTTTGCAACCCATCACGCGGCCCAACTTCGGTGATCCGCACATTGCCGCGATTGGCGATCATGATTTCTTCTCGGCATTTCGCTTTGCTGATGCTTCGAACTTCCGCCTCTCCTCTCGCGCCGCGTGTCGGAAGAGAATGAGCGCAAAGATTGTGACTCCCACCGACAGTATTGCGGCGGCGATAAACAAGATCACATCCGGTGTGAAGGCCCATTCGTTTTCGGTGATTGCCTGGGGATTCATGCTTGGGGATTCATACTTGGAGATTTATAGAAGGAGGTTCAGATTTGCTTTCCAGAAGTTTCCGCCACAATAGAATTCTTCACCGCCGCCAATTCCGCTTGAATAGTTGCGCGTTCGGGACGACCCTCTGCGGCAATGATCAACTCGCTCCCAGCGGTGGAGTGAGCGTAACGAACCGTTGCAAATCCAACGCAAGCTGCGCCAAGCATTGGACTCATTGTGCTGCTTGTGACAACTCCAACTTCATCGCCGATCGATCCTTCCTTGCCAACTGCAAAGACCTGCGCGCTTTCAATCGGAAGTGCGTCTGACATCATGCGAAACGACCGAACGATTTGCTTCGGCTTGCCCAAACTGTTCATGCGAGCGACGACTTCTTGCCCCAAATAGCACCCCTTGGTGAAGGAAACGCGGCGATCAATCAGCCCTGTTTCGTGCGGCAAACTTGCTGGACCGAAGTCGACTTCAAAGAGCGGCGTTCCGCCTTCGATGCGCGCCATATTGAATGCGTGCCACCCGCACGGCCGACCGCGTCGTTGTCCACCTTGCAGAAGATCGTGGACACTCATCAGCGAATTCCAAAGCGCAAGCGCGCCAGTACGAGGAACGAAAATTTCGATTCCACAAACGCCACACGAATCGGCGCGAGCAAGCACGCACGAGATCTCACCGATCGTCGTTGCGGCGCAAGTGTGAAGTGCGCCGAGCGTTTCGATGGCTTGCGCGCCAACCCCTGCGAATTCCAATAAATGGAACGCTTCTGGACCGTGGATGGCAAGGCGATATTCGCGACTTGATACATCGGCAATCGTCACATCTTCGGCGAAGACGAAGTTTGTCAGAGTTGCCGCCGTATTCGCAGCAACCGCACCAGCGCAGTCAATGAGAATGCGATCACCGATTTCGCACAACAACAGATCCGCTTCGATACGACCTTTGCGATTCAACCAAAAGGCCTCTCGCGTTTGCCCGGCGGAAAATCCCTTGATGTCTTGCGTCAGCATCCGCTGAAGAAATTCGACTCGATCACGACCGACAATTTCCAGAGTCCCCCGCTGCGGCTGATCACACAGCGCCGCGCCTCTGCGAATTGCGGCATATTCCGTCTCGACTCGATCAAACACGCCGACAATTTCAGCGATTTCTCCCCAAGGAATCCACGCGACTTTTGCCGCGTGCGTGGCGTGAGTGGATTCCGCGGATGCGCGCGCATCGCCTGCCGCGGCGGCTCGCCGAGCAGTTTCGCCAGCGGCGAATTCGTCATGTCGCGCGCGCAGTGGCGACTCGCTGTGGAAGGAAGCGGAAGTCATTGGAGAATCATAGACTCGTGCCATGAACTATGAACTTCTGAAGCGTCTTTGTGAAACGGCGGGAATCCCAGGACGCGAAGAACGCGTGCGAGCGCTTGTCCAAAAAGAAATCAAAGGACTTTTCGACACAACCACGACCGACGCAATGGGATCGCTGATTTGCACCAAGAAAGCGACGCGAAAGAAAAAAGGCGTTGCGACCAAACGCGTTCTGATCGCCGCGCATATGGACGAGATCGGATTTTATGTTCGGCACATTGACGAGCAAGGATATCTCTGGCTCAATCCCGCAGGAGGATTCGATCCTCGCAATCTTTTTTCTCGACGCGTAATGGTCATCACCGACCACGGCGATTTTCAAGGTGTGCTGAATCCCGGCGGAAAGCCAATCCATATTTCCAGCGATGCGGAGCGGAATAAAGTTCCAGGAACTGAAGAGTTTTTTGTTGATCTTGGTCGCGATCCAGCAGAAGTCCGCAAGATTGCGCAGGTCGGAGATTTCGTGGTGATGCACGAGCCTTTTTTCGAGACACCATTGAAGGTTGTCTCAAAAGCAATCGACAATCGAATGGCTGTCTTCACTGCAATCGAAGCGATCCGCCGCGTCGCAAAATCACGCGCTGGCCATTCGTGCGACATCGTTGTCGCATTCACAACGCAAGAAGAGGTCGGACTTCGTGGAGCGCAAGTCGCAGCGAATGCGGCAGGAGCAGAAATCGGCATTGGACTTGATGTGAATCTCGCGTGCGATACGCCTGGAATTCCAGACAATCAACGCGTCACGAAGCAAGGGCTCGGCGTCGCAGTGATGATCCAAGATTCATCGATGATTTCTGATATTGAACTGGTGCGACAATCATGCGCACTTGCAAAGCGACATCGCATCGCGCATCAGCGAGCCATTCTGCCACGCGGCGGACAAGATGCTGGAGCGATTCAGCGATCTGGACATGGCGCGAGATGCATCGCATTCGGCCCAGGAACGCGCTACATCCATACTGTGACCGAAATGGTTCACAAAACGGATCTTGAAGCGACGATCGAGTTGCTTGCGGTTCTGTTGGGCGATCTCTGATCGAGCATCACTCGCGAGGCGGCGAACAAAGCGGCCCCCAGTCATCGACATATCCATGTTCGGTGATGACATGCAAGAATGCGGGAACGAGTTCGACCAGCGCAACAATCGAACGCTCGACTGCAATTCGATTTTGATTGCCGCCATAAGATGCCGCTCCCAAAGTCAGTTGATGAACGGTCAAACCGATTCGCTCCAAGAGCCCAGCGAGAAATCCCGCATCATCCGCGGGAATTTCAGTTCTGCGGTTCGCCGATGAATTCGCAGTGACCATCCCAAGAGCTTGCGTCAGATATGGATCGTTCCACATCATCGGCGCAGACAAGCGCAGAGTTCCGATCAACTTTGGCATGATGCTGTCGCGATCCCACTGAATCACTTGGCGCGCGAATGATGCTGTTGCTTCTCGTTCGGCAAGCGGCGCTCCAAGCAGCGCGCTCCATCTTCCAAAGAGCGCGCCAGCAGATGCCCAGAGTTCGATCAACTTCGTGTCGTGTTCGTTTGCGCAACGAGACTCCGACATCGCAAGCCATGTCAGTGATCGATGCACTCGAATTCGAGCGTCCTCATATAAATGCGCTTGTGCATACGAATCGCGGCGGAGTTTCCAGAGACTTCGCAAGACTTCTGCTCGCATCGGCGCGAGTTCAGTCGATGCGTGCGGACTTGCGGATGAATGGGGTTCAATGTTCATAGGCTCTCCTATTTCACTTTATTCGAAATTGGAATTTGACCGATCGATTCTCGCGCCGGAAAACAGCGATATGCGATCCACCATCCAAGAATTGTGAGTGTCAATCCCACAACAAGGTTCACGCCGCCAATCAAGAGTGCGGTCAGCAGCGAGTGGTGCATCGCTTCGACAATCTCGATCGAGAGCGTGCTCATTGTGGTCAATCCCCCGGCGAAACCAAAAATCAGAAGACGCTCAAGGGTCAATCTGCGCGAGGGATCGTGAAGCGCAACGCCATTTGCGTCCAAAGAGCAAAGCCAACGAAAAACGAATCCTGCAAATCCAGATCCGATCACATTGACCAACGCGGTCGCGGTCCAGACTGGAAATCCGATTGCTGGCGCAAGGAATTGCATAAAGATGCGTATGCCAGTGCCGATGAAACCACCCATTGTGATGCCGACCAATCCAGAAATGTGATGAGCGACTCGTCGACCTGCAAGTGAAGCGATTGCCGCGGTTGAAATTGAACTGCGAGCCCAGAACATCGCAGTGATGAAAGAACAAATCCAAGCAATGAGCGGACCACCGATCATGGTTCCCATCGCGACGGTGACCGCCCAACGACGCCGACCGGCAATCCACTGCACAACAATATCAACGCACATCGAACTGAATGTTGTGAATCCACCGAGAAATCCAAGCGAAAAAAACGCCCACCCGAAAGATCCTTCAGTCATTCGCAGTGCGATGCCAGCCACTGCGCTGCCAAGCAGATTGATTGCCATGACGATCTTCCAACTTGCGATTCCCTTCGAGACAAATTCGTCGCGAATGACGATACGAGCCCACGCTCCAATGCCGCCCCCCACTGAACCGATCAATAGCAACTCGTGATTCTGCACAAACTTATTATCGCTGATTTTTGCGGAGTTGTGGCTACGAAGTCGTCACGCCGAAAAATACTTCGCCTGCGGATGATGCACAATGATCGCGCTGGTCGACTGCTCTGGATCAATTTGATAATTCTCGGTCAGCACACATCCGATTCTTTCTGGCTTGAGCAGACGGAACAGTTTTTCTTGATCAGCCATATCCGGGCATGCGGGATATCCAAATGAATATCGACTACCTCGATAATGTTGTTGAAAGAGTCGCTCGACTTTCGGGTCATCTTCGTGCGAAAAGCCAAGTTCCATACGCACACGCTTATGCCACATTTCCGCGAGAGCCTCCGCGCACTCGACTCCCATACCGTGCAAGTACAAATATTCCGTGTACTGATTGCGCTCAAAGAGTGACTTTGCTCGAACGCTTGCTTCTGTTCCCATCGTCACACAAGTCAGCGCGAGCACATCGCGCTTGCCACTCGTCGTGGGCAAGAAGAAATCGCTGATCGAGATTTTTCGACCAGCCTTCTGACGAGGAAACGAGAATCGTTCAATCTCTCGGTCTTGATCGACTGGGTCATAGATGATGAGATCCATATCGGACGAATTGCAAGGGAAATATCCCCACACCACAGCAGGTCGGAGGATTTTTTCTTGACGACATTCCCCCTTCAATCGTGTGAGAATCGGCTCGACTTCATCGGCGAGGAATTTGGCATATGCGGCATCATCGAAATCTCCACGACGAAATCCCCACTGCCCGCGGAAAAGCGCGGTTCGATTGATGAAGGGATAGATCATGTCCAGATCGAGTCGTTCCACCAAACGCGATCCCCAGAACGGTGGATCTGGAATCGGATTGTTATGGAGCAAGACTCCGCCAACGGTCGCGCCTGCATCGCAGTTTGCGGTATCAGGAAACGCTGGATCGAATTCATTGCTCTTCGATGCAACACCAACAGCGGTGATCTCGCTTGCGCGCAGCGCGTTCGCTTTGACCTTGGCATCAACTGCCGCACGCTTGGCAAGACGCGCATCGATCTCTGAGTTGATGGAAGGCAGTGTTCCAGTTGCCATCGCTTCGCACACCGAAAGTCCTTCGAACGCATCACGGCCGTAATACAGTTCGCCTTGATAGACCTTGCGGAGATGGCCCTCTGCATAATGTCGCGTCAGCGCAGCGCCACCAAGCATGATTGGCACGCGAATCTCTTGACGATTCATTTCTCGCAGATTTTCTTCCATCACCGTCACGCTCTTCACAAGCAATCCGCTCATACCGATCGCATCTGCGCCAGTGGTTCGCCATGCATCCAAGATTTGCGCGAGGCTCTGCTTGATGCCGATATTGTGGACTTTATAGCCATTATTTGACAAAATTATGTCAACAAGATTCTTGCCGATGTCATGGACATCGCCTGCGACAGTTGCAAGCACGATTGTGGCCTTTGGCTTCGCGTCAACGCCAACGCGCTCCATATGCGGCTGGAGAAATGCGACTGCTTTCTTCATGACAGAGGCACTCTGCAAGACGAAAGGTAATTGCATACGACCCGCTCCGAACAACTCGCCAACTGTCTTCATTCCCGCCAAGAGATAATCATTGATGATCGCCAGCGGCGAATATGTTTTGAGGGCTTCGTCAAGCGAAGCTTCGAGAGACTTTTCTTCTCCATCGATGATGTGCCGTTGCAGACGATCCTCGATTCCAAGAGTCTCCATCGGCGCAGCCTTGACTGATGCCACGCCATCTGGAAAGAGGGAAATAAAATGTAGAAGTGGATCAAATGATTCTGGCTGGCCTTCAGGACGATCCGCGCCTCTGCGATCAAAGATCAGCCACTGCGCGGCCTGCCAATGTTCTGGGGGAATCTTGCTCTCTGGCAGAATGCGCGAGACATGAACGATTGCCGCAGTCAATCCACGCGCTCGCGCTTCGTGCAAGAACACACTGTTGAGCACCGCCCGAGCCGCTGGTTTCAAACCAAATGAAATATTCGAAAGTCCAAGGATGATGGAGCACCGCGGAAAGCGCTGGGAAATAAGCCGAATTCCTTCGAGTGTCTCCAGTCCCAGCTTTCGATCGTCTGCGTTTCCAGTGGCAATTGTAAATGTCAACGGATCCCAGAAGAGATCGGATTCGTCCAAGCCCCACTTGCGCGTGAACAAATCATGGATGCGTTCGGCGATCTCCAACTTGCGAACAGCGGTCTTCGCCATACCTGCTTGCGGATCCTCGTCGATCGTCAATGCGACACACGCAGCGCCATACTTTTTCAGGAGTGGACAAATGCGATTCATCCGCTCCTCGCCATCCTCCAAATTGATCGAATTCACGATGCAGCGACCTGGCGCATGCTGCAATCCCGCCTCAAGCACATCTGCTTGCGTCGAATCGATCATCAACGGTGCATTCACTTGCCGCACAAATCGCGATATCGTTTCGGACATATCTCGCACGCCATCTCGACCGACGAAATCAACACAGACATCCAAGACATGTGAACCATCGCGAAGTTCTTCCTTGGCCATCGATGCGAGACCGTCCCAATCCTCCGCGTCCAGCAGTGTCTTGAATTTCTTTGACCCGTTTGCATTCGTTCGCTCGGCAACGATCAAGAACGAATTGTCTTGGCGAAATTCGGTTTCGGTATACAGACTGGAACACGCTGGAACTGGCAACTCGATTGCTCTGCTTGCCTTCGTCGAAGACCAAGGAACCGCCTTGCGAAGCGCGGCGATGTGTTCGGTGGTTGTTCCGCAGCAACCTCCAACAATGTTGGCTCCAAACTCCTCTATAAAGCGGCGCATTGCAAGCGAAAAGTCCTCCGCGCGCAGTGGATATTCAGTTCGACCTTCGACCAAAATCGGCAATCCAGCATTTGGCACCACGGAAAATGGGCGATTCCAATGCTTGGCAATGTGCGCAAGATGCGGCGTCATTTCCGTCGGTCCTGTTGCGCAGTTCAATCCAAGCGAAGCGATAGGAAATGGTCGAAGCGCGTTCACAACCGCGCTGATGTCGGAACCCAAGAGCATCGTTCCCGTGGTCTCCATCGTCACAGAAACAAGAATCGGCATATCGCGAACCGTTTTTCCTGCCGCTTCGAGCGCTTCCAAACACGCGGTCACCGCGCATTTGATTTGCAGGAGATCTTGGCAAGTTTCGATCATGAAACAATCAGCGCCGCCATCAATCAAACCGCGCGCCTGTTCTCGATACGAATCCGTCATCACCGTCCATGATGCTTGACCGAGCGTGATGAGTTTCGTTCCCGGTCCCATCGAACCTGCGACGAATCGAGGTCGACCGGGTTCGGAATATTTTGCGCAGGCGGCGCGAGCAATCTGCGCCGCTTCAACATTCAGGTCATATACCCATCTCACCATCTCTTCGTCAAAGTCTGCGGCAACAAGCTTGTTGGTTCCGAAGGTGTCAGTCTCCACAACATCCGCACCTGCTGCAAGAAAACTTTCGTGGATGCGCTGAATGATGTCTGGTCGCGATCGCACCAAGATGTCCGTGCAATTATCGCGGCCGATGTAATCCGCCGGCGTGCAATCCGCACAAGCATGAATTGATGTGCCCATCGCTCCGTCAAAGACGAGCGTTCGCAAATCGAGTTGACCGAGAAAGGTTGGAGCCACGACATAAGGATATCGGCGTTTTCACGAAAGCGCTATCATTCATCCGGATAAACGGATGAATGACCTTTTCATCCCCATTTTATGCCTCTTTATGCGATAATCCCACCAATGCCACAACCTTTTATCTCCTGCCTGACTGCGATGGTCACTGCGACTTTCCTCGGCGGATGCCAATCGAATCCCACAGCATCACCGGCGATGACTTCGCCAACAGTGAAGCCAGCGCTGCAAGCAGATCAACCCTTGGAAGAGTCGCAGGCGTTGCTGAATGGGATGGTCTTTGACCAAGTCTGGGCGATCATTCGCGACACGCATCCTGATCCTGCAATCAATAAAGTTCAGTGGAATGAAACGCGCCTGCAATTTCGCGACCGCGCCGTTGCGGCAACCGACGCTGAAATGTTTCGGACCGTTCTTCGCGACATGCTTCAGACGCTAGGCGAAAGTCACTTTGCAATTATTCCAAATTCTGTTTCGGGTTCGCCAGGTGCTGTTGGCGGTTGGTCGGGAATCACAGTGCAAGTTCTTGGCGGCGATGTGATCGTCACACGCGTTGCCGAAAAAAGTCCAGCAGCAATAGCCGGAATCAAGACGGGTTGGAAACTGATTTCATCCGACGGTGATGCGATCGACCCAATCATCAAAGAGTTTGGTCCACCGCGAACATCGCTCGAGCGACTTGCTCGCGAACAAGCAGTCAGCGCATTCATCGGCGGTCGTCCTGGAATGAGCCCGAAGTATCTCTTCGTCGATTCAAACGCGCAAGAGCACGAGATCTTCATCACCTTCGACGACCCACCAGGCGAATTGGTCAAGATGGGAAATCTTCCGCCATTTGCGGCAGAATCCAAGTGGTGCTGGCTCAGTGAAGATGAGATCAAAAGTATCGGTGGAGATCCATCGAAAACTGGACGCATCGGATATCTCAGCTTCAGCATTTGGATGACCGCGCTCTCCGCAACCATCGACGATGCATTGAACACATTTCGAACTGCGGATGGAATCGTGATCGATCTTCGCGGCAATCCTGGAGGACTCGGATTGATGGCAACTGGAGTCGCAGGACATTTTCTTCAAGAACCAACATCACTCGGAACGATGCGCGGCCGAGATATGAAGATCGACTTTCGCACCAATCCTCGAACGGTCGATCGCACTGGCAATTCAATCGGAGTTTTTACAGGACCGGTTGCAATCCTCATCGATGGCCACACTGGAAGCACATCTGAAATTTTCGCGGCAGGATTGTTGGATGTGAAGCGTGCTCAACCATTCGGCCAGACAACCGCGGGTGCGGCATTGCCTGCAACAACACACAATCTGCAAAATGGCGATGTCCTCCTTCATGCAATTGGTGACTTTCGAACACCTTCTGGCAATATGGTCGAAGGAATCGGGGTGAGCCAGCAGATCGGCACACCTCCGACTCGTGGCGACTACACTTCCTCTCCCGATTGCGAACTTCGTGACGCGCTTCAATGGATCGCGCACGAACGCTCTGAAAATTTGTCCGAAGTAAAAAACCGATAAGAAAGCCAACAAACACTATGAAGCAGAACGCAAAATCCCCAATTCAATTCGCACCAGCACTCTTGACAGTTGTTGCTCTCATCGCATTCTCGAGTTTTGCGATTGGTCAAACAGCAAATGAAGATCAAAAGACAGATCCATCTTTGAAGTTGCCATCAGCCCCTGCGCCGAGCAAGGGAACGCTCGATACATCAGGGACAATGCCAAGCGCGGAGGAGATTTTCGCCAAGGCGATCGAAGCAAGTGGCGGAGCGGACCTGATCCGTATGCAGACAGCCAGAACGCAAACTGGAAATATTGAAATGCCGGCACAATCTCTCAAAGGAACGATCGTCACCAAATCTGTCGATCCAAATATGTTGCTCATCGAAACAGAAATTCCAGGCTTTGGAAAAATCCGTCAAGGTGTCAACGGAACCACGGGTTGGTCGATCGATCCAATGCGTGGAGCGAGCATTATGACGCCAGAAGAACTTACGCGAGTCCTTCGCGAATCTAGCATCGCAGCTGAACTGAATCCAGCGATGGGATGCGATGCTCCAACTGTCCAAGGAAAAATAACCTTTGCAGGAGCTCCTTGCTATCAAGTCAAATTGAAGTGCGGCGCAGATGAAGCGACGCGTTTTTACAGCATCGAATCAGGACACATGATTGGTTCATCAGCCAAGGTGAATTCACAGATTGGTGAAATTGAAGTGACCACGACATACAAGAATTTCGAGGCTTTTTCAGGCAGAACAGTTGCCAAAGTCCAAGAAAATTCCATGATGGGGCAGAAACAAGTTCTGACTATCAGCGCAGTCGAGTTCAGCCCAATCGACCCAGCAGTTTTCGCGCTGCCTCCTGAAATCCAAGCACTTGTCAATGCGGCGAAGAACCCTGCGCCTGCAACTCCAACGACACCAGCAACCCCGACCCCACCAACGAAACCTGCGAAGAAGTGATTCCACTCATCACGAATTCGACAAATCAACCAGCTGTGATTCTTCGTGGGGTTGCGAAACGATTCGCAGCGGTTCAAGCTGTCCGACATCTTGATCTCGAAGTTGCGCGGGGATCTCTGGTTGGTTTGCTCGGCCCCAATGGCGCTGGCAAGAGCACCGCAATTCGAATGATTATGTCGCTCATTCGTCAAGACAGTGGAGAACTTCGCGTCCTAGGTGGAGATGCGCTGGACGCAAAGGATCGAATTGGATATTTGCCGGAGGAACGCGGGCTCTATAAACGAATGCGCGTTGGGGAATTTCTGATCTATCTCGGACGACTGAAGGGTCTGCCAAGGCAAGGACTCACGTCTCGTGTCGAAAGTTGGCTTGAACGAATTGAGCTTCCTGGTGTTTTTCGATCTCGCTGCCAAGAACTCAGCAAAGGTATGCAGCAAAAAGTGCAGTTTATTGGCGCAGTTCTGCACGAACCAGATCTGATCGTGCTTGATGAACCATTCTCTGGCCTCGACCCTGTCAATGCACGCATTCTCATTTCGGCTGTTCAAGATTTGCATCGTGAAGGACGCACAATTTTCCTCTCCACGCATCAGATGGCACAAGCCGAGCAGTTGTGCGAGCGCGTTGTATTGATCAATCGTGGAGAAAAAATCCTCGACTCGTCTATACAAGAAGTCTCGCAGAGATTTTCCCCACGCGCAGTCGAGATCGAACCACTTCCAGGAATCAATATCGATCTTCGTGCGCTCGAAGCGATCACAGGAATCGAATCAGTGAAAACTGCCGACGATGGACGGACTACGGTTCTGCTTATCAATGAAAGAACAGACCCACACACGGTGATGTCGCACGCGCTCGCTGCCGTCCCCTGCCGACGAATTGAGATTGCGCGCGTCTCTCTCGACGATGTCTTTGTGCGCTTGGTCACAGAACACGGCGGTCACGCACGACAGCCAGCGCGAGGTGCGGCGTGATTGACAAAAATAAGTCAAGTGGATTTCGTTTTTCTCGCATCTCCACGATCGCGATACGCGAGTTTCGCCATACTGTGCTGACGAAAGGATTTATCTTTGGAGCGATTCTCTTTCCCCTCGTGATGTTTGTGGTTATTGGCGTGATGCCTTTCCTGATATCGAATGATGAAGTTCCAGTTCGCGGAACAATTGTGGTCGCGGACTCCGATGGCTCAGTGGCGCGCGCAATCGAAAAAGCGTTTGATCTATATAAGAAGCCAAAAAATCCAGAGAAAAACTCGCCTGCCGCGGCGATCAGCGATGCGCTGAAAAAAAACCAGAGCGGCGATCTTGATGCACTTGATGGTCTGACCGACATTACAACAACTGTCGAAGTCTCAGTGCGGTCCATTTCCATCGATGCCGATCTTGCGGCGACACGCGATCAAGTTCAAAGTGGCGAACTGCTTGCGCTCATAGAAATTCCAGCAGTACTCCTTGCGGCAGATCCTCCGGCTGATGCGGATATATCGCTTCTCGTCCCCTCCAATTCTCCTGCCAAGACAACCGCTCTCTTTACACGAGTCGCCCGCCGAGCGACAGTTGCTGCGCGCGTGGAACGGACAGGAAATGATTTCGCCAAAGCAATGGCTCTTGTTCGCCAACCACAAGCACAAACGGCACGCTTGACAAGTACTGGTGCAAAGGCAAGTGAAAATCTGCAATTGCGTTTTATGATTCCGGGCGGATTTATGATGCTCATGTGGATCGCCGCATTCACCAGCGCAAATCAATTGCTCACGACAACGATCGAGGAAAAATCAAGCAAGGTGATCGAAGTTCTTCTCTCTGCGACAAGCCCGCTGGAACTTCTCGCGGGAAAAATCCTTGGACAAGGATTCGTCAGCCTCCTTATGCTCTCTACATATGGCGCTGCTGGAATTGCCGGCCTTGCATTCCTGACGATGCTTGACATCGTTCCTCTTTCAAGTCTGATTCTCTTTTTCTTCTGGTTCTTGCTTGCCTATTTCATGGTTGCCGCAATTATGGCTGCAGTTGGCAGCGCAGTCAGCGATCTTCGCGAAGCTCAATCACTGGTGCAACCTGCCATGATCGTCATGATGATTCCACTGTTGCTTTGGCTTCCAATTTCAGAAAATCCAACGGGTTGGTTGGCGACGATCACCAGCTTTGTCCCGCCGATCGGTCCATTTGTGATGGTATTGCGCACCACCGGAGCGGTGGAGCCAATCCCACTATGGCAAATCGCGGCGGCGCTTGCCGTCAATGCATTCTCGACGATTGCGCTCGTTTGGATCGCATCTCGTGTCTTCCGTATTGGCGTGCTGATGCAAGGAAAACCACCGACTCCTCTGGAATTACTGCGCTGGGCGCGCGCGCGTTGATCCGCGCTTTCACATTTTCGACACGACGCTTCTAACATCGTTCAATATGGCAAATCAAAATCTCTGGGCACCGTGGAGAATGACATATCTGCGAGAACTCGAATCTCGCCAAGCAGATATTCGCGCTTCGGGCGTCTCGACTCCAACAAACTTTCTGCGCGCTGCGTGGGAAGATTCGAGCAACGACCTTGCGCACCATGTTGTTTTTCGAAATGCGCACGGACTCATCATGCTCAATCGATATCCGTACTCCAATGGTCATCTGCTGATCGCACTGGGCGATCCACGACCGACATTGATGGACTATTCCACTGATCAACGCGCACAATTGTGGGCGCTTGTCGATACCGCCGTCGGTCTAGTCGAACGCGCGTTTCGTCCGCAAGGCGTGAATGTCGGATTGAATCAAGGACGGGCAGCTGGCGCAGGATTGCCAGAACATTTGCATGTGCATGTCGTGCCACGCTGGGGAGGCGACACAAATTTTATGGCGACTGTTGGAGAAGTCCGCGTCGTTCCAGACTCTCTCGAACAAAGTTTGCGGATACTTCGCAGCGCAGTGATGTGAATGCGAAGTCTGGTCCCGCCGGGCAGATCGAGCGAGCTCGCGGTCGAGATCCGAAGATCAGCGACCCAAATTGACTGGTGAGCTCGAACCCAACTCGCAGGTGGGTTCGAAGTCCGTCGATCCCGATCTTCCACTCGGCGCAAGGCCGGAGGCTTGATCTTCGTCGCAGATCTGCGATCCCGTGGGTTCGTGCAAGGTTCGAGCGCTGAAATAGCCAATCGCCGCCGGCGGGACCGGACGTCGCACGAATACTGTAGCACCCAACTCACCTGCAGCGGTCTTTCTCCCTACTCTTGGTCAATCTGTTTCGACCCAGCCCGCTCTTACAAAACATTCCCGTGCATATCTTCGGCACACAATTCTTTTTCAACAAACTGAACCACTTTGTCGCTGGATTTCATCCGCGATCACTGCCGCCGATGCTCCGCGCGAATTATGCGCGCGAACTTTTCTCGTGGTTTCTCTTGCCTCTGATGCTTGGCGCGCTTGAAGGCGGAACGATGGCGATCATCGTCAAGAAAATGTTTGCAGGCACTCCAGGAATCAGTCCAGCCGAACTGGATTTCGCCATCGCTGCTGTCATCGCTGCGCCGAATGTTGCCAACCTGACAAGTTTCATTTGGGAAGGTCTTGCGCATGGCCGCGAGAAAGTTCAGTTCATCAGCAGATTGCAAGTTGTCACATGTATGTGCGTCGTCTTGGTTGCGTTCATCCCAATCAATTCGTACGGACTCTTTGCATTGACGGCGCTGATCTTCCTCTCGCGCGCAGCGTGGACTGGAGTCATCACCATCCGAACCGCCGTCTGGCGCAATAATTACCCGCGTGCAAATCGCACGCTTATTGCAGGCAAAATGGCGATGGTGCAAGCCGTCGTTCTTGCGCTGGCGGGATTCGTCATTGGTCAGGCAATGGATATTGCGCCTGCAAGTTTTCGATATCTCTATCCCGTGCTTGCGCTGGCGGGGTTTGCAGGAAATGCGATCTATAGAAAAGTGCGACTCCGAGGACAACGACGACTGCAACGCGCGGAGCAAGATGGGCGAAAGCAAGGCGAAGCGCGACTTGATCCACGACGACTCTTGGCACTCTTGCGCGAGGATCGTTTCTATGCTCGATTTATGTGGTGGATGTCCATCTTTGGACTTGGAAATCTGATGATGGGTCCACCGCAAGTGATTGTGCTCAACGATCAATTTCATACTTCATATTTGGAAGGCATCCTCGCAACAACCGTCATTCCTTTATTAGTGATGCCGCTGGCTCTTCCCGCATGGTCGCGATTTCTTGTCAAGACTCATGTCGTCGCATTTCGATCAGTTCACGGATGGACATTTGTGCTTGCAGCTTTGGCGATGTGGTTGGCGACTCTCCTCGATTCACTCTGGCTGATGTATTTCGCAAGCGTCCTGCTTGGACTTGGATTTGCGGGTGGATCGCTTGCTTGGAATCTAGGCCATCACGACTTCGCTCCGGCCCACCGAGATAGCGAATATATGGCTCTGCATGTGACTCTCAACGGCATTCGAGGGGCAATTGCGCCATTTGTTGCAGTTGCGCTCTATTACCCTATGGCGAAAGCGGGTTGGGGTGCGTGGTTCTTTTTTCTCTGCTTCATAATCAATGTGGTCGGGCTCATTGGATTCATATCTATGCGAAAAGACATACCACCAAGAAAACCCCACGAAATCTGATATATTCATCGACCCGCCACCGAGAGCGTCTCGGCGGCACCTCGCCTTGCAGATTGAGCAACGTGCTCCCTCTGCGCATTTTGGAACGCACCCCCCACCATGGTTGATTACAACTTAATTGAAGACATCGGACTCGATCAAAACGCCACAGCGAACATGCTTCGAGAAGCATTCGGTGAAAGGCCAATCGACGAAGATTTGACCGCCATCTTGACCAAAGCCGGCGCTTCGATCGGCTCCCCAAACAGCGTCATCAAAGGACGCGTCGTATCCATCAGCGGCGATTATGTCATCGTCGATGTCGGACTGAAAAGTGAAGGACAAATTCTCAAGGAAGAATTCGATGATGCCGGCGGCGTATCGCCCGGCGATGATGTCGATGTTCTCTTGGAAGAAATCGAAGATCAGGACGGGAACATTGTTCTCTCCAAGCGCAAAGCCGATCGCATCCGCGGTTGGGAATTGTTGCTGCAGTCCAAGAAGGAAGGCGATGTCGTCGAAGGAAAAGTTCTCCGCAAGATCAAGGGCGGACTGTTGGTCGACATCGGCGTTCCAGTTTTCTTGCCTGCCTCGCAAGTTGATGTTCGTCGTCCAGGCGATGTCGGCGACTTTGTCGGCCGCACGATTCGTGCAGCTGTATTGAAGATCGATCTCGAAAGACGCAACATCGTCATCAGCCGTCGCAAGCTGATCGAAGTTGAACGCGAAGATGCCCGCCGCAACCTCTTGACCAAGGTCAAGGAAGGCGACATCGTCAAGGGAACAGTCACAAATATCGCTGAATTCGGCGCATTCATCGACCTCGGCGGCATCGACGGACTTCTGCACATCACCGATATGTCTTGGGGCCGTGTCAACCATCCATCCGAAATCGTGCGCATCGGTCAAGAGATCGAAGTGAAGGTTCTCAATATCGATCGCGAACGCGAGAAGGTTGCATTGGGTCTCAAGCAACGCGAACCAAGTCCATGGGAAGAAATCGAAAAGAAGTATCCCGTGGGTGCCCGCGTGCGAGGCGCTGTTGTCAGTTTGATGTCATACGGCGCATTCGTGCGACTCGAAGATGGCATCGAAGGACTTGTGCATGTCAGCGAAATGTCTTGGACTCGACGCGTCAATCATCCAAGCGAAATCGTCGCCGCGGAACAAGAGATCGATGTTGTCGTTCTCGACTTCAACAAGGACAAATTGGAAATCTCGCTCGGTATGAAGCAGTGCGAAGTCAATCCATGGGACCTTGTCGCAGAGCATTATCCACTTGGAACAGTCATCACCGGCAAAGTCCGAAATCTCGCCAACTACGGCGCGTTCATCGAGATCGAAGCCGGCATCGACGGACTGCTGCACATCTCTGATATGTCGTGGACCAAGAAAATTGCGCATCCAAACGAAGCCTTTAAGAAAGGCGACGAGATCAAGTGCGTGGTCATCGAAGTCGATCAAGAGAAGCAACGCGTTGGACTTGGCGTCAAGCAATTGACGGAGGATCCGTGGGTTGAAGCGATTCCAAGCGCATATCGCCCTGGAATGATTGTCAAGGGAACCATCACCAAGATCACCAACTTCGGCGTGTTCGTCGAACTTGAAGATGGCTTGGAAGGTCTCTTGCACATCTCCGAACTGAGCGATCAGAAGGTCGAAAATCCAATGGACATCGTGAAGGCTGGCCAAGAAGTCGACGTGAAGATTCTTCGCGTTGATACTGAAGATCGCAAGATCGGGCTGAGTTTGAAGCGTGCTCAGTGGACGGCCGGAGCGGGTGGCGGACGTGATGAAACTCCAGCCGCTGAAGATGATTCGTTCATTCTGCCCAAGAAGCCCAAGCCAACCAAAGGCGGCATGGATGATCACGGAGCTTTGGGAACCGACAAGATCAAGCTCGACTGATTGAATACTTTTATTCCAAAAGCTTTTAGGCAAAAAGCTTTACTGCAAAAGCAACGACGGCCTGCGAAATTTCGCAGGCCGTCGCGCTTTTCGGCACCCGTAACACTTGCGTGTCCGGGCGAGTCTCCCCATCCGCCCATCCGCCCCCCGAAGGGGGGTTGCTGTGCCGAAAATGGCGCTTGATAAATCAGAGTATTGCCAAAAATGAAAGAATCGTCAGAAGCGCGAGCTTCTGTTTGGTTACCTCATATGGAATTAGTCGGTGTATAAACATCTCAACACTCTTGTCTTGACCATCGCAGTCAAACTTATGACTGACCCGTACAATTGGAAGATGCCCCAAATTTGGACAATTGCCAAAACAATCCTCCATTTTTTCGTATTTTTTGTTGCTTTGGGGGCGACCACCCCTCCCCCCACAGCAGACGTCCTGAGTGCTTGGGTTGAGTGTAGAAAGTATGTGGATTTGGGCGAAATCCCCGCAAATTCCACGATTTTAGCCAATCCAGAAATATGGTCCGCGGTGGTCATTTTGCGCAAAGATGCAAAGGTTATTGGGGTCGGAGATTCTCAAGAAAAAGACCCCATTCGGGGGGCCCTGCAGACAGCTTTGGCAGATGCCAGACAGCGCATTATCAAAATCAATGGCGATTCTGCGCCCATCAACTGGGACAAAATCACGCTCGAACTCGAACTTGGCTCAAAACCAGAGCCGCTCATCGGTGGGACATATTTGGAGGCTTCTCGAGAGATCGAGCCCGCTCTTGATGGAATCGCAGTTCGCCGCGGAAACACTTGGGCCGCTGCTCATCCTGCAGTCTTGCAAGCGCTGAATGCTGCGGCAGCTCCCGATCAGACTTTGCTTTCTCTTGTGATGCAACTTGGTCTTCCAGCGCGGGATCTTGATGCACTTCCCACGACCGAGCGTGTTGGGCTTTACACCTTCGAGGCCACCCGCATCGTGCAACCAGCATCAACAATGTTGCCGACATTTGTCAATCGCGGAAGTCGCCTTCAGCCCATACCAGAACCCAGCGAGAGTGTGCGGAGCGCGCAGACTGGAACAAATGAAATTCTGAAATGGTTTGAGAGATCGATGATCCATGCAAGCAAGAGCAACGAAGCGCAGTCAGCAGGCGAACAAAGCGCATTGCAATCGCTTGGATTACGCGGTGATTATCTTCCCGCCGAAGACAAAGATGATTCCATAAACGCAGCACCAGCGGAGCAATCGCTCGCCGCGTTTGCACTCGCACGATGCGCAACCCTCAACGCGACAGATGAAGCGATGGCGATTCGCGCACGGAGCGTTGCGCTTGAGATTCTGACGGCCCTGCACGATGTTTCGGAAATAGAAAAGGATCCGCTCGCGGATCCCAAGTCGATTGCGTGGATCGTTCTGGCCGCACTCGAACTCGAAGTTCACGGCGATCATCTGAAGGAATCGCCATCAGCGGAATCTTTATCCTCAAATGCGCGGGGTTTACTGATAAAAATGGTTTCTGCTGATGTGAAAGATTTGCGAAAGCCCCAAGCATCAGATGCTGCGATTGATAAGTCATCATCAGAAAACAAAGTGATTCTTCGCGGAGATCCTCTTGAACAATCACTCGCCGCCGCAGCGTTGGCCTCGCTCGATTCTGCGGGAAAGCCATTGGTTGATCGTGCGGAATTGGTGAAGGCGATCGATCAATGCTGGAATGGAAGTTCGCGCAACCAAATTGTTGGAATTCTTGGTTGGCTCTTGCTTGCAGATCAAAAGCTTGGACCAGTTCCAGAGAATCATGCGTCAATCGCACGCGCGGCGCGTGCCGCGCTCTCGCACGTGCAGATCGGCGTGCATGACGGTGCGGATTCTCCAGTGACGACCCGCGTGCCCGCTGATCTTATTGGGGCATTCTCGCTCTCTGGTTTTGCCAGCAAAGGCGCGACGGCGCAAACTGCTCGACCAGGATTTGCGCTTGCGCTGATGATGACAGATCCACTTTTGACACCAGTCGGCGAGCAGTATCGAGCTCGTTCGATGCAAATCGGCGTCGTGAGATTTCTTCGACAATTGGCGTATGACGACGTCTCGTCATATTTGGCTCGCGACCCACAACGAACGCTCGGAGCGATCCGAACCGCCCCTTGGGATAGCAGAGTGGCGGTTGCGGGCAATGCAATGGCACTTTTGTGTCTTGAAGAATCTGGATTTTCGATAAAAACGCTCAATTCCTTGCTAGAATCATCGAAGTAGCGTTTCTTCAAATCGAAGGAGAGTCATAGTGCATATCGAACACAAATTGATTGCCTCCATACTCGTTGCATGCTCGGCTGTGAGCGCTTCAGTTGTGGCGCAGACTCCGCCAGCAGCGCGTGCGCCAGTCACGCCAGCAGCGCGTGCGCCAGTCACGCCAGCAACACCCGCCGCTTCATCAAAGCCGGCTCCTGTGCAGGCAACGACTCCCGCTCCGCCAGCCACTCCAGAACTGCTGACCGAAGACCAAGATATTTTGTTTGCGTTGCTTCACACCGAAATCTCAATCGACTTTGATGAGACACCTGCAAAAGATGCGATCAACTACATCCAACAAATTGTTGGAGTACAGATGGTGGCGCGTTGGCTCACTGAAAAGAATTCGACAGGTATGGATTCTGAAGAATTGATCACACTCAAGTTGCAACGTGTCTGCGCTCTCGATGCGCTCGAAACAGTTCTCGCCGAAATTTCAACTGAACACGCGTGCACTTGGCAACTTCGCGGCGGATTTCTTGAAGTTGGAACAAAGGATAATTTATCGCGGCGCGGAACGAGAATAATCAAGCTCTATCCGATAAAGGATCTGCTGTATGAAGTTCCATACTTCGACAATGCGCCCGACTTCAATATCGACGCCGCATTCAATCAGGGCGGTGGAAATGGCGGAGGCGGAGGCGGTGGTGGAGGCGGTGGCGGATTCGGCGGATTCGGCGGCGGCGGCGGTGGCGGTCGTGGCGGAGGTGGAGGTGGTGGCGGCAACCTCTTTGGAAATGGGGGCGAAAGCCCAGAACGTGCAACCGATGCTGCCAAGGGACAGCGCCTGATCGAACTTATTAAATCTCTCGTCGAACCAGAAGCGTGGGAAAATGACTGGGCAACAATTGAATACACGCACGAATCTCTTGTCGTTCGCGCTCCAGATTATGTTCACCGCGCGCTCGGTGGATATTCATTCCTTCCTCCTTCGAGGCTCGAAAAACAACGCGGGAGTGGCCGCTATGTTTCAATGACTGTACCGATGACTTTCTCACAACTGCAAGGATTTTCTCCTGCTTCAACAAGTGGTGCTATCGGTGGCGGCGCAGGTGGCGGCGCAGGTGGCGGCGCAGGCGGTGGCGCAGGCGGTGGCGCGGGTGGTGGCGCGGGTGGTGGCGGTCCGCGACCTTGATCTTCAAAGTCTGCTTTTGCAAACACATTTGCCGCGACTATTCGATCCCATTGACCACCAATAGATTCTTCT
>SXSS01000011.1 GCA_005792145.1 Planctomycetia bacterium | reverse complement strand
GATACAGCCACGGATACAGCCACGGATACAGCCACGGATACAGCCACGGATACAGCCACGGATACAGCCACGGATACAGCCACGGAAATGCATAAGTGCACAGCCGTGAAAAGTTCTCTCGGGGCTCAAACAGTCCTCGGCGACCGACACGATCCAGTTGACGATTTTTTTAGCAAGCGCCGTCGGCCGCCTGCGGAACTCGCCCGAGAGAACTTTCCAACGGCTGGAGACGCAAACGGATTCGAGCCACGCACACAGCCACGGATACAACCGCGGAAACGCACATCGTTTTGAGTGTGCGCCGTCGGGAGGCATGTCCTGCGCGAGTTTGCAAGCCGAGCCGGAGTCCGCGTAGTTGTCTTGGCGCGCGCCGGAAGGGGCGCTGGATTTCAGCGCGCAGCATGTTTGAGCGCCAAGACCTGCGTCCCGCGGCGCTGGCATAAATCAATCTGAATTTGTTTGAGCTGCTTGGTCGAATCAGTCCGCTGCCAAAAATCTGCACGAACCTTCAAGTGACTATATATAAGCCTAATTTTCAGTTTTTGCGCCGCCGCTCTTTCTTCTCGCCCTGAATTTTCTTCGACTCCAATCTTCGCTCGCGCGATCCACGCGTTGGCTTGGTCTTGCGTCTTCGTCGCGGCACGACTGCGGCACGCAAGACAAGGTCGTGCAGTCGCGCAATGCATTCATCATGATTAGCCCGCTGCGATCGATGCTCTTCTGCCGAGAATCGAATTTCTGCATCAGGCGATTCAATGGAAATCGGATCATCAGGATCACCGCCATACAAATGCGATTCCGCCATCCGCGCAAGTCGCATGCGTGCGAAGTGATCAAGTCCGCCAATCGATGCAATCGCAACGCGAAGTTGCGCCTTCGATTCGACCTTGTTGACATTCTGCCCGCCAGGTCCGCCAGAACGCGCATAAGAAAAATGCAGCGCCGAAGGAAGCACCCACGCCAGTGGACCCAGTGAGATCGCATTGGGTGGTCGGATGGAAGGAGGTAGGCTCACGGAGTGCATTTCACCCGCAAATCCCTGATCGTGCCTTTGGTCATTGCGCTCGCAAATTCTTTGGCGTCCGCCCGAGTCGAAGGTCCTTTGCCGGCAGAGCCCATTTCTGTGACAGATTTGATGAACTTTTATGCAATTCAGGATGCGGCATCGACGACCGCGACGCCTCCAAAGTCTGCGTCAGGTTCCACCACCACTCCGGCTCCCACGGCGAATGCCTCACGCACCGCAGGTGATTTCCACATCACATTTTCTCCCGCGCTTTGGATGGCGCGAGTGCGTGCCAATACATCTTTGAACGGCGCAACCTTTACCGTTGATGATGAGCTGGGACTGAATGGATATGAAGCGACTTTCAACGGCGAACTTTCTGCGTCTTGGGGCGTCTTCTATAAAGTGATGGCGACTGGATGGTTTTTTTCGACCGACGCAACAACAACCGCAACCGCCGCGGGTTCGTTCGGGTCAGTCAATATGTCAATTGGCGATCAACTTTCAAATAGTTTTTCCGCCGCAAGCGCTGGTTGCGAATTCGATGTCACGCTCTGGCAGCCATTCGCTGATCAACAAACTCCGTGGGGGCAGACGATCGTCAACGCACGCAATACCGCAACGGATGGCGGATACAAGGCCGACCTCCGTTTCAAAGCGCTCGGCGCAGTGCGTTGGTACAGCGCGTCACTTTCAGTGAGCGATCAAACTGCTGGCACCAATGATTCGTGGTCGATGGATGCCGTGATGCCTGGAATCGGCGCAGGGATCGAACTCGATTTCAATCTGAAAGGCCGCATTCCTTGGGTGGAATCAATTAATATGGAAGCGACCGGCGGAACGGGATCGAACTTCACAAACGGACAATATTTCACCTTTGTTCGTGCTGGCGTCAGTGCAATGTTTTCTCCTAACTGTGGCGTGCAGTTTGGGTATCGCTTGGAGGACTTCAAACTCGACAACAACGCTGCAATTTTCGATGGCGGTGTGCAGGGTCTTTTTGTGGGGGTGAATGTCAAGTTCTAAAGCGAAGAATGTTCGTGTCACCATAAAGGAATTGGTCACTCACGGAAAACTTGCCGCGCGCACAGGCAATGACGGGCGAATGGCGCGCGCCAAGTTGCGTCACGCGGTGCTGACAAAATTGCCAGACCAAATTGTTGGTGGCGCTCTTTTGCGAAATCACTTGAAGCAGTCGATCGAGATCCGCAAGATCGAATTGAAGGTTGCAAATTGGCCCGCCAAGTTTGATGGAATTCGCATCGGCCACATCAGCGATTTGCATGTTGGAGAAATGATGCCTGTTTCTCGCGCGCTGGAAGCTGTCGACCTTCTTGCAAAGTCGAAGCCAGATCTTGTCGCATGCACTGGCGATGTTGTGGACTTGGATGTTGCAGGATGCGAACCTGTCTTTGCTTCACTCGGCCAACTTCGCGCGTCGATGGGTCGATATTTCGTGCTTGGAAATCATGACTTGCTCGACAATGAGCAACGCGTCATGCGGCTTGCGCGAGAATCTGGGATGACAACTCTTCGCGGCGAGACGATCACTGCGCGCGGTGGACTTCGCGTCGGCGGGATCGATTGGTCGCGCACCATCGCAGGGAATGCCCAAAAAGTTCGGACTATTCTTCAGCAAGGAACGGTGCCGCACTTGCTGCTCGCACATAATCCCAAGGCGTTTCGCGAGGCTGCAAAGTGCAATGTTCCCCTGACACTTTCTGGACACACGCACGGCGGACAATTCGCGCTTCTGCCTTCGCTGCGCAAGAAACCGCGCGCCGCAGAGTCAAGCGTGTTGCGAGCGGGCCATTATCACCAAGGCGATTCGCATTTGTTTGTGACGACTGGAGTCGGAGGTTGGTTTCCGCTTCGCGTGAATTGCCCTGCCGAAGTGATTGTGATCACTGTGCGTCGGGGTTAAATCTCAAAAGAATGGTTACGGGCAGAAACCCCAACCAGACAAGAGATAACTCATATCGAGCCCATCGGTTGTTCCGTCACCAGTGATATCCCCACTTGCAGTTCCCCAAGCGGAGAGAATGAAGGTCAGATCAAGCCCATCTCGCGTTCTATCTGAATTGAAATCGCCTTGGCAAGGCAAAATAGATGTTGACGACTTGATTGCAGCAGAGTGAAGTCCTCCAGCTGAGATCTGAATCCAATTTGAATTGACACCAGGAACATTGGTTTGCCCGTCATTATTCGCACCCCAACCCGAAACAACTTCATCTTCCTTGATTGCCAAGGTGTGCGATCCGGAAGATCCAATGTAAGCACCACCAGCGGCAATATCAGTACAAATCCCAAGATTTGCAGGAACAATCGATTGTCCAAACATCGGAAAGATTCCCATATTGGTTGTTCCCGCACCAAAGGCTTTGACAGTTCCGTCAACTTTGAGGGCTACGGTGTGAAAAACGCCAGCAGCAACTCGAGTGCAAAGTCCCAACGTCACAGGCACGATGGATTGTCCCCACTCAGATTGGAAAGAAGTATTGGTCTGGCCAGCGCCCCATGTCTGCACGAAACCGCTGCCACCACTACCACCATTCCTGATCGCAACGGAGTGAAAACCGCCGGCAGCAATATCGAAGCATGGTCCAAGGTTCGTCGGAACTGCAGACTGTCCTAGGTTTGGCCAGACGTCATTGCTCTGCCCCGCTCCCCAAGCCCTCACAATTCCATCTCGTCGAAGAGCAAGTGTGTGATAGTGCCCCGCTGAAACTTTAGCGCATGCACCGAGGTTTTGAGGGGTAATACTCTGAAAATAATTAGGAGATTGTTGCCCGATGATTCCGGCTCCCCAACAGACGACACTTCCGTCGAGCAGATCGTTCTCTGGAGTTCCATCAATGATTCTGGTTCGGATCGCCACGCTATGGAAAAGCCCCGCTGAAACTTCGCTACAGGTTCCAAGTGGATATCCGTCGCCGTATGGCGGCTCGGGCATATTTACTGGAACCATAGATTGCCGATAGTTTGGAGAGGAAATCGTGTTGGTGGCTCCTGCACCCCATGCTCTCACTGTGCCATTGGCTTGAATGGCAAGCGTATGCAAATATCCAGCAGAAACCCTCGAACAATTACCTAGGTCACCTGGGGGGGTACTCTGCCCTTTGCTGTTAGACCCCCAGCAAGAGACTGGACCAACGAGTGGT
>SXSS01000085.1 GCA_005792145.1 Planctomycetia bacterium | reverse complement strand
CTCGAACGCGAAAAGTCTCGTCTGGCAGCTCGACGCCATGCCGCTGAAGAACGGCTTGCATCCATCGAAGCCGAATCAGTCCGAGTGACTGCTCGCTCGAACGAACAAGAGCGCGAACTGCAGACTCATTTGGCTGCTCGCGATCTTGCCGCGACTCGGCGGTCCGAGGCTCAGGCAATTGCCGAGAAGATTCAAACTGAAGTGGTCAATGAACTTCGAAATGTCGAGTCGTATGGCGAAGAAGGTGTTGCAATCAATGAAAGATTGATGACCTTGCGCGACGAAAGAACGCGCGGCGAAAGCCGTCGAGCGATTCTGGAAGAAATGGAATTGGCGCGAGAAGGATTGGGCGGCGCAGTCCGAACGGTCCTCGGCGACCAAAACAAATTCCCAAATGTTCGTGGAGCTTTAGGAGATCTTGTTTCAACAGATCGAGTGAATGCAGTCGCAGTTGAAGCAGCACTTGGAAGTTGGCTTGAATGCTTGGTTGTCGATGGGGCGTTGGAATCTTCCCCGTTGTTGGCTCATGCATGTGAACTCGACGGCAGAGTCACATTCGCGCCGGCGACAATTGCAGAATCTCTCGACGAAACATCCCCCGCTTCTGCGCAGGCTTATCCAGAGGGCGCGCGACCACTTGGTTCGATCATCCGCGTCTCTGGTGGCGCGCAAGGAATCATCGACACGTTGCTTCGACGAACTTGGCTGGTCAATGATCTCGCGACAGCATTGCAACTTTCGACTGGAGATGAATCTGGTTCGCGGTTCGTCACGCTTTCGGGTGAAGTGATCGATCATCTGCGAACCGTCACTGTTGGAAAGCTTCGCGGCGGCAGCGGAGGTTCGGTCATTCGGCGCGCTGAATTGACGGAATTGACTTCCTCAAATCAAATTCTCGGCGAACGCATCCGCGAAATCGAAGATGACGCATCGCGTGTTGCGGCACTAGGAAGCGCGGCGAAAGATCGCCACGAGGAGCGGGATAGTGCGCTTCAGACAGCTCGAAGAACTGCGATCGAATGCGAATTCCAATCTGAACGAACCGAGCAACTCATTACCCGAATCGAACGCGATCAAGTCGCCGTGCGCTTTGAAGTTGCAGAGATTGCTCGACGCGCGCAAGCAGCTCAACAAGAGCAGTCATCGATCATCGAACGACTTGCTATTGCCGACGCAACACTTTCCACGGCGGATGCCAATGCGACAAGCGCTCGCGAACAAGCCCTTGAACGACAAAACATCCTTGATCAAGCGCAAGAAACTCTTTCCGCCGCGCGCTTGATGCTTGGAGAGACGACCAGTCGGGCGCAAGTTGCTCGGCGCGAACAAATTCTTATCGAGACTGCATTGCAAGAATCTCGCAGACAGCGCGTCACGGCGGAAGACCAGTTGCGACGACGCGAGGCTCATGTCGAAACACTCGAGGAATCGATTTCAGAATCCCGTTCGGTGACCCAGCGAGCTCAGCAGAAACACGATGCGATTGCAGTTCGGCTCGCGGATTTGGCGCAATCGCTTTCGATGGCTGTTGTGGCAAACGATGCGGCGGGCGAAGTGCTTCGAACTTTGCGCGAATCTGCTTCTGAAACTGAGCGCCAATGGAGCGAGTCCGAATTGGCTCGACGCGAATGTTCGATGCGTCTTGAGACTCTGACAACGCAAGCACGCGAAGAACTTGGGCTCGAACTTGAAACACTCTGGACCGCTCATCTCGAGGAGCGAGAGTCCGGTGCATTTGTGCTGACTGATCGAGCAATCGCCTCGCTTGAAGCGGATCAACTGCGCGACGAAATTCGTTCCCTTGGAAATGTCAATCTTGATGCGATGGCGGAACTGACTGAATTGGAAAATCGAACTCAAGAACTCGCAAACCAGTTGACTGATATTGATTCGGCGAAGGAACACTTGGAACGCTTGGTGGTCGAACTTGATGCCACAAGTCGGGTTCAGTTCGAGGAAACGTTCAACATGGTTCGCGAGAATTTCGGCGGAACAAACGGAATGTTCCGACGCTTATTCGGCGGTGGAAGTGCGGATATGTATCTGATTCCGATGGAAGATGGAACAATCGATTGGCTTGCATCTGGAATAGAAATCCGTGCAAAACCACCTGGAAAAGAGCCACGAATCATCACCCAACTCTCTGGAGGCGAAAAGTCCATGACGACGGTCGCGCTTCTGTTGGCGATCTTCAAAAGCAAACCAGCCCCCTTCTGCATTCTCGACGAAGTCGATGCGGCTCTCGATGAAGCGAATGTCGAACGGTTCTGCAATTCACTCAGTGGATTCCTTGATGAAAGTCACTTCATTGTGATCACCCATCACAAGCGAACAATGCAAGCTTGCCACAGATTGCACGGTGTGACTATGCCTCAACGCGGAGTCTCCAAGCGTGTGACGGTTCGCTTTGAACAAGTTGGTGCTGGCGGTCGAATTGCCGAATCTGCAATTGCCGCGGAAGAATCTGCAAGCGAAGCAAACTCCGAGTCGGTTGGACAGTCGGATAAGTCTGCTCTGACGAATAATTGATCAAATTGGTCTATTGCAGATTATGAACACTTCTCCAAGTATGTTTCCGGTGTTGCACTCCAAGATGTGGTGGGTTCTATGGATCAATGGAATCCTGCTGATTCTTGGAGGATTGGTCTTGGTCACCGTTCCACTTATGGCCACATTCGCATGGCTGTACATCTTTGGAATCATGCTCGCCATTGCTGGCGTGCTTGGATTATTCGGAGCGTTCTTTGGACTTTCGCATGGAATTCGCAGCGTGACGGCATTTGTCGGGCCAATTCTGGCAATGATTCTTGGAGTTCTCTTCGTGGATGCGCCTCAGCAGTCCGCAATCACCATCACCGAATTTGCTGGCGCACTTGCAATCATCGGTGGTGGCGCACTCATTGCAACAGCGCTTGGACTTCGTGGCCACGATGGATGGATCGCCGTCTTGGGCAATGGAGTATTGACGACAATCGCAGGAATCCTGATTGTAATGTGGCCAGATGCCGCGCTTTTCGTCTTTGCGATTTTCTTTGGCGTTCAGTTGATCTTCAGCGGATTTCGTATGTGCGCTGTCGGATCTCGCATCCGACGATTTTCAGCTTCGCATCATTCCTGAATTTCCAGCAGCAGGTTGCTGCGCGGAAATCTTGACAAAAGTTCCGTTGTTCAAGTCCTTGGTGACACCAGGAAAAGCCAAGACTTTATTGTGCATGACGGCAAACACTCCCGCTGGCAGAATCTGCACGGCGATAAGAGATTCGGTCAGATTCTGAACGGCATCCGTGCGGCGCATTTCATATGGGCGCATTGCACCTGTTAAAACAACAGGCTTGCGAGGCGCATTTGGTTGCGACCAGCGTTTGCAAATTGCTTCGCCAGTCAAAGTAAGCCGATCTGTTCCATGCACGATCACGATCCCATCCGATTCTTGCGCCCCTTGGAATGCGGCGTCGGCAATGTCTTGATGATCCTGCGAAGTCATATCTAAACTGTCTTTGTTCATTAGTGCTTGACGCGTGATGGTGACTCCGCGCAGATCAAGAGAACGAAGCATCACATCAAGAACACTGACATGATTCGTCAGCACACCTGCCAATTCGTCATAGGTTTTTTCAATCGTGCCGCCTGTTGAAATGAGCAGAAGTCGAAACATCGTGGAAGACTAATCTCCTTTGGTGAAGTTGGTTTGAAGGGCCGCTGTCACTTCGACTACCTGCGCTGCCGCGCACACACCATTTCGGCAGACGCTGACGGTCACGAGAAGCTTGGCCGCACTCGCGACATCACCGCTTCTTTGCCGTACTGGCATTCGAAAAAAGCCAGTGAGATATTTCGCGCCATCGTGCGTCACGTTTGGGGTTGGGTATTTGACATCAATTTCAATTTCACTTAGCGCGTGGACACGCACTCCAAGTCCACGAGGACTTTCATCGTGGGCAAGAACTTCCGCACCAGACTCGGCGGTAATTTCCACGGCTCCATTTCGCCAACGTATTTCTACGCCTTCAATTTTGTCCCCTTTGGCGGTCAGTAATGAGGATCGCACGGCGACTGCGCCAGTTGTAAATGCATCTGGGACAATCGTTTGTGCAAGTGGCAGCAGCGAGAGGGTGTTTGCCATTGAAAGCGGGTGATCGGTCAAATTGGTCGCGAGTGCCTGCAACGAAATCTCGAGGTCGCTGCGAAGTGATGGTTTCGACTCGGCTTGGATCAGAGCGGTCATCACCCGCAAGATTGAAGAAGTACCTGAAGGCACAGCGCCATCATTGCAACTTCGAGGGCGAACAAACAACATCGAGTCTCCAGCGCGGACATCACTCCATCTTCCGTGCTCGCTGTCAAAGAATGCCTCGCGTGCATTCGAATAGAGATCCCCTGCGCGTGCGAGCCATTTTCGTTGCTTTGAATTGCGCCAGATGCTCATGCATGCGTTGGCGATACCCGCGATGTCTTCGAGTGTTGCAGGTATGGACGCGCGACCACTGCGCCAACATCGCATCCATCCATCAGCCGTTGACAAATTATCGAAAATCCAATTCGCAGCTTCCTCTGCGCGCGCTTTCCATTGGTCGTTCTCTAGCCATCGACCAGAGTCCGCAAATCCTTCGATCATCAATCCGTTCCATCCAAGCAATACCTTGTCATCGCGAAGGGGTTGTGGCCATGTCATTCGATTTTTATGGAGCGCTTCCAATGCGCGTTGGACTTTTTCATTCAGCGCATCGGCAGGATCACGCATTTGTAACACCCATGTTGGAGGATCGTTTGGATGATGCGGATCTCGAAAATTCGCGGCGCCATCCATTCTTGTGACTGTCAGCAGGAGTGCTTGTTCATCAGCCGGAATTCCTGCATTTTGCAGCACAGAGAGCGTGCGTTGGGGATTCCAAGCATGCCCAGTTCCTTCTTTGCCTCCGACATCCGCGTCGAGAGCGCAATAAAAACCACCGTGAGAAACTGAAAGCTCGCGATTGACAAATTGCAGCGTTCTTTCGCAAATCTGTCGAAGAAATGGATCGTGGTTTTCTGCTGCGACTTGCGCATATATGGGTGCCAGCAATGCATTGTCATAGAGCATTTTTTCGAAGTGGGGAATCATCCACGCTTCGTCGACGGAATATCTGTGAAAACCTCCTGCGACTTGATCGAAGACTCCACCGCATGCCATCTTGGTCAATGAAGATCGAACGACCTGACCACCTTGCTCGCCTCCTGCAGCCAAGAGAAGGGAGAAATACGCGGGCTGCGGAAACTTTGGCGCTGTACCAAATCCGCCATGTTCGCGATCTTCAATTTGCAATAACTGCAACGCGGCGCGTGTGGCAATTGTTGTGGAGACTTTTCCAGGTGGATGTTCAGTGGCGATTGCGGATGTCACAACATCTGCGATGCACTGAGATTGTTCGATCATCGCACCCTCACGCGTTGACCAAGAATTCGAAATCGAATCAAGAAGTTGCTGAAAACTTGGTCGCCCCCACGCAGGTTGCGGAGGGTAATACGTTCCAACAAAGAAAGGTCTCCCCTTCGATGGCTCCAAGAATGCAGAGAGTGGCCATCCTCCACTTGCTCGACCTTCGGTTGCCTGCGTATAAATCTGACATGCCTGCATATAAATGTCGTCGACATCGGGCCGCTGCTCGCGGTCGACTTTGATGCAAACGAATGACGCGTTCATCTGTGCGGCGCACTCTGCATTTTCAAAGCTTTCGTGTTCCATCACATGGCACCAATGGCACGTTGCGTAACCAATCGAAAGAAAAATCGGGACATTTCGCTTGCGAGCGACTTCGAAAGCCTCCGGACACCACGGCCACCAATCAACAGGATTGCCAGCATGTTGCAAGAGGTATGGACTGTCTTCTTTCCCAAGTCGATTCCCGCCAGATTTACCTTGCAATCCACTGCTCATAGGTGGTTTTCGATTCTTTGGCAATGATCAACAAAGCGGAAGTGGTTCATTGACCGATACTGTAACGATGTCCACGCTCATTCTTGCACTCTTTGCTGCGCTAGGTTTTTTTCTGCTGATCGCTGGCGTACGCCTGGTCGGACTGATCGCAGCATTCACAGGCGGAGTCCTTGGCTGGTGCCTCGGCGGATTCATCCACGATTCGTTTGTTCCAGAGTGGTCTCCCGCAATCTGTGCCGCGACGGCAAGCGTTGGATGCGCGGCACTCGCGGCGCTCTTTGTCAGGCCTGCTGTCGCCGTTGGATTTGCTGCTGCGGGCACGATCATCGGATTACTTTTCGCGGGTTTGCTGGTCGAACGCGGGATTACTCCAACGGCTCCGCTGCCATCAGCGAAATCTTCCGCGAGTGCGAATCAAGAGGCGACTCCTTCTGCCTCTGTTCGCGCGGCTCGAAGTGGATTGACCGATTCGATCCTGACGATCATTGGTGAGACTCGATCTCATTCTGATGCATCAGACACAACTGGAAATATCGCGCTTCTTGCAGGCGCGGGTGGACGAATCGCAGCGCAGATCAAGAGTCGGTGGGATCTCGTGCCCCCTGCGACACAGACATTTCTTTTCGCAGTGACTGCGGGCGGCGCAGTCATGGGATTTGGCTTGGGAATCCTCTTTGCACGTTGGGCGCTTGCGGGAGCAGCGGCGACTCTTGGATCGCTGCTCTTTCTCGGATGCGGAATGCCTTTGCTGGAGACGATCATTCCATCATTTCATTGCCCTGATTCTCCGACCGCTTGGATTTTTCTTGGAGGAGCCACGACGCTTGCAGGTTGGGCTTTCCAAATGAGAAGAGTCCAAGCACAAAAAGAAGCTCCATCGCCCGCATAAGAAGCGCCACGACTATCCTGTGTCTCGAACGATTGCATTTCACGGACGAACACTATGGATGATTTTCGATATCTCAAAGGCTCACTCTCTTGCGAAGGCGTTTCGATGCGGGACATTGCCAAGTCCGTGGGAACTCCCTGTTATGTCTATTCCTGCGCGACATTTCGCCAGCACTTCATCCGCCTTCGTGACGCATTCGCACCAATCAATCCGTTGATTTGCTTTTCGGTCAAATGTTGCTCGAATCTTTCCATTCTGCGTCTACTGACTGAACTGGGTGCGGGCATGGATGTTGTGTCTGGAGGAGAACTCTTTCGTGCAATGAAAGTTGGGGGCGATCCAAAGAACTTCGTCTATGCCGGTGTTGGAAAGTCCGATGCGGAGATTCGATACGCACTCGAACAGCGGATCGGACTTTTCAATGTCGAAAGCGAAATGGAATTCGAGAATCTTGCCCGAATTGCGCGCGAAACTGGCATTCATACAGGCGCTGCTCTTCGAGTCAATCCCGATGTCGACCCCAAGACGCATCGATATACATCCACTGGAAAGCGCGAGAGCAAATTCGGTGTTGACCTTGAACGCGCCGCCGCTTTTTTTCGTTCGTATGGACGCGATCCATTTGTTTCCCTTCGCGGAATTCACCTTCATATTGGATCGCCGGTTTATACGACTGCGCCCTATTTGGAGAGCGTCACCAAAGCTCTTGCGTTGATGGATGAATTGACTGGGCAAGGATTTCAAATTGACACGCTTGATCTTGGTGGCGGATTCGGAGCAGATTATGAAAGTGATCAGTCTCCTCTTGCGGATGAGTATGCGAATGCGATTGTTCCGTTGCTCCGCGATCGAGTCACGAATGGACTGCGCATAATTCTTGAACCTGGTCGAACGATCGCAGCCAATGCAGGCGTGCTCTTGACCAAAGTCGAGTATGTCAAGAAGTCTGGCGATCGAAACTTTGCCATCTGTGATGCGGGTATGCACACGCTCTTGCGACCAAGTCACTATGGTGCATTTCACTTTGTATGGCCGACGGATGTGCCCGCTGCGCTTGTGCCTCCTCGTCGAGCCCGCGAACTTGTATTGCCAGGTCTTGAAAGAACAGAAGTCGTCGGTCCTCTGTGCGAAACTGGCGATTTTCTCGCGGAGGATCGCATGATTCCACCGCTTCACCGCGGAGATTTGTTGGCGGTTTATACCGCTGGTGCGTACGGAATGACGATGGCAAGCAGATACAACAGTCATCCTCTGCCAGTTGAAGTTTTGGTTGAAGGCGATCAATTCCGCGTGATTCGCGAGCGTGAGACATACGACGATCTTGTCCACCACGAGAGCGCATAAGCCCTAGCATTCTTACCAATGGTTGTTCAAGATGAAAAAGGAGTTTGGACCGTCTTGCGAGAGACGATCGCGGCGCATCCTGAAGAAGTCTTCGCTGCGTTGACCACGGAGGCTGGATTGATCCGTTGGTTCCCAGTCGCCGCGCAAGTTGATCTTCGCGCGGGAGGATCGATCGTGCTTGGATGGGATCGCAAATTCAAGCGAACACTGACGATTGGCATCGAGGAATTTGACGCGGGCGGACGCATCACTTGGCACTGGCCTTCTCGAGTCGATGACAAATTCGTGCGCATTGAATGGTCGGTGCATCCATCGGTCGAAAACGGCAGCGAAGTTGTCTTGCGTATGGGACCAATTGGAACTGGACCTGAAGCTCTGATGGCAATGGCCGAAGATGCGGAGAGTTGGCGCTGGTATTTGTGCAATTTGCGGACGGTCTTCGAAGCGCGCGTCGATATGCGAACTGTTCGTCCGCTGTGATTTTTACTTCAAGTAATTCAGCGCAATGACAGCGGAAAGAATTGTTGGCGGCCACGCCCAAGCGCCAGCTGCGAGATCGTCAAGAACAATTCCCCAACCGTGAGGTTGCGACTGCAAATCTCCGACATAACCTGGCTTCCAAACATCAAAGAGCCGAAAGAAAAAGAATCCCGTTGCGCACACAATCGCAGCACGCATCAGTGCGTTTGAATCCCCGGTCGCGATCATCCACCACGGAACTGCGAGCAATGTCACTGCGCATCCCGCTGTTTCATCTGCCACAACGGATGAAGGATCTTTCGCGCCGAATGCCTCTTCAGCAAGTTTCCCAAACTTGACGCACGCAATCGTTCCGAACACGACTGTCAATACCAACGAAACATCAACAACCCACCACGGAGCCCCGCTCCACACAATCAATAAAGCAAGCGCGACTGGAGGCAGTGATCCCCACGATCCAGACGCTGGACGCAGAAGTCCTATTCCACCGATTGTCACCGCGAAAAGCGCCAGTGGCGGCATTCCCTTTGGCATGCGTTGCCCACTGGTCATCGCTTGATTTCCTTTGATTTGTCTTTGAAAAATTGAACGGCGCGCATCATCGCGGGGATAGCGCTTGCAACAGTCACCACGATCATTCCCCACAACATAATTTCGGCGAAGAGATTGAAAGTAGATGATGTTCTGCGCGATTCGATCGCCGCATTGCCAAAGCACACGGGCACTGCAACGCACTGAACGAGCATCTTGATCTTGCCTGCCCAATCCGCGCCGAATGGAGTTCCTTCTGCTTCGATCACCGCGCGCACGCTGGTGACAAGCAGTTCACGGCCGATGACCAAGACAACCATCCACGGGAGAACTCCACTGCCTCCAACAAATGGTGGCGAGGCGAGAAAAACAAGTCCGCCAATCACCAATACTTTGTCGACCACGGGATCGAGAATCCGACCGAAGGGAGAAACCGTTTTCCATTTGCGGGCGAGATAGCCATCAAGGACATCAGTCACGGCGGCGACAATAAAAATCCAAACCGCCCACCAAGCACGCGAAGGATCCTCACCTGGAGTGCAAGCAACACCAGAAATCACCGCGAAAAAGACCACGGAAAGTACAAGCCGACCAACGGTGATTGTGTTGGGAAGTGTCCGTTGGAGGGCGTTCATCAGGCGCCCATAGTACCCCTCGAAAGAAGGTCGTTGCAGGCATTCGCATTCGCCATTATCTTCCCCATTCCTCCAACACACGGATGTGTTGGTTTCGTTTGAGATTGGAGAACCGAAGCGCAATGGTGCCGACAATTTTTTATGCCGCGTGTGCGATTGCCGCCGCTGGACTCGCACTGCTGCTCATGCAGAGTGGGAGCAAGTTTCGCACGGGCGCGACCATTCTTGGACTTGCTGGAATCGCTTGGATTCTCGTCATTGTTGTCCAAACGATTCCGACGCCTGCAAGCGAAATGGGTCCGCTTGGTTTGATGATTCTCTGTGCATTTGTTTCGGTGGCTTCCGCGGTTCGAGTCATCACGCATCACCGTCCGGTCTTCTGCGCGCTCTACTTTGTGTTGGTGGTTGTCAGCGGCGCTGCGATTTATGTGCTCCTTTCCGCTGAATTCGTGGCGTTTTCACTGGTCATCGTTTATGCCGGCGCAATTCTCATCACCTATTTGTTTGTGCTGATGCTTGCCCAACAATCTCCGGCCGATATTGGTTCAGCCGATGCGGTGGATTACGACCGAATTGCACGCGAACCCGCCGGCGCAGTCATCGCGGGTTTCGTGTTGATCGCGGTTCTGGGCGGAAGCGTTTTCTCGGTGAGTGAACAAAAGGCAGAATCGATTCTGGATCAGAATCGCGCAATCCGCCAAGGATGGAGCGACCTTTCCATGATGCCGAAGCTGTTGCTCGAACAAGCGCGCAGAACAGATTCAACTGTGACCGCTGTTGTTGCTCGAACCGATGGTCAAATGATCGCAGTCCAAACAGATCACTCCGCAATCATTTCTGTCGAGCGTGCCGGTCAAATGACGCCGACGGATCTGACGCTTGCGCCATCACTTCTTCCTGACAACACTTCACGCGTCGGCATGGCGCTGGTCAAGAGATTTCCGGTCAGTTTAGAACTTGCTGGAATCATCCTGTTGATGGCAATGCTGGGCGCGGTTGTTCTTGCTCGCAAGCAGACTGATATCGCAGACGATGATCGTCGCGCGCTCGCGGGATTGGGAAAAGTTATTGATGGAAGCCAGAGCAGCCAGGGAAAGGCGAACCGATGAATCAAGAACTTTCCAGCGGATTCACCATCGCAGCAAATGCTCCTATTGCAGTCGCACTTGCAATCAGCGCATTGCTTTTCGTCATTGGACTTGTTGGGTTCCTCTGTCGACGCAATATGATCATTATGTTTCTCTGCACCGAACTGATGTTCCAAGGTGCCGCACTTGCCATGATCGCATTCGCTCGATTACGAATGGATGTTTCTGGACAAGTCTTCGTTATTTTCATTCTGACAGTTGCCGCCGCGGAAGCTGCGCTCGCGCTGGCACTGGTCGTTCTGCTCTATCGAAAGCGTGAAACATTGAGTGCGGACGCGTGGTCGGATCTGGGTGAATCATGACGCAACTGACTTCCATCCCACAAGCAATCATCGCCCCCGAACTTTCGTGGATCGGACTTGCGATGCTTCTTCCATTGCTTGCCGCCGTTGCATGCGCTCTCTGCTGCGCTCTGCGCGTCAAAGGCAAGGCTGCGGCAATCATCACCATCCTTGCTCTTGGCGCATCTTTTGGCATCATTGTCAAGGCATACTTCGCATACACCGGACCAGTGCAAGTCCCGATTTTTCAGTGGCTCACTTTTCAATGGGGAACTAGTCAATTCCAATCGTTCACCGCAAATTGCGGCATGTACATCGATACGTTGACGCTCTACTGGATGCTCTTTGTCACAGGACTTGGAACGCTCATTTCGATTTATGCCAGTGAATATATGGAAGGCGATTGCGGCGCCGGATTCTCGCGTTTCTTTTTCGGTATCTGCATTTTCCTCTTTTCTATGAGCACGCTTGTCTTGGGCGACAATCTCATCATGCTCTATTTGGGATGGGAAGGTGTTGGTCTGGCCAGTTATTTATTGATTGGTTATGACTACGCGCGTCCCGCCGCAGTTGCTGCGGGCAAAAAGGCGTTCATCATGAACCGCATCGGCGATCTTGGCCTCGCCCTTGGCATTTTCATGTTGTGGGCAAACTATGGCACGCTGCAATATTCCGAATTGTTCGCGGCGATGAACAATGGCGGACAAACTCTGGTGGACTGGGATCTTTCAGTGATTCCATTCTTGCTGATGCTCGGCGCCTTTGGAAAAAGTGCGCAGATTCCTCTGTTCACTTGGTTGCCAGATGCGATGGAAGGTCCAACGCCAGTTTCTGCGCTCATTCATGCTGCGACGATGGTCACGGCAGGTGTCTTTCTGATTGCGCGCATGTATCCATTCTTCGAACTTCATCCGCAAGCACTCGCCACAGTCGCATGGGTCGGTGGATTGACAGCACTGCTCGCGGCAACAATCGGTATGGCGCAATACGACATCAAGCGAGTCTTTGCATATTCCACGATTTCGCAGTTGGGTTATATGTTTCTTGGACTTGGCGTCGGAACAACATTTGGCGCGTGCTATCACACGCTGACCCACGCTTTCTTCAAGGCTCTTTTGTTCCTCACCGCTGGCGCAGTTATGCACGGATTTGCAGGTCAACTTGACCTTCGAAAATTGAGCGGACTTCGCCAACTCCCCGGTTGGCGAATCGTTTCGTGGACAATGTTTGTTGGATGTTTATGGCTCTCCGCATTTCCATACACCGCAGCGTTCTTTTCCAAGGATGCGATTCTCTTGCAAGCTCTGACCAGTGTTCGCGCAGATTTCAGATTCCTCGGCTGGCTTGGCCTTTTCACCGCGGCGCTCACTGCGTATTACACATTCCGCGTTTGGTTTCGAGTCTGCGCAGGACCACTTCATTTCGAACCTGGTGCCGAGGTTCATCATGAACCGAATGATGCTCATGACACGCATGGCAAACCTGCTTCCGCTTCCGTAGCGAAGTCAACCCACGCATTCCATCCCCATGCGCCACGCTGGGCAATCAATGGAGTTCTCTTGATTCTCGCACTTGGAGCTTTGGTTGTTGGAGTTCCTGCATACAACAATACTTTCGCTCACAAAGATAATTGGGTTCAGCAAATGATCGCTGGATCAAGCGCGATGGAAGGCGCTGGTCTTGCCGAGGATCACGGTTCGCAAGCCTCCGAGGAGCATCCCACAGTGCTTGGAATGGATGCGCACACGGGATTGACCGTTGTTGGTTGCACGGCTTCGATTGGTGGCATCTTGGTCGCTTGGTATCTGCATTTGCGTTCTCGAAAGTCGGCCGATCAATTGCGCGCAGCGCTTTTGCGCCGATGGTGGATTCGCTGGGTTCCAATTTGCATGGAAAACAAGTGGTATGTGGACGAGATCTATCACGCGTGCTTCCGATTGCCGATGTGGCTTGGCTCACAAATTCTCGCTTTCGGAGATCGACATTTCCTCGATGGTGTGATGGTCGATGGTTTGGCAAAGATTCCCATCGCAGTCGGAAAACTTTTCAAGCCACTTTATGGCGGAGCGCTGCAAGGTTATGCGGCAACAATGGCTGGTGGAATTGCGTTGGTTGTCGCTTGGTTGAGTTGGATTTGGTTGCGGGGGTTCAACTGACATGCTCTTGATTTGGACCAGCATTCTCTTTCCAATCGTTGCGGCATTTGCCGTTGCAATTGGTCCCACCAAATCCGCAAAGTGGATCGCATTCGCAGGCACATTGGTTTCGCTTGGGGCGCTCACAATCTTCGCTTGGAATTTTCCCGCGTGGCATAACGCAGAACACTTTCCAAACACAACTGGACCAAGTTGGATTCCACATGCCGGCATCACATTTTCAGTTGGTTTCGATACGGTCTCACTCTTGCTTGCCCTGCTCAGCGCATTCCTGATGCCGCTGTGCATCGTTGGGTCATTCAGCGCAATCACCGAACGAACAAAGGAGTATTACGGCTGGTTCCTCGTGCTTGGATCGTCGATCATTCTCGCATTCGCCGCTCGTGATGCGATACTTTTTTATATTGGTTACGAATTCACGCTTGTGCCGATGACTTTGATCATCGCGATTTATGGTGGAACCGAGCGACGCGTCGCTGCGATCAAGATGTTTCTGTACACATTCTTGGGTTCGATGTTCATGCTTGCAGCGCTGCTTTACATTGGTTGGGAGCATCGTCTTGCCGTTGGTGCTTGGGACTTCGATATCGACACGCTCACGAAGACCGCAATTCGTCTGCCAAGTTCCACGCAGTATTGGGTCTTCGCTGCATTTATGGTTGGATTTGCAGTCAAAGTTCCGCTTTTCCCTCTGCATACATGGCTTCCGCTCGCTCATGACCAAGCCCCCACTGCTGGCTCGGTCATCCTCGCATCGGCGATGTTGAAACTTGGAACATATGGAAACTATCGCTTCGCTCTGCCGATGGCACCTGCTGGCGGCGTGGACTTGATGAGTTTCGTTGCAGTGCTCGCGATCATCGCAATCATTTATGCCTCGCTGATTTGCTGGGTCCAAACAGACGCAAAGAAGTTGATCGCCTATTCATCGGTCGCGCATCTTGGACTTTGCATGCTGGGACTTTTCGCACTCAATCCAGTTGGCGCAGAAGGTGCTGTCTTTTATATGGTCAACCACGGACTTTCAACCGGCGCGCTCTTTCTGTGCATCGGAATGTTCTATGAGCGTTACCACACGAAGGACACGGATGTTGTTGGTGGACTGGCAAAGCGAATGCCAATATGGGCTTCCTTTATGGTCTTGTTCACTTTGGCAAGTATTGGTCTTCCAGGACTGAACGGATTCATCGGAGAATTCCTCTGCTTGGGAGGAACGTTCATCTCTGAACACGACGTACAAACTGGATATCCAGGAGTGCTTGGACCGTGGTACGCGGTTGTGGCAGGACTTGGATTGATCTTCGCTGCGATGTATTTGTTGATCCTTCTTGGAAAAATTGTCTGGGGTCCTTTGCGCGAACCGCACGATGACGCCGCTCACGCAACACCCGCAGTTCGTCTTCCGCAAGACCTCTGCTTCCGAGAGATCGCAATCTTGACGCCGCTTGCTGTCGCTTGCATTTGGCTTGGTTTTCAACCAAAGCCGATGCTTGATGCGATCGCTCCGTGCGCTGAAAAAATGCTGGCGAATTATCCCAAGGAAGTCGAGCGATATATGTCACAGTCTGCTGGTACTCCGCTTGCATCCCTCAGTGGCAAGACCAACGAATCGAGAGACGAATGACCGAAGCCTTATCACCACGATTGATTCTTCTTGCTCCCGAGATGATTCTCTTTGTCGCTGCGGTCGTCGTCGCGATCTTGGGTCTCTCGAAAAATCACGGAATTCGTGCATCTCTGCCATTTCTCACTTGCGCTGCATTGATCGCTTCGATCGCCGCGATCCCGCTGACTTGGACCAACGAGAATGCGCAAGCAGCAAATCTGCTGTTGCCGATGCTTGGTCGATTCGTCAAGCCACTCTTGGCCGGAGTCGGCGTCTTGCTTGTGCTGCTTTCGGTGGGTTCTGTCGATCGAAAAATGGAAGAATCTGTCGCACGCGGTCGGATGGCGTTCGATCCACAGCGCGTCGTGCGTGGCGAATTTTACGCCTTCTTTCTGCTCAGCATTATGGGCGCGATGCTTGTGTGCAATGCGCAGGACTTGATCTGGCTTTTTCTCGCGATTGAATTGGTCTCACTACCGACATACATCATGGTTGCCATCGGCGGTTCAGGAAATCGAAATCAAGAAGCTGCCGTCAAATATTTTTTCCTTGGCGCGATGAGCACCGCAGTCTTCTTGTATGGCTTCGCACTCTTGTATGGTTCGACGGGTTCGCTTCAGTTCATTGAAATCCGGAATGCTTTGGCCGCTCAATCTGCAGGCAGCGGCATTGACACTCTGGCAACTATTGGAATTGTTCTGATTCTCTTGGGGCTCTGCTTCAAGATCACCGCTGTTCCGATGCAGTTTTATGCTCCAGACGTCTACGAAGGTGCGCCAACGCATGTCACTGCATTCTTGGCATTCGTGCCAAAGACTGCGGGATTCACAGCCATGGTGCTCATTCTGACATGTGTTGGATGGAGCGGTCACACGCTGATTGACACGGATGGCATTCGCATTCCATACACCGGATTGCCAACATCAATCGCCGCGATTCTATGGATGATCGCAATTCTCACGATGACTCTTGGAAACATCGGCGCTCTCTTGCAAACATCTGTCAAGCGAATGTTGGCGTATAGCTCCATCGCACATTCTGGATATTTGATCCTTGGACTTATCGCAGGCGCGACCGCTGGGATCGAAGCACTCTTCTTCTATCTTCTCGCATACGGCGTGATGACCACGGCATCATTCGCTGCGCTGGCAGCGCTTGAACGCCGCGGCGAAGAAATCAATTCATTTTCTGATCTCGCTGGACTGCGTATGCGACATCCAGTTATGGCGTGGATGCTGGCAATCTCGGCCGCATCGTTGGTTGGAATGCCGCCGTTCATTGGATTTTTCGGCAAGATATATCTCTTTATCGCCGCATTCGAAGCGGATCAATTTGGATTGGTTCTTGCCGCAGTGCTCAATAGTGCCATCAGCGGCTTGTACTACTTGAAGTTGGCAATTGTCCCTTTGGTTGCTCCACCATCGGCGCGATCCGAAGAAGTGACATCTGTTCCAAGTCGTTGGCCGTTTATCGCGGCAGTCGTTTGCGGAGTTGGAACAATCGTGTTGCCAGCGATTGCGGGGACATTGATTGGAGCTGCAAAAAGTTCTGCGCAAGCATCGCCGATTGTTCTGACTGCATCGCAGGAAGCGTTGCCCACAGCCTCAACGCATTGATATCATCCGATTTCAAGCGACCATAGCTCAATTGGATAGAGCACGAGCCTACGAAGCTCGGGGTTGCAGGTTCAAGTCCTGCTGGTCGCGCTGTTTTTTCGCTCGAATCCACAGGAGTCACCGTGGCGACCAATCAAGAATGCGCGAATGTCTTTTCGAAGATCGCAGATCTGCTCGAAATCACGGGAGCCAATGCCTTCAAGGTGAATGCATACCGCAAGGCTGCGCGGTCGTGCGAGAATGAATCACGAGAACTTGGTCGGCTTGCACGCGAAAACCCCGCAGAACTTCGCACCGTCGAAGGAATCGGCGAGAGCACCGCAGCGAAGATTGTCGAACTTGAAACTGTTGGAAAAGTTGCTGAACTTGATGCGCTGCAATCAAAAGTTCCTCCAGGTTTGCCCGCGCTTCTCAGCTTGCAAGGGGTCGGGCCAAAGTCCGTAAAACTTCTTTGGGATTCTGCAAAAGTCACCAACATCGACGAATTGCGCGCGGCAATCGAAAGCGGTGCCTTGCTGACCGTCGAGCGTATGGGCGAGAAAACAATTGCAAATCTTCGCGATGCGGTCGCTGCGCACGACGCGGCTGGTGCGGGCCCCGTGCGTTATCGATTGGGCGAAGCCATCCCAATTGCTGAATCGATGCTGAAAATCTTGCGCGCCGCCCATGGCACCGTGCGCGTGGCATTTGCAGGCAGCGCTCGACGTGGACGAGAGACCGTTGGCGATCTTGACCTTCTTGTTTCAACCGACGATCCCGCGGCAGCGAAATCAGCGTTCTTGAATTTCGCAGGAATTGGAAAAGTTCTTGCTCAAGGCGATACAAAATGCGCAGTGCAATTGGCAACTGGAATACAAGTCGATCTTCGCATCGTGAAGGACAACGCATTCGGCGCAGCGCTGATGTACTTCACTGGCAGCGTTGACCACAATGTTCTGTTGCGCGAACGCGCAATTGCACGCGGAATGCGGCTGAATGAATATGGACTTTTTCGCGTGCCAAAAGAAAGTCCAGAAGGCGCGGATCTTCCGCTTGTCGCAGCTGAAACGGAGGAGTCGATTTATCGCGCGCTGGAACTTCCCTACTGCCCACCAGAATTGCGCGAGATGCACGGATCGGACTTGACGAAACCGTCACCGATATTGATCGAACTCGCCGACATCAAAGCAGAACTCCATTCGCATACCACAGCGAGTGATGGCGATATGAGCATCATCGAACTCGCATCACTTGCCAAGGCTCGAGGTTTTCACACCATCGCCGTGACCGATCACAGTCGAGCAAGCGCGCAAGCGAACGGACTCTCGGTCGAGCGTTTACTGAAGCACATCGACGCAATTCGTGAAGCCGAAGCGACACTTGGAGGCATTCGAATCCTCGCTGGAAGCGAAGTCGACATCATGGCAGATGGTCGATTGGATTATGACGATGACATCCTCGCAAAATTAGATGTTGTCGTTGCCAGCCCGCACACCGCTCTCAAGCAAGCTCCTCAAGCTGCGACCGATCGACTCCTCTGCGCGATTCGCCATCCACTTGTTCACATTCTTGGCCATCCCACGGGACGAATAATTCAAGGTCGCGAGGGTCTTTCTCCCGATATGGAATTGCTTTGTAGGACTGCCAAGGAATGCGGGACCGCGATGGAGATCAACTGCCATTGGTCTCGGCTTGACTTGCGCGATCAGCATGTCCGAATCGCCGTTGCATCTGGTTGCATGATTGCCATCGACTGCGACATTCACTCCCCCGGCGATGCCGACAATCTCCGTTATGGCATCGCAACCGCTCGGCGTGGCGGGTTGACTGCGGCGGGATGCGTCAACACATGGTCCGCGGCAAAATTGCACGAATGGCTGTCCAGCAAGCGATCGTCAATTCGATCATGAAGTCCTACGCTAGGATCAGACTTCGATGTTTGAATCACTCACAGAGAATCTCTCGGGCGCACTTCGAAACCTGACTGGACGAGGACGCATTTCTGAATCCAATGTTCGCGAGGCGATGGGCACTATTGAAACTGCTCTGCTTGAAGCGGATGTCAATCGTGAAATCGTAAAAACTTTCTGCGCAGATGTTCTTCAGGATGCGCTTGGTTCCGAAGTGCTACGAAGTCTTCGCCCTGATGAGCAGATGATTGGCATCGTTCACAAGCGCCTCGTTGCGTTGATGGGCACAAGCACATCGCGACTTTCATTTGTAGAACCTGCGCCAACTGTTCTGATGCTTTGCGGATTGCAAGGCGCGGGAAAAACCACCACCTGCGGCAAACTTGCTGCTTGGATTGGTCGGCGCGGCAAGAGCGTTTTGGTTGCAGCGTGCGATTTACAGCGCCCCGCTGCTGTTGATCAACTTCGAATTGTTGTCGAAGGTGCGGCAAGTGCAGCAGGTGGCAGTCGCATCGCATTTCACGGCGAGCCAGATCAATGCGCTGATCAACCTGGCGCGAAGCCTGGCAGCGCGGTCGGTGTTGCGAAGCGTGCGCTGCAAAAAGCACGCGCAGAGCGTTTCGATGTGCTGATCATTGATACTGCAGGTCGACTGCACATTGACGATGCGCTGATGCGTGAACTCGAATCTGTTGACAGCGCAATCGAAGCGCACGAAATTCTACTCGTCGTTGATTCGATGACTGGACAAGATGCAGTCAATAGTGCGAAGGCTTTCCACCAGCGATTGAATATTGATGGCGTGATCCTGACCAAACTCGATTCAGACACGCGCGGCGGCGCGGCACTTTCGGTTCGGCAAGTCACAGGCGCACCAATAAAATTTGTTGGAGTCAGCGAACACTGGGATGGTCTGGATGAATTCGATCCCGAAAGAATGGCCGGTCGAATCTTGGGAATGGGTGATGTTGTCTCGCTCGTTGAAAAGGTTCAAGGCCAGGTTGATGAAAAAGAGGCGGAGAAACTTGCCGAAAAGATGTCGCGTGGTCAGTTGGATATGGACGATTTCCTGAGTCAGCTGAAATCAATTCGTCGCATGGGACCGCTCAAGCAGATTCTTGGGCTTCTTCCCGGAGTTGGTTCCATGATAAAGGGCATCGATATCGACGAGAAGCAATTTGATCGAATCGAAGGAATGATTCGTTCGATGACCAAGAAAGAGCGCGCCACGCCGACACTGATTGATCGCAGTCGCGTCAAACGCATCGCAACAGGAAGCGGCACGAATGCGGTCGAAGTTGGTCGGCTGACCAAGCAATTCGAGATGATGCAGAAGATGATGAAGCAGATGAGCGGCGGCGGCATGTCGGGCAAGATGAATGCGATGCGCGAGATGGCCGCGGGTGGCGGGATGCCAAATATGCCCGGTTCATCTGGAGCACGCCCCGATGCAGCGAAAAGCAAATTCAAGCAACGCCCCCGACGCTAATTCACTCTTACAGGCTCATCGATTCAGCCAATCTAATATCGATCAAGCGGCAGTGGATCGGAGGATTTTCCAGCGGCCCAATTTCTCAGTGAAGGCATAATCGTTTCACGGATCAATATCTTTGCGCACGCGGCGACAGGAATCGCCAGCAACATTCCATACAGGCCCGCAACGCTTGCCCCTGCGAGTACAGCGACAAAGATTGAGACTGGTCCAAGATTGGTTGCACGACCAGCAAAGACAGGGGTCAGCAGATATCCCTCGATGGACTGAACGATCGTGAAGACAAGCGGCGGTCCGCCGACGATCCAATACCACGCCATGCGATCAGCCTCGGGAATCGTCAGTTGATTTGCGGCCAAGAGTGCAATCGCAGGAATGATCACGACCAAACCAAGATATGGAACGATTGAAAGAATTCCTGCGAGCAAGCCAAGGGTTAATGCGTAGGGCACACCATTGATCCACCAACCGCCAGCGAACATCACACCCATTCCAACAGCAATCAGAATTCTTCCGCGAACAAAGCCCGCGACTGCCGCATCCATTTCGGCGGCCAAGTGAAAGATTTTTTCTTTGCGCGATTCTGGCACAAGGCTCCCAACAAATTTCAATGCAGTTGGAAATCCAACGCTGAAAAACCAAAAATAGAACGGGATAAGAACTGCGGCGAAAAGCAGGCTGGAAAAATCGAGGATTTTCCAAAGTGCTGATTGCGCTGTCGGACTCAGCAGTGCTTGAGTAAGTGAATTTGGTGCTGAATCCTGTGCTTCGGCAACTGGTCGAGGGGGAACAACCGTGGGTGCTACGGTTGAATTCACAAGATCTGCAGCTTTGCTGTCGGGTGCGGGAGGGGTCGATTCTGAAGGAGTTGCAACGGGCGGTACTGAAGCTGAATTGTAATTGATCCAAGAACGGACTCTGCCAATTTCATTTCGGTACTGCGAAGGAAGCACATCTTCGAACCGGTTGATCCATTGATCGAAGCGCCCTGCTCTTGCGCTCGATACGAATTCAGATGCCTGATAGACGATTGTTGGAATGAAGAGCAATCCCGCCAGAACAACTCCCAATCCCGCAGAAGCCAAGATCGCGCTCACGGCGACTGGCCGCGACATCTTCAATACGCGGCAGAGCCAAGCCACCAACGGTTCGACCAAATACGCGAGCGTAAAAGCAAGCAGCAATGGAATGGTCACAAAGCGAAGCGCATATCCCGCCCAGATTGCTCCAAAGATGACTGCGATGACAAGCAGATCCCGAAATGCTTGCACTTGCCAAATGTGCATACGTGCAAAGTTTGTGTTCTCGGATTCGGTTGTCGTTTTCTGCGGAGCTTGGTCCATCAATTCTCTTTCACCTTATTCTTGCCCTTACCCTGTCTTTCCTATGATGTGCTTGCGAAGTCTGTCTTGCGCAAAGACTTCGGCAAAGTCATAGACAGATCGAAAGTCCTCAATCGAATCATTTGGAGATTTGCGAAAGATCCCCAGATCAATCAGAGTAAAGACGATTCGCCCAAAGTCATCTGTGCGCTGAACATTCCAACGTTGCAAGACAACGGGAGCCATCATTCCGTATTGCTCGATCGCGAATTCCAAGAGCCCCATACAAAGCTGTTGACCACTGAGGTGTCGGTCAGTGGTCGAAAGCTGGCTCGGGTCCGACAAGGCGGACTTCGCCGCGTGCCCAAATCCTGACTGGACGAAGTGCAAAGCCTGAACGGGATATGGTCCCGCAGCGGCCCGAATCGTCGCCAAGTCCAATTCTGGTTTTTGCTTCGACGGCATACGGATAGTTTATCGGGAATCTGCCCTAAAATGTGCACAATTCATAATGAGCGATTGCCTGTCTTCCGCCGTTGCCACTGGCAGACAGTGTTCAGAGTGCCAAACGACAATAGAGAAAAAAATATTTTTGCTTTACCCCCTTCCCAAAAGTGGCAACCTCCCGCTATACTTTGCACCAACACGGAGGTTACTACTATGAACGCATTGGAAGCGTCGTTTCGAACCACACTCATCGGACTTGTTGCTGTTGCTAGTGTTGGTTGCGTCCCACAAGAAAAATACAACGATCTCGATTTGGCTTATCGCTCCCAGCAGCAACAACTGCTTCGAACGCAAGGCGATCTCGAGACCACTCGAGCGAATGAATCGAGATTGAGATCACAGCTGGCGCAATCAGCAGGTGATCTTTCTTCTCTCGAAGCGCTGCGAAAAGGCCAGAATGTCGATGTCGACAAGCTGCTGGCTGATTACGAATCGCTCTTGAAAAAAGTTGGCAACATGAATGGCGGACCACTTCCGGCCGATGTGAACGCTGCTCTTGCCGCGCTTGCCGCGCAATATCCTGATGTATTGCAGTTTGATGAAAAGCGCGGAATGATTCGCTTTGCTGCAGACTTCACATTCGATCCAGGTTCAGTTGGATTGAAAGCAAGCGCGCTTTCAGTGCTTTCTCAACTTGCAACAATTCTCAATTCGAATGCGGCGAATCCATTTGAAGTTGTTGTTGTTGGTCATACGGACAATGTGCCGATCAAAAAGTCCGCAGCTCAAAATCCAACCAACATGCATTTGTCGGCCAATCGAGCAATTGCCGTGCGAGACGCTCTTTATAAAGATGGCGTTCAAGCATCGCGCTTCCTCATTGCTGGTTATGGCGAATTCCGTCCAACGGTTCCAAATGGCCCAAATGGCGCAGCTCAAAACCGTCGTGTTGATGTCTATCTGATGCCATACTTTGTGGCGATGTCCAGCGATATGTCATCCGCGGCTGGAATGCCCTCGGATTCTGTCCCGGCTTCTAACCCGGCTTCTGCGAAGGTTTCCCAACCAGCCAAGGCTGACGAGGAACCAACGAAATAGCCTTCAGGCTTTGCCAAGTTTTCAATTTTGTCATTTTTGCCACATTTGTCATTTTTATCAGTGGGATCGCACGGAAAACCCGTGAGATCCCATTTTTTGTCGCTTCTCATAAAACATTCAGGATTGCAAGGCAAATCTTTGGGATGTGTGAATAACGCATAATCTTGAAGATTTTATTTGAAACATTCAATTCAGGGATTACAATGAAGTTGTCCACCCTGATTAACCGCTCTAAACCTGCTTGATGAACGACTTTATGGAGAAAGAAATGACCACCCGATCCACTCGGCTCTTCACCAACCTTTGCGCACTTTCCTTTTCAATCGCCTTTGCCGCGAACGCCTTGGCCCAAGATCCAGTGATCAATGAAATCCGCGTGGATCAACCCGGCATTGACTTGAGTGAATACATCGAGTTCAAGGGCACCCCTGGCGCGTCGCTGGCGGGCTTGACCCTTGTCGTTATTGGAGATGACGACTCTGCTTCACCTCCAAGTCAAAATGGAACCATCGAAGCCGTTGTTGCGCTCTCTGGAAATTTCTCTTCGACGGGTTTCTTTGTTCTCGCAGAATCCACCTTTCAATTTGGAACGCCTGACCAAGTGGCAATTCTCAATTTCGAAAATCCAGACAATGTCACATTTCTCTTGGTCAGTGGATTCACTGGATCCAACGGACAAGACCTCGATACGAACAACGACGCCGTTCTTGATGTAAGCCCATGGACCGCGATTCTCAGTTCAGTTGCATTGGTTCAAGTTGCGACTCCAGATGGAACAACTGCGGACTTTGTCTATTCATCCAATCGAGTTGGACCAGATGCAACAACATCGCCAGCGCAAGTCTGGCTTTGCGCTGACAGTAATACATGGCGAATTGGATCTTCAGATACAACTTTGGGAACAGATTCGCCAGGCGCAGCAAATCCGACTTGCGGCAGTGGAGTTGCAATCCGCCTTTCTGAAATCCGAATCGACCAGCCTGGAACAGATAACGATGAGTATGTTGAAATTCAAGGGCCAGCTGGATTCAATATGAATGGTTTCTCGATCGTCGTCTTGGGCGACGATGCGTTGACAACTCATTTAGATGTTTCAGGAGTGATCGAAAGCATCACGCCGCTCGATGGTGCGATCATTCCTGCTTCTGGCTATCTTTTGGTCGCAAAATCCACGATGACAATTGCAGTTCCAGACTTCATCGTTGCACCCGCTGCAATGAACTTTGAAAACGGTGACAATGTCACCTTCTTGCTGGTCTCTGGTTTCACTGGAGCGCTGAATGGAGACGTGGATACCGACGCTAACTGCGTGTTTGATGTGAATCCTTGGGAATCAATCATTGACTCCGTTGCGCTGACCGGTTTGGACACAACATGCAATTATTCCAGTTCAGTTGCCGGACCCGACGGCAATTACACCACTGGCCACGCCTTCCGATGCTTTTCGGACGGAATTTGGTCTGTTGGTGCATACGATCAACTTGCTGGTGGTGATACCCCCGGCGCTCAGAATCGTGCGTGTGGTCTTGGACCAGTTCTTGAGTGCGGCGAAGCCACGGCTGGTGATTGCAACACGGCCCATGCAAACCGATACTGCTCTGATCCACTCTGCTGCGCGCTGATTTGTGTGACACAGCCAACTTGTTGCACGATTGCTTGGGATGCGCCATGCGCTGCAGCTGCGACTACAAGTTGCGGACAGACAGGAAGCTCATCCTGCGTCAAGGGTGTCGTTGCTTTCAGCGAAATTCGCATAGATCAAACATCAACTGACACCGACGAATGGGTTGAACTTGTCGGAGCTCCTGAAACAAGCCTGAATGATGTGACATTGATTGTCATCGGTGATGGCTCATCAACATTATTGAGCGGCGTCATCGAAGCAGTTGTAAGTCTTGCCGGCAAGTCCATTCCTGCCGACGGACATTTTTCAATGTCCGAGTCAACATTCACCCAAGGTATTGCTGCGATAGATTATGTCATCCCAGGAACCAATCCCCTCAACTTTGAAAACAGCGATAATGTGACCTTCATGCTCGTTCGAAATTTCACTGGAGCAGACGCACAAGATTTGGACTCGGACGACAACGGTGTCTTTAATGCAGTCGTTCCATGGACAGAAGTGATTGACACAATCGCATTGATCAAGACGACGACGGTGCCTCCAACTGGTACAGAGTGGTACTACGGGCCAAACACAATTGGACCAGATACAACCTTTGTCCCTGGACATATTTGGCGCTGCGAAGACACGGGTTGCTGGAACATCGGAAGATTCGACATTCTTGTTGACCCAACTGATACGCCTGGAGTTGCGAACTTGAACTGCGGTTCACCATGCGCGGGCGATTACAACTTGGACGGTCAGCGAAATGGTTCCGACTTGGCGACGCTACTTTCGGCTTGGGGTACCCAAGGCGGAGATATCACCGGAGACGGAACGACATCTGGTGCCGATCTCACTGCTCTGCTCAGCGGTTGGGGCGCTTGCCCATAAGTTGATTCTCGATCAAATCGCACACCCCTCAGTCGTAAGACTGGGGGGTTTTTCTTTGTCCTTCCATAGTTTTACAATCGAATGAAAAGTGTTCAATCTTTTACGGCTCGCCCCTGATACCGTAGTGATGTGCCTGCTGCTGTTCAAGAAATTTCGCGGTTTGGGTGGCTTGTCTATGACTCGGTCACCGAGTTTGGCAAGTTCATCAAATTCGTATGGGATGTTTCGGTTCGTTTCGCCGCGCATCCGATGCGATGTCTCAAGTGGACGTTGCTTGGACCACAGTTTTATGCCGTTGGAATTGCAAGCATCCCCGTCGTAGCGATCACAGGTGCTTTCATAGGAATGATTCTTGCCCTCGAAGGATACGAACAGTTCGCATCATTCGGACAAGAATCCAGACTTGGAAGCGTGATCAATCTTTCTGTGACCAAGCAGATTGGACCAGTGCTTGCAGCGGTGATGGTTGCAGGTCGCGTCGGCTGCGCGCTCGCCGCAGAACTTGGAACAATGGCAGTGACCGAACAACTTGATGCGATGCGAGCGATGGATGCAGATCCACTTCGCATCTTGGTCGCACCACGTGTCGTTGCATGCATCATTATGACCCCCCTGTTGACCATTTATTCTGATCTGCTTGGAGCATGGGGTGCATGGTTCATTACTGTGCAAATCTACGGAGTTTCCAGCGAAAACTATTGGTACTTCACTGCTCAGGCCATTGATTGGTGGGATCCAACTTCGGGGTTGCTCAAGTCAATTGCATTTGGAGCTGCGATAGGTTTCATTTCTTGTTTCAAAGGCTTCACCTGTTCAGCGGGTGCTGCTGGTGTTGGACGTGCCGCAACAAATGCATTCGTTGCAAGTTTCTTGGCGATCGTGTTGATCAATTTGGTCTTGGCGCAATTCTTTGGAACGTTCTACGAACTTGTGACGGGTCGAGTCTCTGGTCTCTTGCCATGAAAAGTTCGATGGCGATGTTGTGCGCGGTCATGGCCACGCTGGCATTTGCTCCTCTCTCTCCACTGGCAGATCAGTCAAGTGTTGAAACTGGAATAACACCTCCACCTGATGGACGACCTCCCACAGGCGCACTTCAGCGAACTGATTCTCGCAAGTGGGAAATCACACTGAAAATAGATCTTCCCGTCTTTCACAAAGATGACGCTGTGTCCGAATCGATCATCGTTCCAGTGAGCATTCTTGACACGTGGTGGAAGGTTGACCCGCGATCATTTCGAGCAAGACTTTTTGTCGATTTGTATCCAGTTGCTGATGTATCTACAAATCTCAAGGTGAATCAAAATCGTTGGGGAGACTCGCGTGCGGAGATTTCGATTCCAAATTTCGTTGATTTTCGTTTACGGACTGAATTGACATGGGTCGTAGAGACATGGTCTTGTCTATTCGACGAGGCTGCTGCTGCGAAAGAACAGATGCCTTTACGATGGCCAGAGGAAGTCGAAAGATGGCGTCAACCAAGTCCAGGGATTGATCCGCACGATCCACAAGTTCAGGAATTGCGACGACAAATACTTCAGCGTGTTTCTATTGATACGCCGCCAATTTATGTGGCAAAGGAGATTATTCGAACTGGCAGTCGATCTCTAAAAAATGGTGATCATAAAGAAGGAAATCCATTTGGCATCCAGTCGCGAGGTCTGGAGATGCGCGGAAGTGCTCGGGCACTTGCCACTCAAATTGGAAGTGAGTCGGATGTTGCGTGTATCTGTGTTGCCTTGCTTCGAGCGATGGGATTTCCTGCTCGGCCAGTGATCGGATTGCTTGATCGAAACAAGCGTCAAGGAAATTCACTCTCCGCAAAAAAACTAGGAATGTGGGGCGAGGTTTATCTCCCAAATTGCGGATGGGTGCCATTCGACAGCGATTTGATTCGTGGAGGTATCTCCGCTGCGAACAGACTTGATCAGAACTGGAATGGGTTTGGAAGCGACGACGAATTCAATGAACGCATTCCGATTACACACGAGTTAGACATCTATCAGCCAAAGGCCGCGGATGGAATTCGATTGGCTTCATACATCGCACTTTGCCGATTGAAAACGAAATTGGATCAGCCTGGGCAAGGCCCTACCGACATTCTCATTCAGACTGCGTTGATCAGTCGTGGACGAGTTCAGCGATGAATCAAAGGAGCGATTTCAGCGAGCAGGTTCCAGCAGATCGCGCGTAATACTTGCAATTGTTGGACAACCAGAGAGCGCCATCACTCGATCGAAATCTTGGGCAAGAATTTCGATCACGCGTTTCGCGCCATTTTCTCCGCCCGCTGCAAGTCCCCAAAGAATCGGTCGTCCAATCTGTACCGCTGTTGCGCCGAGCGCCAAAGCCTTCAGGATGTCTCCGCCGTGGCGAATTCCTCCATCGACGAGAACAGGAACGCGACTTGCGACAGCTTGCGCAATGCGCGGCAATGCCTCGGCAGTTGGCGGCGCGCCATCAAGTTGCCGGCCACCATGATTGCTGACCACGATCCCCTTCGCACCACATCGAACAGCGGTCAACGCATCGTCGGCCCTGCAAATTCCCTTCACCATCACAGGCAGTTTCGTCAGACCACAGAGCCATTCAAGATCTTTCCAACACAAACTCGGCGTAATGGTCCAACCCAAAGTCTCGCCAATTCCAACTCCTTTATGTCCTGTTGAAGCGCTTCCGGTGCGTTGCAAATTGACGATACTCATCTCTGGTGGAACACAAAATCCAGTTTTCATTTCACGCTCACGCAGTCCCCAGACGGGTGTGTCCACCGTCAATTGAAATGCAACGCAACCAGCCTGCTCGACTCGACGCACTAAATCAGTCAAGAATCCGCGGTCTTGCCCGATGTAGATCTGAAAAAGTATTGGCGAGCGAGCCGCGGCACAGATTTCTTCGATCGATGTTGTCGAAAGACTGCTGACAACCATTGGGACTCCTGCCGCGCCACAAGCTCGCGCAGTTGCGATTTCTCCATCGATGTGCGCCATTTTATGCAGCGCAGTTGGTGCGGCAAGCAATGGGAAGGACAAAGGCATATCCAACAATGTTGTTGCAGGCGATCTCTTGGAGACATCAATCATCACTCGATACCAAATTGACAATGCTTCCCACGCGGCTCGATTACGCGACAATGTGCGCTCGTCGCCAGCTCCGCCAGCGTAATAAGCGAAAGTCATTTGTGAAAGGCGTTCGTGTGCGACAGCTTCGAAGTCGTCGATGCGGTACAGATTCGAGAGTTCCTCGTTCGACAAATCTTTTTCTATGTCACGATCACTTTGAGTCATTGTCATCGAAGCATAGTCGCTGAAAAACGATTTGAATCAACCGAAGCGCCTCTACGCCGACGTTGGTTAGCGGCGAGAATTTCTCGTGCAACGAGCAACAGTGCAACGGGAATCCACAGGACCATCCACGGCAATGATGCGCGCCATGGTGGCGGAGCGGGATTCACAAAAATATCGAAAGATCGGCAATTCGATGTGTTTTCGCCAACATGGATGAAAATTTTCCAAGCACCGGAGGTTGCCAGCGTCAGCGAACATGCACGAAGCAGTCGATTCCCAGACTCCGCATCATGCATCACGGCTTCAGTCCACGCACCATTTGGACCTTCGGCGCGAACATGGACTGGGACGGTCAGTTGAGGTTCGCCGCTGAGGGAAAGCAAAATAGAAAAATCAATCGCGCCTGCGCTCGGCGGGACTGGCGAGAGAAAAACCGTCGCGTCATATTCTCCATATCGACCACGATCGACGACCGCGCCACCATCCGCGTGCGCTTGTATGCAGAATGAAATCGCAAGTCCACAAGCGATCCACTTGATGGAAGCAAGCAGGTTCATAGCGTCGAAGTCCCCCGCATTTGCATTGGCTGAAAGACGATCCAGACTCCCACCAACCACAAGATGAGTGTGAGCGTCCACCACGGAATTGATGCCAAGATTGCTCGCCCTCCTGTTCGCTGTGTATTTCCCCGCCAGATCATCCAACCAGAGACCACAAGCCCAGATTGAAGCAACAGAAGTTCGACAGGAAGCAACCAGGATGGAACTGCTCCGCAGCAGGATTCGGCCCAATCTGGTTCGCCAAACCAGGCAAGACCAATATCGTTGAATGCCCGCTGCATCACAGGAATCGCTGTGGAAGCGCTTGTTGCAAGATGAAAAAACCAATGAACACACCACATTGATGCGCCAATGGGAACCAGTGCGTGTGCGCCGCCACAGAGCGATTCGCGCAGCGAGCGCCCGCCAATGCGTGATGAAATCAAAGCCGCGCAAGACATCAGGATCACAGGCAGGATGACAATCGCCATCGTTGTCATCCCTCCTTCAACCGCGACAGACGATGTCAGTTCAAATGACTTTGTCACTGATGCAACAAGATCAAGCCACGGCGCAGTCATCCCAGCAGCATTGGCGAATGCACCGAATGTCAAGAGTGCAAGCAGAGCAGAGACATCAACTCGAGAAGCGACTCGTCCAATCGACGAACCCCACCGCCGATCGGTCAATGCAACACTTGGCGATTGCGTCAGGATTCCAATGTTGTCATGCGGACAAGCATCCACACAGTCCAAGCAGAATGTGCAATCCAAATTGCCACGCTTGGCAGGTTGAAAGATTTCTAATTCGCAGCCTGGAACAGAAATGCTCAACGCGACACTTGCGGATTTCGCGGAGCCAGAATCCGATCCGCGAATGCACTCTCGTCCAGTACATGTTGCACACACCGCAGTATCGCGCACAGAAACAGAAAGTGGGGAAATCAAACTTTGAGCCATATGAAATTGCCCAATTGGGCAGACCCATTTGCAGAAACTTCCGCCTCGAAAGAGTCCGTCGATCAGCAGAATGGCAGCGAAATATCCAATAAATATCAATGCAGTCGCCATTGGGTTCGACCAGAGATCAAAGGCCTCATATGAAATCAACCAGATTGCAACCAGTCCAACCGCCAACCATTTGGATCGCAGCGCAGTCGGCCAACGAAAGCGAGGTCGCCACCAGCGACGCATCAAATTGCGCGGCGCCATCAACGGACACGACATGCAGAGAAAATTGCCGCCGAATAAAAGTGCTATCACGACCAAGCCTCTCCAGTGAGTCCAAGGAAGTGTCCCAGCCAAATTCGACGGAGCATCTGATGGACCAAAAAAACCATCAATAACAAGGACCAGCGCAATGAATGCCAAAGTCCATCGAACCGATTCTCTCGCAGCACGCTTGCGCAAAAATGCTCCGATCCATGAAACTCGAAGCAGATCAAAGCGTGCTGTGATGTGCGAGGCGGTCGATGGTCTCTCTCGCGCAATAAATGGAGTGGGGCGAACCATTTTCAATGCACGCAAGATCAAAAAGATCGCCGTCGGCAGCATGACAACTTGACCCGCGGTCCACATGAACGCACCAGCCATTCGCTGATCGCGAAGTGCATCCCAGCCAAGCGCTGGTGAAGTCGCAAGATAGTTTGAGTACAGCACAGAATCCGAGAAGGTGACGATTGCAGAAAAGATTGTGTTCTGAACATCTGCTGCCAGCAGATAGACAACCAAAGCTGCATCCGACCAACGGGCTTTCCACGGCCAGGGCGCGATGATTTGCCACCAAAACAGCATCGAACCTGCAAGAAACGAGGCGTGTTCGAATCGGTGAACCAGATTTGATTGCAGTGCTGCGCCGTAAAAAGTTGGATAGTGCCAACCCCAATTCACAAGTGCGAATGCAATCCAACCAGTGAATGGGTTCAACAACAGCGCGAGACATCGACGCACGAAAGGACTTGCAAGAAATGGTCCAAGCGCTTCTCTTCGCACTACCTTGGGCAATCCTCGAAGCAAGGGGATTCCTGGCGAACCCAAGAGAATCAAAGGCGCAGCGATCATGATCAACAACCAGTGCTGAACCATGTGCACCCATAACAACAAGTGACCGATCGAATCAATCGGAGATGCAAGCGAGAGAAAAAGAACAATCATTCCCGCTGCAAAACACTTTGGTCTCCAAGTTGGGAAACCGCGGACTCGCCCAACGATTCCTCGCACACCGCGCACATACAAGATTGAGGCCAATGCGATTGCAACGACCAACCATGGGTCGATGTTCCAACTACTGAAAATGGCTGCGGCCGCGCTCAGCGCGATGAAGCTCCAGTTGCAATTTCCGCTGGCACTCCTGTTCCAGTGAAGGGTTCATTCAGTGTCAGGGGCGACTTGATTGGAAGTGGCAATTGTGCGCCGGGAATGGTCGAGTCCGGCTCATTTGCTGGGCGGAGCGTGCTGAGAAAGTCCACAATTGCAGTCATTTGAGCACTATTGAGATTCTTGCCAAACGCAGGCATGTTGCCCCCACCTTGCTGAACTTGTCGCACGATCTGATCAGGCGACATGCGAGTTGCGATCTCATCAAGCGCTGGACCGCGCTTGCCGCCGAATCCACCAAGTTCATGACAGTTGCGGCACTGAGCGTATTGAAAGACAACCGCACCTTGCATTTGTAAAGGCGTGCGACCCTTCACAAACTGCGTTGGAGTTGGCAGCGCAGACCAACCATTCATCACTGGCGACCAAGGGCTTGTGACTCCCTCCCATGTCAATGCGACGATTGCCATCACAACAAAGACCGCTAGCAGCATCATTCCAGGCCGACGACTCGGAGCACGCTCACCAGAGTTTGAAAGAAATGGAACTGCAACCAAGATGGCAATTCCAATAACAGGTGAAATCAGCATGATGGCAGTCTCGGATGCAGGTGGCAGAAGACTGACCGCGCCGAAGATCCACATGAATGGATAATCAGGTCGTGGATTTGTATTGATCAATGTGGGATCTGGCATTCCGCCTGGACCAAATGGACCGTAATACGCGGCCAAAAACACCAGCAGAATCAGACAAACTCCGCAGAAAACCATGTCGCGCTGAGCCGCATCAGGAAAGAAAGGCACGCCTGTTTTATGCATCCGCTCTTCGAATTCTTTGCGATATGTCGAAGGAACCACGATCTCGCCGGGCTTGGGCATTTCGCTGATCCCGTTCTTCATAATCAGTGTCATGTGGATTCCTACAAGTCCAATCGCAGCTCCTGGAAGAATGAAAACATGCAGGGCGAAGAATCGATTGAGAGTTTCACCGCCGATGATTGGTCCACCCAACATCAGCGCACGCATTTGATCTCCGAAGACTGGAACGCGGTCAACGATTGCCGCGCCAATTCCAAGCCCCCAATAAGCATCTTGATCCCATCGCATCACCTGTCCTGTGAAAGCCAATGCAAGCACGGTCAACAACAAGAAGACGCCTGTGATCCAATTCAGTTCGCGCGGATATTTGAACGAGCCGTGCATAAAGACTTGCAACATATGGATTGCCATCATCACAACCATCGCACTGCTTGACCATCCGTGCAGCGCGCGCAACATCCAACCAAGAGGAATTTCCTCGTCGATATATCGAAGGCTTTCCCAGGCATTTGAAGCGCTTGGGGCATACATCGTTCCAAGACAAACCCCAGTCACAATCTGAATCGTAAAGAACATCAGAGTGGCGCTTCCAAAGACATACCACCATTTCGCGCTGCGAGGAACATGATGGGTAAGTAATGGCGCACTGAATGCAATGACACCAGTGCGCTCTTCGACCCATTGCACAGGTTGCTTGAGAAGTTTGATGATTGCATCGCGGTTCATACTGATTCTTCCAAGCCCGGCAATCGTCCAGCGTCGATCAAGAGTTTTCCGCCTTCAACTTTCCATTTGTATTCAAAGAGTCCACGCGGCGGCGGACCCGCGGCACGACTGCCATCTTGGTAATACACCCCTCCGTGACAGGGGCACATGAAAAGTTTGGATTGCTCGAACCAGCGAACAGGACATCCCAAGTGTGCGCAGTTGATAGCGAAAACTTGAAACTTTCCAGTTTCTACACAGCGAACCCAGCATGCGGTTTTCGCAGCATCACCATCGGTCGGCTGTCGAATTGGATTGAGAAATGTAGCGAAACGAGTTTGTCCCGATGGGAAAAGCGTGGTTGCACCCAGATCGACCCATTCATTTCGATATCGGCTTCGAGCTGGGCCAATGATGTATCCAACGATTGGCACTGCCGCAAGAGCACCGCCTATTCCCAGCAATCCAGCGCCAAACTTGAACATGAATCCGCGCCGCGCGTCTTGTGCGGCAACGGGAGGAAGACTTCCACCACCGCCACCTCCGCAACCGCAGCCAACGCATCCTTCTTTCTTCGTTTCACCATTCGTATTGTCACTCATTTCGCATTACTCGCATTCTGATTATTCGCTGGGGAAACTGGTCTCGCTTGCGCAATCCAACTGACTACATCCGCAACTTCCGTTGGAGTTAAACCATTTGGATGATTGGGCATTGGTTCATTCCATGCTGGACTTGCGAGTGCTGCGCGGCCATAAACAATAGCGCTCCACAAGCCTTGGTTGGAAATCAATTTCAGATACATCGGGTCGGTCACACTTCCTGCTGAACCTCCAGCGGCGTGGCACGATGCACACGCGGAAGCGAAGACGTGCGCTCCAGCGTCAGCATTTCCGGCAACGACCACATCAGAAATTCCGCCTTGACCGCCAGGAGAGCCTGCCCCCCACAAAGATCTCATCCCTTTCACGAACGCGGCAATTTGTTCCGCGCTCATCGGTCCACCATTGGATTCCAAGTAACTCGGCATCAAAACTCCTTGACCATGAGAGATGACTTGAATCACTTGCGCATCAGTGGCAACTTTCCAATATCCAGCATCAATCAGCGGAATTGCCGCGCCTTCAGCACCCTGGGAATGACAGCCTCGGCAATTTGTATCAAAAGTCGATTGAGTCCAGGCTGATGATCCAATCGCGACAGGAGTCGCCACCGTTGGTTTTCCTGGCATTCGATCACACCCAATGGAAGCAAAAATCAACAAGCAAGAAAAGAAATTTGGAATTCGCAGCATTATCACTTGTTGCCTCCCCGCTCGATTCGAAGTCGCTGAGCAAGTGTCTTGTTTGTCATTGTCGAGACCATTTCTCCGCGACTGACCCACCAACCGCAAGCGATTCCAAATGCAAACTGACTTCCAATAAACCATGGCCAAGAAATATATTTTTCAAGCGCTGGATTCACGACTCCAAGTGTCGCCCAGACCAAACCGGTCACGATAACGGGGACAAGAACTCCGCCAGCAAAGATCGGTCGTCGAGGCATCATCGGAAGAGCAGTGGTGTACAGCGATCCAACGGCAACAGACATTGCAAGATGAATGAAAATTGCAATTGCAAACCAACCAGGATGGATGACCTCGAGCGTTGCAAGGTCCGCATCTCCCACTTCAGGCAGGACTGCGCCGGTGAGAAGATTGATTGGCAACCAAACGCTTCCGTGCTTGACGATTCCCCAGGTGCACGCCACGATCGCCATCGCCACTCCACCGACAAGTCCTCCGACGACTCCCGAGCGATATGGATGAACTTCCGCTGGAAAAAGCGGTCTTTCCACCTTTTCTCCCTCGCCAGCGATTGCATAATTGGGTCCCGTCTTTGCCAAAAGTTCTGACGGGATTTCCTCGAGACATTCATCAGGAAAAATGTCTCTGAACCAGACAACCATTCCAAAAATTACAACAATGATACCGACCGCTAAGACCCAGTAATCGGTCACCATGCTCGCACCAAGAAATGCCACGCCGAATGCTGTGACGATTGGTCCCGAAGTCGGTTCGGGAATCGCACGACTGTACGGGGTTTCAATCCTGCCGCCACTCGCGCTTTCACTTTGATGATTTGCTTCGTTCTTGTTCATAGGTGCATCTTGATTCTTGGTCAACGTCCAATCACATACACGGTGGTAAAAACAATAATCCACACTGCATCCACGAAATGCCAATACCAACTCAGCATGTCGAAGGAGTGCGCGTGCCGAACTTTCACAAAGCCCAACGCACCAAGGATCAACACAATCCCAAGCATTGTCAGACCAACGAGAACATGAAGTAGATGCAAACCAACGAGTGAATAGAAAGTTGTTCCAAAGAGATTGGTCCCGATGTACAGGCCATCTTCTTCCATCATCCCCTTCCACTCAGATGCGGTTCCTCCGACAAACCAAAGACCAAGCACAATGGTCAAAGCCAGCCATCCCAGAAATGCGCTTTTTCTCTGGCGTTCAAGGGATTTGACTGCGAAGACAACTGTGAAAGAGCTTGATATGAGCGCGATCGAATTGACGATCACCAAAGGCATTTCAATCACATCTTTCGGCTGAGGCCCCGTCGCACTTTTGCCTATATAAAAAAGATACGCGACAACAAATGTCAAGAAGATGCAACTTTCGGCAGCGATCAAGCAGATCATGCCGACCTTTCCGCGTGATGGTTGCCACTGCTTTGGAAGAGATAGTGTCGTAGATGCAACGCTCATTTGTTCCCCTCGCCTTCAGTCTCGTGCCGCGAATCAGGATCGTGTGGATTGGCAAGATCCCACAGTGGTCGCGCAGAACCAACAGTCGGCACTTGATCAAAATTCCATTCCGGAGGTGGACTGGAAGTTGCCCATTCGAGCGTCCAAGCGTTCCACGGATTGTTGCCAGCAATCTTGCCTTTGCGAAGCGAAGTGATGATGTTCCAGATGAAAAACGAAACTGCGATTCCCTGAAAGAGAACACCGATCGAAGAAAGCATGTTCCACAATTCAAGCCCGCGGTCTGGTTGATACATATAGATTCTTCGAGGCATTCCCAGAATTCCTGAAATGTGCATCGGCAGGAATGTCAGATTGAATCCGAAGAATAAGAGCCAAAAGAACCATTTCCCAAGTCTTTCTGAGAGCATTCGGCCAGTTGCCTTGGGGAACCAATAAAAGACACCGGCGAAAATTCCAAAGACCGTTCCGCCGAAGAGCACATAGTGAAAATGCGCGACGACGAAATAACTATCCGACAATTGCCAGTCGAATGGCACGACCGCCAACATCACGCCGGTCAATCCGCCGAAGGTGAACATCGCGATGAACCCTGTGGCGAAAAGCATCGGCGTCGCGAAGATGATTCGTCCACCGACCATCGTTCCCAACCAAGTGAATATCTTGATCCCAGTTGGAACGGCGATCAGAAATGTCGTGGCCGCGAAAAACGAATTCAATTCAGGCGACATTCCAATTGAAAACATGTGATGCGCCCAGACACTGAGGGAAATAAAACCAATGGCAACTGTCGCCGCGACCATCAACGCATATCCAAAGATGACTTTGCGGCTGAAGACGGGAATAATTTCGTTGAGAAATCCAAACGCAGGCAACACCAAGATGTACACCTCTGGATGTCCAAAGAACCAGAAGAGATGCTGCCAAAGCACTGCCGATCCACCATTTTGCGTGTCAAAGAAATGAGCGCCCAAATAGCGGTCCAAGAGCAACATTGCTTGCGCGCCAGTCAGAACGGGAATCGCGATAATCACCAGAATTCCCGTGATCAACATCATCCAGCAAAGAAGAGGCATTCGCATCAAGGTCATTCCTGGACAGCGCATGACCAAGATCGTGGCAACAAGATTGATCGCAGTCGTGATGCTCCCCAGCCCGCTGATCAAGATTCCAAGAATCCAATAGTCCGTCGAATTTCCAGGCGAAAATGTTTTCGATGTCAAAGGTGCATAAGCGAACCATCCAACATCGGGCGCCGCCGAAGTTCCATAGAGACCTTGCGCTCCAATATAGGAGTAATAAAGAAGGCATGCCCCGAAAACAAAAAGCCACAGACCGAATGCATTCAACCGCGGAAACGCCATATCTCGTGCACCAACCATCAGCGGGATCAAATAATTTCCCATGCCAAGCAAGATGGGCATTCCCACCAAGAAGACCATCGTCGTTCCGTGCATCGTGAAGAGTTGATTGAATGTGGCTGGATCAATGATCTTGCCAGCTGCCTGCGCGAGTTGTGATCGCATCAACGCCGCTTCGATTCCTCCAATGACGAAAAAGAGCAACCCAAATCCGACATACATCATTCCAAGTCGTTTGTGATCAACTGTGACGATCCACGAATGAACTTGAGATCCCAATGTGCGGCGCACTTCATCGGGAACGGCGTGAGGATGTGATGCGGTCGTCATATGGATTTATTTCAAGGTCAAGAGATACGCAACAATTGCGTCAAGTTGATTTGGATCCAGTTCGAGGCTCGGCATATTGCAACCAACTTTCAGATTCTGTGGATCATCAACCCACGCACGAAGTGTCGTTGGATTCAGCGGTGCAACTCCCGAACCGATTGTTGTTCGGCTCATGAGATGGGTCAAATTTGGGCCAAATGATCCTCCAGAAACTCCATCAATCGCATGACAATTCATACATGCCAAATTCAGGAACATATCCCTCCCTTGCTCGACGGATGGGTCGGAAACAACAGGACTGGATTGATGCACGCACCACGCTTTGAATGCGGCATCGTCGACAGCGGTCACTCTCAGCAACATATTCGCATGTTGTTTTCCGCAATACTCCGCACACTGCCCAAGAAAAATACCAGCACGCTCCGCCTGAAACCAAGTGTGATTGGCATGATTTGGAATGATGTCTGTCTTGCCATTCAACTGTGGAATCCAGAAAGAATGAATGACATCAGCCGATTGAAGCGTCAGCCAAATTGGTCGTCCAACAGGGACAACAAGTTCGTTCGCAGTAACAATCGTTCCATTTCCGTCAAGATTCGGGATCCGATATTCCCACCACCATTGGTGAGCAATGACATCCACATTTAGCGAACCTTCGGGAGCTTCGGTCAATTGCACTTCACGAATTGTTCTCAGAGTCGCAAGCGCAAGCACAAACACGATGATTGTCGGAATGACAGTCCAAGCAAGTTCCACAGGATTGCTGCCAAAGACTTGCACAGGTTCGCCTGCATCACGCGCACGCTTTCGAAAGCGGATGATCGACCAGACCAAGACACCTTCAACGACAACAAATATTGCCGCGGAAATTCCAAGAACAAGCCACGCAATCTCTCTGATTTCGTGCGCAGGAGGACTTGCAGAACTGAAGATGCTCAAATCTCCAGCATTTATATTTTCACTAGTCGGCGCGCACACGACAGCCGTTGAAGCAACATCACTTCCTGCTATTGAATTCAGCGAAGATGCTGCGATGAGAACCACGAAGATGAAAGCAAAGCGTTTCTTCGCGATTAGGAAAAACATAAGTCAAAAATATACTACTGTAAAGATTTATTGTTATCCTTGAATCAGTTCACGCCGGCGTGGCGGAACTGGCAGACGCGATGGACTCAAAATCCATTGGGGCTAATACCTCGTGCAGGTTCGATTCCTGTCGCCGGCATTTTTCGCATCAATCCCCGTTTATTCCTCTAGTCCTCTGGAATAATTCGGGGATTCTTTCGTGATCTGGATGTCGTGTGGATGGTTCTCCACGACCGTTGCCGCGCTTACTCGAACAAATCTCGTGTCGCGGCGCAGTTCTTCAATTGTTTTGCATCCGCAGTACCCCATCGCACTTCGCAGTCCGCCAATCATTTGATAAACGAAATCAGAAAGAGTCCCTCTGTATGGAACGCGTCCTTCAACACCTTCAGGCACAAACTTTCTTGAACCCGCCTGCGAATATCGATCAGCGCTACCAGCATTCATCGCACCTTCGCTGCCCATCCCCCGATAGACCTTGAATCTTCGATTGCTGTGAAGCACAAGTTCACCTGGACTTTCGTCCAATCCCGCGAAGAGTCCTCCAAGCATCACACAGTGCGCCCCAGCGGCGATGGCTTTGGCGATATCGCCTGAAAGTCGGATGCCCCCATCCGCAATGACTGGAATTCCAGCCTTTTCAGCGGCAGTGACAGCATTCATAATCGCGGTGATTTGCGGCATTCCAACGCCAGTCACAACACGAGTGGTGCAAATCGATCCAGGACCAATACCAACCTTGATTCCATCCGCGCCAACATCAATAAGCGCCTTGGCTCCATCCGCGGTACCAACATTTCCCGCGATCACTTCGATGGAAAATCGCTTCTTCAATTCTCGCACAGTTTCCAAGACATTCTGACTATGGCCATGCGCTGTGTCGACCACGATCACATCAACTTCCGCCGCGATCAAAGCTTCCACTCGGTCGTATTGATGAACACCAACGGATGCGCCGACGCGAAGTCTGCCCCGCGAATCCCTGCACGCACGTGGATGTCGACGAGTGTTGTCAATGTCTCGCATCGTCACTAAACCAGTCAGTCTCCCAGCATCATCGACGAGCGGTAATTTTTCAACCCGAGCTCGAATCATGATCGCTTCAGCTTCCGCAAGCGGCGTATTCAATCGTCCAGTCGCAAGATTCTTGCTAGTCATCGAATCGCCAACCGTGGTTGTCCCGGCAATCTTCGCAACGAACTTCATATCGCGGCGAGTCAAAATCCCAACCAGTTTTCCTCCACGCGTTCCATCTTCAGTCACCGGAAATCCGCTGACACCTTGCTCCAACATCAACGCCAATGCACGTGCAACCGATTCGTGTGGGCTCAAAATGATTGGATCAACGATGATTCCATTTTCACTGCGTTTGACTTTGGCAACTTCGCTGGCCTGTTGTTCAGGCGTCATGTTTTTATGGATGATTCCAATTCCACCTTCTTGCGCCAACGCACGCGCCAATGTGGCTTCGGTCACGGTGTCCATTGGCGCAGAAATCAGCGGTAAGCCAATCGAGATGTTGCGGGTCAGACGCGTCGAGATATCGACCGAGTCCGGGACGACGGAGCTGAACCTGGGAATCAGAAGGACGTCGTCAAAGGTGATTCCGTCTTGAGAAATCTTGTCTTCCATTTGGAGATGATCCGCAGAATTGACAATCTCGTCAAGTAGCCACTTCCATTGTTGCTTTCCCCTGCTATTCTTTGAGATCAAGAGAAAATGACACAGTAAGGAACTGCATTGAGCCATTCACGAAGCGAACTCATCACCCCAGTTGCCACGGACACTCGTGGAACCCAGCCCGGCGAAGGCCGTAAAGCTTGGAATTCATGGCTGACCGCGATCATAAAGATTGAAGGCAGTGATCTCATCGTCAAGTCTGGTCTACCGCCACGCATTCGACACCGTGGCGCTCTTCGAGATCTCGCGACACCGCCAATCACTGAAGACTTGATGTTTCAAGTTGCAAAGGACATTCTCGATCCGAATCAGCTCGATCACTTCCGCCGAAACGGTTCAATGGATTTCGCGTTCGACTTTGACCAAGGTCGACGATTCCGAGTCAATTTATTTATGGCCCGAGGCCGCCCCGCAGTTGCCGCACGACTCATCACGAGCAAGATCAAGACTTTCGAAGAACTGGGACTTCGACCAAGTCTTGGAGATATCGCTATGTTGGCGCAAGGACTCATCCTGTTTTCTGGAGTCACTGGATCTGGAAAGAGCACCTCGATCGCTGCGATGCTTCAATATGTCAATGAGCGCAAGAAGGTGCATATTGTCACAATTGAAGATCCGATCGAATACATCTTCACCGACGTGAAGGCGACGATCAATCAGCGCGAAATCGGCATCGATTGCACGAATTTCGACGATGCGCTGCGCGCTCTTGTGCGAGAAAATCCCGACATTTGCCTCGTCGGTGAAATGCGCGATTTTGAAACATTCGAAGCAGCAGTACGCGCGGCAGAAACTGGCCATTTGGTTTTCGGAACCATCCACGCATCGAGCGCATGGCAAACATTCGGGCGTATCTATGACTTGTTCCCAGAAAACGAACGAGATCAAATTCGCAAACTTCTTGCATACAACCTGCGTGCGATCGTCTATCAGAAACTTCTTCCAACGCTGAAGCCAGAAGTTGCCCGTATTCCCGCTCTCGAAATTCTCCTCAACACTCCAGTCGTTCAGAAGTACATCTTGGATGCCCGCGAAGGAGATCTCTTGGAAGTCATCAAAGGCGCAAAGGACGAAGGCATGCTCGATTACACTTCCGCGCTTGTGGAACTTGTCGAAAGTGAAATGGTCCATCAGCGTGTTGCGATCGAATCCACGCCTCGCCCAGAAGAGCTGAAGATGCGCTTAAAGGGCATCACGTAATCGTTTTCTCAATACATTTACTGACATATTCCCAATGATTTTCCAATCGACTTCATTTCTTGCAATCGAACCAATCGCGATTAATTTGGTTTCGACTTACAAGCCGATCCTGATTTTCCTCACGGTCCTGCCTTACGCATGGGTCATCTCGACGGTGATCGAAATGGACAGTCGCAAGCGACGATTCTTTCCCGAGCGTTGGGGAGGCCTCAGTCTCGCAGTGTTCATCATCGGAATTGCAACGGTTTTATTTGTCCCGATCTTCTGGATCGGTTGGCCATTGATGATTGCGATGTTTATGGCTGTTCCATACTCTTATTGGAAGTTTCGCGACAAACGCGTCGACCCTGCCGACAGATTTGACATCTTTGCAACCAAGCTCGCCGCTTTCAGAGCGAAGCGAAAAATGAAGCAAGCATTCGCCGAAGTGACTGCGTCTTATGGAACGGGCAAAGGAAAATTTATCACACCCCCAGAAAAAGGTGCGCCAGACTTCGAGATTCATCTCAACTCCGAGAGGATGCTTGTGCCATCGCTTCCGGCGCGCGCAAGTCGAGTGGAGCTTTCCCCTATTCAAGGTGGATATCTCACAGTGCAAACGGTCGACACTATAAAAAGTCGTAGAGAAACATATCAGGCGGATGTTGCAGTCAAGATGATCGATTACCTCAAATCCGCCGCGGGTTTGGAAATCAAAGAACGACGCAAAAGACAATCTGCGATTCTTGGGATGAAAATTGGTGATGGAGAAGTCAAATTTCTTCTCACAACATGGGGCTCATCTGCAGGCCAGATTCTTCGCCTCGAACTTGACCGTGAAAAACAACTGACCATTGCTTTCGACAAGTTGGGAATGCTCCCCATTCAAGCACAAACTTTGAAGGATGCGCTGGAGAATGTCGTTGGTGGAGTTGTGCTGGTGCTTGTGCCTCCAACTCACGGATTGACCACGCTTGGATATTCATTGCTAGAACAACACAACGCATATACCAGCGATATCAAGACGATCGAACGGCAGGTTGATCGCAGAATTGAAGGCGTCACTCAATTGGCTTGGATTGCGGGCGAGGCGACCAACGAATATTCAACGGCACTCCAGTCCATCGTGCGACGAGGTCCGAATGTCATGTTGGTTTCGGACATCACCGATCCTGGTACGGGACCAATTTTGACTCATGCCAACAGCCAGAATACCCTGTTTTATGTGCTGATTCCTACTGACTCTGTCACCATTGGACTTTCAACATATCTGAAAGCAGTTGGTGATCCCAAGTCCGCTGCGAATTCCCTTCGTGCTGTGGTTGCCGGAAGATTGGTCAGAAAACTTTGTCCAGATTGTCGCCAAGTTTTTCAAGCATCTGCGGATCAATCCAAGCGTCTTGGTGCTTCTGGGAAACCTCTCCAACTCTTTCGCGCGAGTGGAAAAGTTCAAGTCAAGAATGACATCGTTGACTGCAGTAATTGCTCAGGAACTGGATTTCTTGGGACGATTGGAGTCTTTGAAGTCGTCCGCCCTGATGATCGAGGTCTTGGATTGCTTATTTCTGGCGACATCCCAAATGCATATCAGCAAATGCGTCGTGCATATAGAACGCCGCTGACTCAAGAGTGCGCTCTCCTTAAAGTTCGGGCTGGTGAAACAAGTTTGGAAGAAATCGCGCGAGTTTTCGCACCTAAAGTCCCGCCTGCTGCCAAGCCTAGTGGCGCTTCCCCAACACCGACGGCCAACGCAGCAAGTACCCCGAAAACAAACTCGGCAACTTTGAAGAAGGAATCGCAATGAGCGAAGTATTCACCATCATCGTCTTTGCGTTCATACTTCTGATTGCATACTGGTGGGCAAATCAAGGCTTATTCAGTGCCCTGATGCATTGCATCTGTGTGATTATTTCCGGAGGACTCGCATTTGCTTTTTGGGAACCTGTTGTCATCGGTTATCTTTTGAAAGGGAGCAGTTTTGACAACTATTCCTGGGGCATAGCTCTTGGTCTGCTGTTTTTTCTTTTCCTCGTCATCACTCGTCTCGCTTCAGATATCCTTGTTCCGTTTGATATCCAATTGCCTTCTCTCCCCAATACGATCGGAGGCGGTGTGGTCGGTTTCATCGCTGGTGTCTTGACGATCGGAATGGCATTGATTTCGTGCGGTTTTATCCAAGGACCGACTGAACTTATGGGGTTTCTTGGTTGGGCTCGAGGCGCAGACAGTCAAGGTGCTCCAAAGCAATTCAATCAGATGTTCTTACCATCTGCAAATTGGACGGAAAACTTTTATCGGCAACTCTCTCTTGGAAGCATGTCTCCAAGCGGTAAGTACTCAATGGCGACCCACTTCCCTCGCCTTGCAGATACGGCCTTGAGTTTGCATAGGGACACGTTTCGTGGCGGAGATGGTCGAGCAACAATTGCTCCCCAAGATGTTTCGGTTGGAAATCTCATTTTCGATCCAGATTTCATTGCGAAAGATGGTGCGGCCAAAGGGACTTATGCCATTGAATTGAACATAACGACTGGTGGATACGACAACGGAGAGCAGTTTATTCTCTCTTGTGCGCAAACACGACTTGCAAATACAGAGACCAACCCCAAAGTTTCGTATCCAGCACAGTTTCGGCAACCGATCGATGGGGGTGCAGAAAAAAACTTTACATTTGAGGACATTGGAAATTACGCCACAAGTTTTCCAGGGAGCCAAGAGGTTAAAATCGTTCTTTTTTTCCCCTCAGAAAATTTCCCAGACCCCGCGAAGCCACCAAGTGTTTTTTTCATTAAAGGACTTCGGTATGTACTAAATCCCGCAGAAACAACGGATCTTGCAAAAAAGTTTTCAGATGAAAGCACTGTCGAAATCGTCGAACAAGACAAGTCGAATCCGGATGGCGGTTTCCTTCGTGACATCTCTGATTTTATCATTGTAAATAACTCAATTCGTCCAGTTCAACTCAATGTCAACATTGTTGGCACGATGGATGTCGCAAAGAGTGACGAGGGAAACTTTCTCAGCGGAGGAACCGGTGTCTATAAAAAAGGTTCACAAAATGCAATCACACGTTCTCAGCGAATCAGTGGTTTTTACCATTCAGTGGAGACCGAAGTTGTCTTGGTAGATGCCACGAGAAAGGCAGATGGAACTGGGATTGATATGTGGGGCGATCGATCGAAGACATTCAAGGAACTCGGAACAGATGTTCCAATTGAACTCGTGGATTCGATGGGCAAAACAACAAAACCCTGCGGCTACATCTGGGAGCGTCAAAACGATGTTCAAATATTCTTCCAGCCATCCAAGCTAATAATGAAAGTATCAGAACTACCCAGGCAACCAAGTTCTGGAGAGCACAAATTGAAACTTGTTTTCATAGTTCCCGTAAATAGTAATATCACAGGGATAAAATTGGGGAAGACCCTCATAGGTACTTGCAATATTCAAGCGAAGGGTGGAAGTAAGGACTGAACTTTTGAGGCCCACCGGGCGTTTTTCGACCAAGACGGGTTCTCGAAAAATGCCAATCAATGTCCTAGGACCATATCTTCAGTTCCAATCCACCACTCAGGGTGAGAGATTTAGAGCGAAACCCATCGCTTTTTTATATTGTCCGAAAGAGATTCAGGGGAAAAACCTTCCAAAACACGATTTTTTATTTGCAAGTTCAAAATCTTGTGCTATTTTGCACTTGTGGGATGTATTGTTTGCATATCCACAGGTAGTGTTTTTTATTCCAGTTTGCTGAAGCATGACGCTGATCAAACTCAGAAAGAAACATTGCCTAAGGCCTTTGGATCCGACTTGAACTAGAAACTTCCATGGAGAAATTCG
>SXSS01000084.1 GCA_005792145.1 Planctomycetia bacterium | reverse complement strand
GCGCCGATGCAATGCAACTCGCCGCGAGCGAGTGCCGGCTTCAACAGTTGGCCCGCGCCGACAGCACCCTCGCCTTGACCTGCGCCAACAATCGTGTGCAGTTCGTCTATAAAAAGAATAATCCGTCCCTCGCTTGACGCAACTTCGCGCAGAACAGCCTTCAGCCTTTCCTCAAATTCTCCGCGGAATTTGGCACCTGCAAGCAGTGCGCCAACATCAAGCGCAATGATCCGCGAGGCGCGCATCGACTCTGGACAGTCACCATTCATAATGCGCTGAGCGAGTCCTTCGGCGATCGCAGTCTTGCCAACACCTGGTTCGCCAATCACCACGGGATTGTTTTTCGTTCGCCTCGATAAGACTTGCATACATCTGCGGATTTCTTCGTCGCGGCCAATGACGGGATCGAGCTTCCCGCTGGCAGCAAGTTCGTTCAAGTCCTTTCCATATTTCTTGAGGGCTTCGTATGTGCTCTCCGCACCAGGATCGTGAATGCCTTGCACGCCGCTTGCTTTGCGAATGTCGCGCGATGCGGCTTCAAGATCCTTTGCATTCGCACCAACAGCTGCGAGAACATCTTGCCCTGCACCGCGCGTCTGCGCGATCGCAATCAGCAAGTGATCGCTGGAGACATAAGTGTCCTTCATCTTCAGCGCAAGTCGCTCTGCTGCGCCGATGACTTCCAACATTTCGCGTCCAGCAGTCGCCGTCGCGCCTTGGACGCGCGGTTGTCGCGACAACTGCGCAACGGCGGTCGAAGAAATACGCGCAGGGTCGAGTCCAGCTTTCGTAAGCACGCTTGACGCGGGTCCATCCTTTTCGCTCAACAATGCAATGAGCAGTTGCAGCGATCCAACCTCGCCATGTTGATCACGGACGGCGTTGGCTTGAGCTTGCGACAGGGCTTGTTGGGCGAGTGTTGTAAATTTCTCGAAGTTCATAAGAAGAATTCATAGCAATTCCCGTGCCGAAGCGAGGAGGCCATTTGACCACGAAATCTTCATAAAAACGGCACAAACTCACGCCTGCTCGACTGGGAAGCCATCGGGAATCAGTTCTGGGCGGTCATTCAGCCATCCCGTCAGCCAACGAAACGCATCAATCAGCCGCGGTCCAGGACGATTGAACATCTGATTGCCATCAACCATCACGACGCGACCAGGTCCATCCATATTGGCGGGAAGTAGAGGCCACCATTTGTTCGCGCGCAGTGTCGCCATCTCGGATCGAATCGCAGACAATCCATAACCGCATGGACAAATAATTATTCGCTGCGGTGCGGCTTCGATTATTTCTTCGGGCGATGCCACGCGACTTTTCGCTCCTGCGAGATTGAGCGAATGTCTTGCGCCTGCTGCGACGATCATCTCGGGAGTCCAATGTCCACCAACAAATGGAGGATCCATCCACTCTAAAAAGAGCACCTCAGGTCCTTCGATGAATGGGTTGACATGATCGACCGCAGTCCACCATCCTTCGCGCATTTCGACCATCGCGCGCTCGGCTTGCTGTGGTCGACCAACTGCTTCTCCAACTTTCAAACAATCATCAAGCACATTCCAAATTGATTTTGGATCAAGAGTGATGATCGTCGGCGACGGGTTCATTTTTCCCGCGACTGCGCGAACGGTTTCGAGATCAATCGAGCAAACATCGCACAAATCCTGCGTCAAAATCACATCTGGTCGAAGGTCGCGCAGTGCATCTGCATCGAGCGTATATAGAGATTGACTCGCAGATTTTCCTGCGCCGAGCGCTTTGCGAACAGCTTGATCAATCTCCGAACTCGCGCCAACTCCCTTCGGCGACGGCGTGCGCTGTCCAGTCAGCACCGGACGATCTTTGATCTGCGGCGGCCAGTCGCATTCGTGACTTCGACCAACTAAAAGATCTTCACCGCCGATTCGGCAGATAATTTCTGTGGCTGAAGGAAGCAGGCTGACGACTCGCATTCGCATGAACCATAGCGGGGACGAGGAATCTTCGCAGATTCGACTTTTGTTTCATCTGAAGATTCGAATTTGACATTTGCAACTCTTGTGCCACAATTCATTCTGAATGCTCGGGCTTCGCCATAAAACAACAGCCATTCTCCTTTCGCTCGCCATTGCGGGAAGCGTCTCGGCGGCAATCATTCACACCACAGCCAATCCCTTCGGCGGCTTTTTTGGTTTATGGGGTCCGGATGTTTTCAATCAACAATCCGTTGGTGGACGGTTCAGCGCGAACTCTGATTACACGCTGACCCAAATCAAGATTTGGTTTATGAACAATAGTGATTCTGTTCATCCCGCAGTGAAGGTCACGCTGCGTCCAGATCAAACTTCTGGAAGTGTGAGCATTCCAAGCAACACAATTTTGGCTGAGTGGAACATCAACATCCAAGCGCTTGGTTGGAATCCCGTGCAGGAAGTCTTTGTTTCAACTGGCGGCGTTGGCTTGCATGCTGGTCAGAAATATTGGATCGTCGCCCAATCAAACAGTTCCAGCGGAGCAAATGCAGTATGGAATTATGCATCGGTCGGCAATACATTCAGCGCAACGACATTGCAGAATGGAATCACTTGGCAACCTGGAGGAAGCGGCGCGGCGTTGACGCTGACTGTCGAAGGAAATCCCGGACTTCCAAATCCTGCGGACATCAACCATGATGGGCTGGTCAACGGCAACGATCTTGCTGCGGTGCTGAGCGCGTGGGGAACATGCGTAAGTTGTCCCGCGGATATCAACCAAGATGGTCAGATTGACGGCATCGATCTCGCAACATTGTTGTCCGCGTGGACGGGATGAAGCGCTAACAAACGAGCGTCAGATGAACTGGGGATCCTAGATTCGAACTAGGACAAACTGAGTCAGAGTCAGTTGTGCTACCGTTACACCAATCCCCAAAGTGACTGGCTTTGAATAATAGCGAAGTCCTCTTCATTTCACACATTCTTCTTTCGATGATTTCAATTCTCAATCGTTGTTCCCGCAGCAGAAGATCGCCAAATTTGGCGGGGATTTGCATTGTATTCGCACTGCTAATCGCTTCTGGATGCGTCTCAAAGCCCATCCAGATTCGCACGCTTGATGCGACCACAGGCGCACCAGTCGCCGATGTTGACATTCGCCAACACGGAGTGCGCTGGTTTAGGTTTTTTCCCAAGAAGGGAAAAGCCCCCAAGACTGATGCGCAGGGTCAGCTCGATCTCGTATTGAATTCTCGCTCGACTTGTCTGGCGGTATTGCGTCCAGGATATGTGCCCACGCAAGTTTCGATCGTGCCAGAGCCTGAAGGTCGCCTGCCGAAATTGGAACCGATCTCGTTGCTCGTTGATATCTCCCCGATCAACTGTGTTGAATTCGAATCACTCGCAGATCTT
>SXSS01000010.1 GCA_005792145.1 Planctomycetia bacterium | reverse complement strand
GTTTATGTATGTCGGCAATCTCGAAGATGCGCGCAAGAAGGCCGCGAAGATGGCAGCTTCGGTCTGATCAGGCGTCGTGGCGGAAAATAAAAAGGTTTATCTATCCCAAGCTGGCTTCTGCCAGCTTGTGGTTTTTCCATCGCCATCAAAGTAAACAACCCAGACTCGGTCCGATGGTGGCTGATCTTTGAACATCGCATTCGTAGACAAAGTGGAGAGATTGTCGCCGTATTGCCATGAAGCTTGCCCAACCACTTGGCCACTCTTGTTCAGTTGAGCGGCAGTGCGCGAAGATGGCTCCCCTAAAAGCGAAATGACCTCCGACTCGCTCATACCCTTGTGCAATTGTTCAAAGCTTCCTGCCTTTGGAATCTGGCACGCGGACAAGATGAAGGCGATGGCGCAAGGGATTATTCGTTGAATCATTAGGGCGAAGAATAACGCCTTTGCGCCGATTGCCGTCAAGACCAATTCAAGCCACAATGCACAGTCCATGAAAGACCACTGCCCTGTCGCAATTTCTGCGCTCGTTGAAAAATTCGGTTCTTCAGAACGCACGCGCATCGAATGCGGAGTGGCGCAAGTTGCCGTTCGCTGGCAAAGCGCCGATGGTGATGAAGCGGAATTCACAAAATTCTGCCTCGACCGATTTGTGCCCGCAGGTGCGGACTTGGTGCGACTGCTCGCGCGTATCGAAGGAGCGCTCGAACAAATCAACGGACACTTATATGAAATGCATCGCTCACTGCGCCGACACAGCGACTTGGCAGGCGACGACTTTCCCGTTGTCGACGACATGTTGGCAACGTTCGATCCTGCGCCGGATTTGTCGGAGCAGTTCTATCGACAGAAGCTGGCATTTATCGCGCTGCTCAATTTCGAGCGTATCAATTTGGATTCCATGCTAAAGACAGGCGCACAATGGGATATGAATCAATGGGCTTCTGTCCGAGTTGCGCAAGCTTTCGGCGCGCGCATTCCAAAGGAACTCTCCGAGAAAGCGCGCAAGGTTGGCCATGAAGCCTCGCAGTGGGTTTCGCACTTTCACATTCCTGTGGGGAAATTGGTCGATTCCACGGGAAAGCGTTGGTTTGCGGAAGATCGCGCGCTGCTCACGCACTGGTTGGTGCGCGAGGAAATCAAGGCGCAATACAACAATGCCGATGGACTCCCCCGCCAACGCGCGCTTGCTGGAGTGATGGCGCGAGCAATTGATGGCGGTGTTCCCAACTCGATTATGGATCGCACAGCGACAGGCGATTGGAATGCGCAGAACAACACAATCGGTGGAATCGCAGTGAAAGCCGACGAGACCATGGGGCTCGCGCGATATGAGACATGGCTGAAGCAGTTTGCGCTTGGGCAAGAATTTGATACGCACTATCCAGATCACCCGACTGCGATCGCGCGCAAGTTCGAACTCGCACGAGAAATGTCCGAGAAAGATGTCGAGCGACTATTGACCGACTTGCTCGATCATCCGATGCGAAAAGATCTCGCGGGATTTTTGCGTAAGCGTCTCGGACGAGATCTTGAACCATTTGATATCTACTTTGATGACATCGCAGAATCTCGACCTGCGTCGGAGTTAGATGCGGCAGTTGCGGCGCGTTTTCCAGATGAGAAGGCTTTCCAAGCGGCGCTACCGCAAGTTCTGCGCGACCTTGGATATAGCGAGAAAGATGCAGATTTTTTGGGATCCCGCATCAAAGTGGAAATTGCAAAGGGATCGGGTCATGCGATGCGGCCATTGTTGACCGAATATGGCGCGTGGTTGCGAACAAGTCGGCTGAAGGATCAACTCGGTTGGGATGGATTTGATACCGCGATGCATGAACTTGGCCACAATCTCGAACAACTCTGCTCGACATACTTTGCGCCGCGACCTGCGCTGCGAAATGTCCCAAACACGGCGTGCACAGAGGCGTTTGCGTTTCTCTATCAGTCACTTGGCAAGCGCGTGCTTGGGATCGAAGCGACCGATGGCGCCGACCGTGCGTTTGCAATTGACAGCGTGCAGACAATGCTTGCCGCGTGCCAAATTGCTGGGCCAAGTTTGCTGGAACTTCAAGTCTGGCGCTGGCTCTATGCAAATCCAACTGCAACGGCGGAGCAACTGCGAACAGAAGTTCTTGTGATTGCTGATCGACTTTGGAAGCGTTTTTATGAGCGCGATTTCGGCGCGGATCCTTATCGATTGCTCGCGGCGTATCAACACATGATTGGACATCCGCTGTACTTGGCGGATTACACACTTGGTCATGTGATGAGTCACCAGATTCGATCGTTCATGCGAACCAAAGATATTGCGACAGAAACTCGCCGCATTACTTCCATCGGACGCTTGACACCTGAATTATGGATGCAGCGAGCGGTTGGCAACGGAGTTTCGGCGATGGCGCTCTGCGAAGACGCGGCGGGGTCGCTCGCTCGCGCCTGATCCATAGGGTTTCCCTGCGAGATGGGCGCAAGGTGTCGGAAAACGACATAAAACGCCCATTTCAAGAATGTGCCGAGGAGGTGGCTAGCAGTTTACGAAAGCGTTACGCGCTGAAACTCGAACCGCAACCGCACGATGTCGTGGCATTTGGATTGTTGAACACAAATCCGCGTCCCATGATTTCATCTTTGAAGTCGATCGTGGTTCCGTTGAGATAAAGGTACGACTTTGGATCGCACACAACTCTCACCGTGAACGGTTCGCCTGCAGATTCCGCGACAGCGGTTGCGACTGCGACCGATCCCGCGCCTTCGCCAGCACCGGCCTTCGCCGTTCGTCGAGCAAAGGAATATGACCAGCACTCGTCAGAGTCTTTCTGCACTTCGGTCAGATCAAGGATGTAGGAAAAACCAGAGCATCCGCCACCTTTCACTCCGACTCGCAGGCAGATTTTTCCTGCATCGAGTCCTTGCTGTTGGATGATGGTGTCGATTTCGCGCGCTGCAGTTTCGGTCACATGAAGAGGCATTTCAAACTCCTTTAGGCGTGTTGAGTCACCGGCGTGGGTGATGTGCTGGCCGGCGACGCGCCGGACTTTTTCTTCCAATCTTCGATCGCGCTGCGGATGGAATCTTCCGCAAGCACGCTGCAATGGATCTTGACTGGCGGCAGACTGAGTTCTTCGACGATCTGTGTGTTGCGAATCGTCAATGCCTCGTCGACGGTCTTGCCTTTGATCCACTCGGTGGCGAGAGAAGAACTTGCGATCGCGGATCCACAACCGAAGCACTTGAACTTCGCATCTTCGATGATCCCTTCCTCGCTGACTTTGATCTGCAGTTGCATGACGTCGCCGCACTCTGGAGCGCCGACGATGCCGATGCCGATATCTTTGCGCGCGGCAACTTCCTTGGAAGTGCCAAATGCGCCGACATTTCGTGGGTTTTCGTAATGTTCAATGACTTTGTTGCTGTATGCCATTTGTTTGCTTCCTATTCTTCGTAATACGGTTGTTCCGAATAATCTTTCTAAAACTCTCTTGGGTCGTAATGGCTGTTCCTATCTTTAATGCGCTTGCCAAACAATCTTCGAAAGGTCTACCCCTTCTTTGTGTAAATCATAAAGTGGACTGAGTCGACGAAGGTGATTCACTGCGGTTTCAATCATCACGATCGCTGAATCGATTTCCGCTTCGGTCGTCCATCGACCAAGTGAGAGTCGCAGTGAAGAATGGGCAAGATCGTCGCCGATTCCAAGACTCTTGAGCACATAGGAAGGCTCGAGGCTGGCGCTGGTGCAGGCTGATCCAGAAGAGCAAGCGATTTCTCGCACGCCCATCATCAGACTTTCGCCTTCGACAAATCCAAAAGAAATGTTTGAGATATTTGGAAGGCGCTTGGTCGGATGACCATTCACAACTGTGACTTCAATGCGCTTCTTCAATTCCGTCTCCAATCGATTTCGCATTGCCAAGAGCCTTTTTCCTTCAGATTCCATTTCGTTGAAGCACAGTTCGCACGCCTTGCCGAATCCCACGATTCCGCTGACATTCTGCGTACCTGAACGCATTCCGCGTTCCTGTCCGCCACCATCCTGCAACGCTTCCAAACGAACACGCGGCTTTCGCCGACGAACATAGAGCCCACCAACTCCCTTCGGTCCATACATCTTGTGGCCGCTCCAAGAGAGAAGATCAATTTGATCCGCTTCGACATTCGTCGGCATCTTGCCAACCCATTGAGTCGCATCGGTGTGAAAAATGATCTCTTTTTCATGGCACAAACGACCAATTTGTGGGACTTCATTGATCGTTCCAAGTTCGTTATTCGCCCACATGATCGAGACCAAAATCGTGTCGGGTCGAAGCGCAGCCTTGATCATTTCTGCGGTGATCACACCATCTGCTGGAGGCTGGATGAATGTCGCATCAAATCCCTCGCGCATCAGACGACGAATGGGATCAAGAACAGCTTTGTGTTCGTGCGCGGCGGTCACGATGTGTCCGCGACCTGTTTGCCCCGCTGCAGCGCGAGCATAAATCTCCGCGGCGCCCTTGATAGCGAGATTGTTGGACTCGGTTGATCCAGATGTGAAGATGACTTCTTTGGCCTGAGCGCCAATCAATTTGGCGGCGTGTTCGCGCGCAATTTCGATGCCGTCTTCGGCTTGCCAACCGAATTGGTGGTTGCGCGATCCAGCATTTCCGAACATTTCGGTGAAATAGGGAAGCATCGCTTCGACGACCTTTGGATCGCATCGAGTCGTGGCGGCGTGGTCGAGGTAGATTGGACTATTGGATGTTGGGCTATTGGATGAAATCACGGGATTCTTTCTAGTAAATTGAGACTCATTCTCAACTACGCATTGTAGTAAAGACTTCACCCTGAACAAGGTAACGGCATGAAAATTATCGAAAATGCAGAGAATCTGAGCCAAATCCGAGGCGGGGCACTCGTCCCAACTATGGGAGCGCTGCATCAAGGGCACGCATCCTTGATTCGCGCTGGAGCTGCGAGCGGGCGACCCGTGCTGGTCAGCATCTTCGTCAATCCGACGCAATTTGGTCCCAACGAAGATTTTGCGAGATATCCAAGGACTCTCGACGCAGACCTGAAGATCGCCGAAGCCGCAGGCGCATCCGCTGTGTTTATTCCAACCGCCGATTCGATATATCCCAGCGGATTGGCGAACGCTGTAACGAATGCCGCGCAATTTTCTTTGCCGGCGATTGCAACGGCTCCACTTCTAGAAGATGCGATTCGGCCAACACACTTTGGCGGGGTCTGCCTCGTTGTCAGTCGACTTTTCGATCTCTGCGAGCCGTCACTTGCATTCTTTGGCGAAAAAGATTTTCAGCAACTTCGGGTGATCACACAGATGGTTGAAGAAAATTCCATTCGATGGAAGTCGCTGAAAATTATTCCTTGCGCAACTATTCGTGAAGCAGACGGTCTTGCAATGAGCAGTCGCAATCAATATCTCAATCCTTCGCAGCGAATCTCGGCGCTGGGTATTTCGCGCGCATTGCAATCTGCAGCGAATTGCTCAAGCGCGACTGCGGCTGAAAAATCGATGCGCGAAACGTTGGATCAGCACGGCCTTGAAACTCAGTACGCCGTCATCCGTAGCGAAAAAACGCTGTGCGCCACCGAAGTTGGAGCAAAATCTGCTCGTGCGCTTATCGCTGCAAAGCTTGGAGATATTCGCCTGATCGACAATGCGCGGGTTGGGATCACGTCTATGAATAGATAGACTGTCTTGATGCGTAAGACTTCAACTGCAATTCTCTCGCTTGTATTGAGCTCCCTTCTTCCGAGCGCTTATGGGCAATCCGGTGGCGGGTTCGCACCTCCACAACAACCCTCGCCGCCACCAACGGAAACGCCAGCCGAGTCAGTGAAGCCGACAGCGCCTGCGCAAACTGCGCCTGCGGGTCCCACTGAAGAAGAGATTAGAAAATACGAAGAAGAAAATCCCGACGCAGTTCCGAAACCTGCGCAAACAAAGCCTGCAGATCTAAAGCCTGCCGCACCAGTTGATCCAAAAATCGAGCAAGCAAAGCGCATCGATTGCAAAGCACCGGAGAAAACATGGATTGCGCGCCTGGATGCCGCTGATCAGAAAGCGCTGGAAGAAGGACTGGGCTATGCCCTTCCACCGATGACCGCGAAGGTGAAGTGGATCGGATCAACTGCGACGAAATCTGCGCCGAATCTTCAAGGAAATGTGGTCATCATTCAAAGCATTGATGCTGGCACTACTGCGCCAGCGATCGTTGATCGTATTATTGCTGCACTGGGAACGATGCCTGCGGATGAGACTGTCATCGTGATTGGCGTTCAAGTGCCGAACAAACTTGACCTCGCGAAAAAGCGCCTTGAAAAAAATGCCACGAAAGGAAATCTTTGCGTGGATGAAGACGGTGAATGGTGCGACGCTCTTGGCATTTATAAGAAGCCCGTCAATCTGGTTGTTGATCGAAATGGTGCGATTCGATATGTTGGATTGAACGAAAAAGGCGCGGCAGCCGCAGCGAAAATCTTGTTGGCTGAGCCGAAGAAAATCGTAGAAGTTGCACAAAGACCCGCCGCGATAGCCGAGGCACCTGCAACTGCAATAGATGCTGGGTTTCCAACCTTTACTGAGCCACTCACCAGCTGTGCTGATTTACGCGGAAAATCAAGTCCTCCACTCACGGTCCAAAAGTGGCTGACCCAAGAGCCCAATATGAAAGGGAAACTTGTCATCGTTGATTTCTTCGCCACTTGGTGCCCGCCGTGTATGGCTGCTAGACCCCACATGAATGAGATTGCCCAGCAATACGCATCAACCGTTGCTGTGGTCGGACTTTCCGATGAGAGTAAGAGCAAATTTGAAGAAGGGCTGAGAAAGAGAAACTTGAAAGAGAATGATTTCAAATATGCACTCGCACTCGATCCAGCTGGCGTAATGAAACAGGGATTTGGAGTTCGTGGCATTCCCAGTATTGCCATCATCTCCAACGATGGAATTGTGCGTTGGCAAGGTCATCCAAACAGTCTCGATGCGGCCGTGCTTGATCCGCTCGTCGCGGCAAATGCGCGGCTTTCAGCAGGGAGTACAAAGAGCGCAAAATCAGTTTCGACGGGAAGAGGTTGGGCGAAATAATCGCGGCGGTCTCGAGTCGCGAATACTAAAATTCGCGCTCGATCGTTGCGTCTGCGATCGACCAAAGCAATTGACGCGCAGGACTCTCTGAAAGCACTGAAAGACGCGACTTCGCCTTGTTGACGAATTCAACAGCTTGCTCACGCGCTGAGGCAAGGGATCCAGTTGATTCGATCAGGCGAAGAAGCGTTGGTACATCGCATTGCTCGATCGCTTGGATTGTCGATTGACGAATATCACCAGTGCAGCGAGTCAGATGCGTCACCAGCGGAAGGGTGAATTTTCCTTTGCGTAAATCAATGCCAAGAGTCTTGCCAACAATTCTTTCCTCTCCCACTAAATCCAGCACATCATCCTGAATTTGAAATGCCATTCCAAGTTCTTCGCCGTACAAACGGAGCGCTTCGGATGCGGCGGGAGTCGCCCCTGCCAATCGTGCAGCCAATCCACAACATGCGCCGGCAAGAACGCCAGTCTTGCGGCGAATGATCTCGAAATATGTCTTGGTATCCAGAGTCAGATCGCCACGATGCGAAAGTTGCAGAATTTCGCCGCTGCAGAGGCGAGAAGTCATCTCTCCAAGCGCGCTATTCAACCATGATTCACCTACCGAAGAACAGAGATGAAACGAGCTTGAAATGAGAAAATCTCCAAGCATCACCGCGGTTTCGTTGCCACGCAAACTATTGACAGTTTCACCGCCCCGCCGCAGATCTGCTTCATCAAGCACATCATCATGAACGAGAGTCGCCATATGAATCATTTCGACGACCGCTCCAAGCGTGTCGAGGCTGTCATCGATCACACGATCTGCAGGACTAGCCAAATTCACAAGCGGATTTGATCGCACCGCCAAACCAGATGCGATCACCAATGTTGGACGCAACATTTTGCCGCGATAATTCTCGACATGACGAGCCAACATATTGACGGCTGGCAAATCACTCACCAGCTCTTCCTCGAAACGCTTTGCAACAGCGCCTAGCCGAGCGGCAAGGGTCGGCAATAACAAATCAGTCTCAGGAAGAAGGCTCATCACTTTCCAATACTAGGGTGATGTCGGCGAAAACGCAGGAGATTGTTCGAGAGGAAATCCGATTATTTTTCTGCTGCGATATAGACAATCCAACCCTCGCATGCTTCGCCGCGATGCGATGGTTTGAAGACGCCGTTGCCTTCACCGCTTTTTCTTTCTGTTCCTTCCCAATAGACCACAGGCCTATGGAATCCAGCTTCAATCAGCACTTCCTTGATTTCTGGCAACGTCCAAAGTCTCCAGCGATATGTGAAAGCGCGGCGGATTTCGCTGCCATCTGGAAAGCGAAAGTGAATGTGATTCACGACATGATGCGTGATGGGATTGACTTTGGCCTGATGCCACACATAGGTGAATCCATCGAGCGAACGATCTTCTTCGCCGACAGCCCAAGCACCAGATCCGCCATATGCATCAACGAAAATCATTCCACCATCCTTGACGTTTGTGCGGGCATTGGTGAAATATTCCAGCAACTGCGCTCTCGTGTGGAAAACGAAATAACTGAAATTGAGCGCAAGTAAAACATCCGCGCCTTCCGTCCGCACGCGATTGACATCGCCCTTTTTCAATTGAATGCGCTTGCGCTGATCCGCTGAAAGGGACGAGATTTTTTCGCGACCACGACGCAGAACTTTTGCGTCCAAATCGATACCGACAGCAGAATTGGTCGCACGCCACTGAACCCATTCGCGAGACATCAGTCCCGTTCCAGAAAAATCTTCTCGCAAAGTGTGTGGAGTTCGGTTGAGACGCTTGTGAAAAATGCGGTCAATCATGATGCAATCAGATTCAGTTCCCTGAACTGAGAGTTCATACAGTTCGTGCTTATCTGAATTTTTTGCAGTCCTCCATGATTTCCGGTTGGAGTTGGGAGTTTTCTTCTTCGCCATTGGGGGGCGGAGTCTAGTAGGTCGAAGGGCGCGCTGGGGCGATGTTCCTCAACCAAATGAAAACTTCTGAACAATCGGGCTTATCCGTCCCAATTCGGACCAAGAGCGTCGACCACTTTCCCGCCGAATCGAATGTGAACTCTGGGATGGGGTTTGCCGCAAGAGCAAGCGCATCAACTGCCTTCCAATCGATTGACAGCGAGTGATCTGTCGCAGCCTCGGTGTCTCGCTGCAACACAACCGCGGGGTTGGATTGGAGGATTGTGAATTTCTCGTCGGTCAATGATTCAACCTGAAAAGTTCCATCTGGATTGACATCGCGAGTAATGCCACTCGGGGTCGACCTCAGTGACGAGCGAACTTCGTATCGAATTTGAACTCGACCAAGCAGTTGGAAGTCTTCATCAATAAATCGGATGAACTGTTGTTTGCGCCCCTGCCCCCAAAGTTCAAGGCGAACATTCACATTCACCTCCTCACCTGGAGCGATTTCAATGTTCGGTGGCAGGTCTGGAATTGTGCAGCCACACGTTGCGACAAATCCACGAACGCGAATCGGTTCGGTACTCCCATTACGCAGCACAATTGCGATCGGCGGTGGCAATTCGCACTGCGAAACCGCACCACAATTAATCTGAGACGGGGTGATGGACAACAGCTGGGATTCATCGCTCTTCGAAGAATCCGCAAGCCTGGCATTAGGTTCACTTGCACATCCAATAAACAACTGCGACAGGATGGGCAACACAACCGACAATAACACCAACAGCACTCTCATACTGAAGAAGCGTACGGCGTAGATGACAGATTCTCCAATGAGAAATCAGTAACGATAAATCGCTGCCTTATAAGGTCCATCCACTGGAATCCCCATGTACTGCGACTGCTTTTCGGTCATCTTGGACAATCGAATGCCCAACTTCTCCAAATGAAGTCGAGCAACTTTCTCATCGAGAGACTTGGGAAGCGTGTAGACCTTCTTCTCGTACTTTTCTGCGTTGGCATGAAGTTCGATCTGAGCGAGAACTTGGTTCGCAAAGCTGGTGCTCATCACGAATGATGGATGGCCAGTTGCACAACCGAGGTTGAGAAGTCTTCCTTCTGCAAGCACGATGATTGATCGACCCTTGGAGATGACCCATTCATCAACCTGTGGCTTGATATTCACCTTGCGAACTCCTGGGAGCGCGGCGAGAGAAGCCATGTCAATTTCATTATCGAAATGCCCGATGTTTCCAACGATTGCTTTGTCCTTCATTCGCTTCATCAAGTCAGCGGTGATGACATTGCAATTTCCTGTCGCGGTGATGAAAAGATCTGCAGTCTCGACAGCGTCTTCGACGGTCACGACTTCGTAACCTTCCATTGCTGCTTGCAGCGCACAGATCGGATCGATTTCGGTCACCTTCACTCGGCAACCTTGACCACGAAGACTGTGGGCGCAACCCTTGCCCACATCGCCGAAGCCGAAAACGACAGCTGTCTTGCCGCCCAACATCACGTCGGTGGCGCGCATTATTCCGTCCACACACGAGTGGCGGCAACCATACAAGTTGTCAAATTTGCTCTTGGTGACAGAGTCATTCACATTGATCGCAGGGAACAAAAGTTGCTTTGATTCCTGCATCTGACCAAGCCGATGAACGCCGGTTGTCGTTTCCTCGCTCACGCCGCGCACACTTGGCGCGATTCGCCCAAACATGCCGGGAAAATTCTTCGACAAGTCGTGAAGCAGTTGCAATACGACTTGAAATTCTTCACTATCAGCGGTCGCAGGATTTGGAATTTCGCCAGCCTTCTCGTATTGAAGTCCCTTGTGAACAAGCATGGTCAAATCTCCACCGTCATCGAGAATGAGGGTTGGCCCCTTTCCATTCGGCCAGTTCATTGCTTGATAGGTGCACCACCAATATTCGGGGAGCGTTTCGCCCTTCCATGCAAAGACTGGAATGCCAGCAGGTTTTTCGACCGTTCCCTTTGGACCAACAGCAACCGCCGCGGCAGCGTGATCTTGTGTCGAGAAAATATTGCACGAAGCCCACCGCACTTCTGCGCCGAGGTCGACGAGGGTTTCGATAAGCACCGCTGTTTGAATAGTCATATGCAAAGAACCAGAAATACGCGAACCCTTCAACGGATTCTTTCCCGCATATTCCTTGCGAAGAGACATCAGTCCAGGCATTTCAATTTCTGCAAGTTCAATTTCCTTGCGTCCAAAGCGAACAGACTCGGCCGACAAATCCTTCACAAAGAATGGTGGATTAGCTGTGAGCGTCAGGCTTGTGTTCATGAAGTTGGTCAATTTTACTGGTGCGGATGCTGTTGTGGTCACTTGAAAGGTCCTTTTGGAGATTGATGTTGCTGAACTATCCGTTTATCCGGATGAACGCATCATAGCCACTCAACCGCAAAAGTCCAGTCGGCTCTTTAGATGACTATGATCAGGTCCGCTACGCACTATCACCCACTGAAAGAACCCACACTATGAAAAACATGACATCCCGGATCACACTCTGCGCAACCACAATTCTGACTCTCGCCGTCGCGGCATCCTTGGGCGCTTCCAAGGGTGCGCCAACTGCGAAGGGTTCCCCATATCCGCTGGCGACCTGTCCAGTTTCTGGCAAGCCGCTCACCAAGGATGCTGTGATCTTTGTTATGGAAGACAAAGCAAACGCCCTGAACGACGGACGCGAGATCCGACTTTGCTGCGGCAACTGCGTGGAACCTTTCAAGACAGATCCAGCCAAGTTTCTCCCTGCGATCGATGCCGCAATCATCGCCCAGCAGAGCGCGCGTTATCCACTGACTCGCTGTGTCGTGATGACCGATGATGAATTGCCCGCGGCGGGCTCGCCAGATGCGGACAAGGTGAAGGTAGTTGTTGCCTTGAATGACATGGTCCGACTCTGCTGCCCTGGATGCATAAAGAAATTGAAGAAAGATCCTGCGAAATATCTTGCAGACATCAATGCCGCCGTGATTTCATCCCAAAAGAAAAATTACGCACTTGTCACTTGCCCAATTTCTGGCGAAGCGCTCCCTGAAGAACCAACCGACATCGTCATTGGCGAAAGGCTCGTGCGATTGTGCTGCGGCGGATGCGCGGACAAAGCTCGCAAGGATCCAATTGCGATCTTCGCCAAACTGGACGCGGGAACAACCAAGTCTGCGCCAACTGCGCCGGCGAAACCAACTGCTCCAGCAACGACGACAAAGTGATTTAGGGTCGGTAATGCCCTGGAATCAAAGGAAATTGAGCGTCCCAACAATGGGACGCTTTTTTTTCTTTTTGCTTGTTCTTTGCACCTTTCAAGGATGCGCTATGCCACCAAAATCCTCCGAGAGCTTTGACACGACCGTCACCACGACAACGACAGTCACCACCACAAAATCAACGACGACAGATGCCTTTGAACTCGATGAAGCCACCATCGCCGACTTGCAGCTGCGTATGACAAATGGCAAGGACACAGCGCGCTCGCTGACGGAAAAATATCTCAAGCGAATTGAAGAGATCGACCGCAACGGTCCAACGCTGAAGAGCGTGATCGAACTGAATCCCGATGCGCTTTCAATTGCAGATGCGCTCGACGAAGAGCGTAAGAGCCGTGGATCACGCGGAATGCTGCACGGAATTCCCGTACTTATCAAGGGAAATATTGCGACCGCCGATCGAATGACGACCACGGCTGGATCATTTGCTCTTGAAGGATCCATCGCTCCTCAAGATGCTTTCATTGTGAAACAACTGCGCGCCGCTGGAGCTGTGATCATTGGCAAAACCAATCTGAGCGAATGGGCAAATATGCGTTCGACTCACTCATCAAGCGGTTGGAGCGCGATCGGCGGACAGACGAAGAATCCATACGCGCTTGATCGCAATCCATCGGGTTCGAGTTCAGGATCTGGATCTGCGATCGCGGCAAACCTCGCAGCGGTGGCAGTTGGAACCGAGACCGACGGTTCGATCGTCTCGCCGGCGAACAACAATGGATTGGTTGGGATCAAGCCGACACTTGGCCTTGTCAGCCGAACGGGAATCATTCCAATTGCGCACAGTCAAGACACCGCGGGACCGATGGCGCGGACTGTCACCGACGCAGCAATTCTGCTTGGCGTGCTCGCTGGTGCGGATGAGGCAGATCCGATCACCGCCGAGTCGACTTCGATGGGCAAGCGCGAATACACCGCATCGCTCGATCGCAATGGACTGCGCGGCGCACGCATCGGCGTTGTGCGCGCCAAATTCATGGGATATAGCGCAGATGTTGATCTGGTGATGGAAGCCACGATTGCGGATCTGAAGAGACTCGGCGCAATCATTGTGGATCCCGCGAATATTCCAACGCTTGGCCAGTTTGATGAAAGCGAAATGACGGTTCTGCTTTATGAATTGAAGAGCGACCTGCCGAAATATTTTCAGTGGCTTGGTGATAAGTCACCCATGCATTCGCTCGCTGATGTGATTGCGTTCAACAAGCAAAACGCTTCGCGCGAGATGCCGTTTTTCAAGCAGGAACTTTTCGAGATGGCAGAAGCGAAGGGACCGCTCACTGACCCTGAATATCTTGACGCGCTCGCAATGAACCGCCGTCTGGCGGGTCCCGAGGGAATCGATGCCGTTATGGATCAATATCAACTCGATGCACTCGTTGCGCCAACGAGTTGCGAAGCGTGGTTGATCGACCATCTCAACGGCGATGCTGTCAGCGGTGGAAGTTCATCGCCTGCCGCGGTTGCGGGCTATCCAGATATCACCGTTCCCGCAGGACAAGTGAATGGGTTGCCTTTGGGCGTCTCATTCTTTGGACGTGCGTGGAGCGAACCACTGCTCATCAAGTACGCGTTTGCGTTCGAACAAGCAACGAAACACCGCAAATCTCCGTTGTTTTTCGACTCGGTCAAGTCTTCAGCCGGCGCGTCATCAGCGCGCTGAAAAGTCCAGGGCCACGAACATCCACTCCTGGAGTGATGCGAGACCAGCGATCAAGATTCAATCCACTCGCGCGTGCCCACGACTTCGCATCGCGCTGGGAAAATCCAAGATGCTGATGCCCCATCGTTGTGCGATATTCACTGCGATCATGCTCGACCATATCGATGACAAGCAATCGACCTCCCGCCTTGAGTGTGCGAGCCAATTCGATCACCGCCGCAGATGGATCATCGACATGATGAAAGAGCAACATCGCAACCGCCGCATCGAGAGCGCAATCCTTCAGAGGCAATTTCATCACATCGCCTTGGTGAAATTCGACATTGCGTACGCCGCTCAACCTGCGCTTGGCAGCATCGATCATCGCCGCCTCGCGGTCGATTGCTAGAACTCGTCCAACATATGGAGCGATTCTCTGCGAAACTTCGCCAGTTCCACAACCAATATCCGCGACGACCCACTTTGGATCCAAAAGTCCCAAGACCGCGTCGGAACCGATGAACTCTCCGAAAAGGGTGCGGCGAATTGAATCCCATTCGCCGCCAATTCTGCCGAAAAAACCCGTATTTCCCATTCTGCGAGAGGCGATGACTGCTGCAAGTCTTGCGTCATCATCGTTTGATTGCGGAGTTGCTTCCAATCGGGTGCGGGTCAAGGTCCAAAGCGCGCGAACCTCGCCTGCGAGCAGCAACGGATCGGCTCGATACAAACTGGTTGTCCCTTCCACACGGCGTGTGACAAACTGCGCATCAAAGAGTGGCTTGATGTGTCGGCTTGCAGTTGACTGAGGCATCTGTAGCGCTCGTGCAATTTCCCCCACTGCCAGCTCGTGCGCTTCAAGAGCGCGCAAAACTCGAAGTCGAGCGGGATCGCTGAGCATCGCAAGCAGCGCGGTCCACTCCTTCGTGCTCATCACCTTGGAATTGGATCGAGAGGCACTCGTTGATGCGCCACGCGCTCGCGAATCACGTGCCATTCGTTTGGATTTCCATCTCGTTAAATACCCGGCGGCAACGCAGTCGACGCATCGAGCGCGACTCCTTCCATTTGAAGCGATTGAATCACGCGCGGATCGGATGCGGAGATTCCGTATGCCTGACGAAGACGGCGTGTCGCTTCTGGCTTATTTCCTAGGCTAAATTGCAACATCGCCAATTGATAGTACGGCTCGGTTGTGCGCGGGCGCACCGCGCCGCTATCCACTTCGATCGCCGATTGAAATGCGAGAATCGCGCTGTCATTATCTTTCAACTTGATCGCGTACAGACCAAGAATGAGATATGGTTCGGTTCGACCAAGCGACGCGCCAGCTCCGCGCAGAAGTTGAAAGAGTTGACCATTATCACCTTGACGAAACATCACTTCCGCAAGTGCTTCGATGATCTGCATATTTCCAGGCGATTGATCATTGGCAGTCTCGAGGCAACGCCGCGCTGTCACCAGATCTCCCAATTGAGACATCGCGACTCCATAACCATATTCACCCTGCCAAAGTCCAGGCGAATTGACTGTGACAGGTCGAAATTCATTCGCAGCTTTTTGCCATTCGCCAAATTCGAGATAGTGATTTCCCAAATCGATCGACTGCTCCGTCGAACGGGGACCTTGACAACCTGCAAGGGTCATCGAAATCGAGGCGAACGAAAAGGCGATCCATCGCACGGTTGTGTGGCAGTCCATTGGGAAAGATTGTACGGTCATCCTCGTGGAACGACGAGCGGACAATTTCTGGCTGCCTATGGCGCTGGCTCGGCATGATGTTCCAAGCGGAAACTTTCACTTTGACTGGTTCTTGGCGCGATTTTCAGCATGCGCCGATGACGATGCGCGAATCGTTCGCACGATACGCTGCCAAATCCGAGTTGATGAACCGCTTGCCAACGAGGGCATCGCCCTCGAACCGCTCGATGACCATCGATGGTTCTATCTGCGCCTTCGCCAGAAGCACGAACTCTCTGAAGGTCGCGGAGTCGTCACACCGCTTGCGCGCGGATGGTGGCGTGGAATCGAAGCGAACGAAGGAACCGCCGACGAGACCATTGAGTTGCGCTGGGAGTCCGACCAAGTGATTCGGCGATTTCGAATCACTCCCCCTCCTGAAAGTCGATTGATCACTTTGGATTAGCTTTCGCATATGGGAAGCGTGCAACGCGCATTGCTTGACAATACGTATCAAGCCCACGAATACATGCCACCTGCCCATCTTCGAGTCGAAGACTGCCATCTGAATCGACCAGACCATCCTGAACAAATACGTGTTCGATTTGACCGATCATCAGCCGAGTGTCATTCAATTCGATTTTTACTTCCTGTACAAGGCGCATCCCGATCTGCACTACTGATTCCTGCACGAATGGAGCGGTGAATCCGAGTGCGTAACGAGGGGTGAAACCACACGCCTTGAATTCAGAAATGTTTTTCGCAAAGCGAGCTGATGTTTCGTGCGCCTGTTGCAAGTGGGCCAAAGAGATATGGTTGATTGTGTAAAAGCCAGTTTCAATAATATTTTTATATGTATGACTTTGTTCGCCAACTGGTCGTTGAATAAAACCAAGAAGTGCGGGGTCGGATCCAAGATGCACGACCGAGCTGAAAATCGCCAGGTTTTCAACTCCGTCACTGCCAAGAGTGCCGATCAAATTTGCTGGTTTATAGCCACTGAGGGTGTTGACCAGATTGACGCGAAAGTTGCGATCCATCTGAAGAATCGCTGCTCGATCGAAATATTGCATAATGAAATGTAGCACC
>SXSS01000083.1 GCA_005792145.1 Planctomycetia bacterium | reverse complement strand
GTTTTCGGTCACTCCCGCCCAACATGCAACCATCGTCATCAATAATCTTGTTGCAGCTGCGGTCGCTGGAAATCCTGCGGCTGCAAAGGCGTGCTTTGCTCGTGATGCGACAATTCATATGGGTGCACCAGAACAGCCTGGTGAAGATCGTGCTCGCATCGATATTGCATTCGATTCATTCGCAAATCGACATCGCATTGATTCCAACGACATCACTTCATTGTCAGCCACCACGACATCCGCAGATTCCGCGACAGTCAACTTGAGTTGTCGCACGCAGACTGCTTCCAGTTATGGCGTCGTCCCGACGCGTTGGTCATTCGAAGTTGCGCTGCAAAAGGATGGCACTTGGCGAATCGTGCGAATCATCTGGCGCACAGTCGGCAACCAGAAACCGTCGCTGACGCTGCTGTGAAGATCACACCGGAATCGGCACGCGCTCGAGTAATTCCGTCAGAATGCGAATTGTCATCGCCGAAGCATCGCTTGCGCCCGACGCACGAAGCACGATTCTGTGCGCACAAACTGCGAGCACATTTTCCACAATATCTTCAGGCACCACGAAATTTCGATCTGCACAGCGCGCTGTTGCTCGTGCGGATTGCGCGAGAGCCAATGCACCGCGCGGGCTGACGCCTAATTGTAATTGTGGATGCTGCCTTGTTGCTTGGGCGATGGCGATGATGTAATCCACCAACGACTGATCAAGTCGCACCGCGTCAACTTCACGCTGAAACTGAAGAACATCATTGCTGTCCATCACATGCTGCATTGTTTGCAACGCGTTTCTCGCGGGCTGTCGATGAATGATTTGCGACTCATCGATCGCCGAGGGATATCCCAATGCAATACGCATAAGAAATCGATCGAGTTGATTTTCTGGCAGCAGATATGTTCCTTCAAACTCATTTGGATTCTGAGTCGCAATGACCATAAATGGATTTGGCAGTGGATGCATTTCCCCTTCGGCAGTAACAGTGCCTTCTCCCATCGCTTCGAGCAATGCGGATTGCGTGCGAGGTGTTGCTCGATTGATTTCGTCAGCGAGCACGATGTTGGCGAAAACTGGTCCTTGCCGAAATGTCACCTGTCCAGATTCGCGGTCAAAAATCCCGACGCCTGTAATGTCCGAAGGCAAAAGATCTGGAGTGCATTGAATGCGACCGAACGAGCAATTCACGCTGCGAGCGAGTGATTGAGCAAGGACGGTCTTTCCAACTCCAGGGACATCCTCAATCAGGACATGCCCCCTTGCAAGCAGGCAAACGATCATCCGGTCAATCGCGGCTCCATTGCCCATATAAACAGAAGCAATATTCTCTTTCAGTTTAGAGATCTTGTTCATGATTCGAGGATACGCTCGAACCATGCCAGCAACTCTCAACGCGGTCACCCACGATTTGAGCTGTATTGGGTGCACGCATTTCTTGCGCGGACTGCCGGTGACAGGTCGATGCCCTGAATGCGGCACACTTGTGATGCACACGCTTGTCGAAACACTTGATATGCCGTCCCAAGCGCTTGCGCGCCCACTGCACGCAAAACGAGTTGCCCACGCACTTCTTGCGGTTGGACTAGGAATCTTGATCTGGTTGTTTGCAGTGACTGCGCCAATGGTTCTTCGAGGAGTGGCAGAACTAGGGAATAGCAATTTGCCCACAGATGGCGGTTCAGGCGACCGACTTGCAGTCTGGTTGTCATTTCTGGGGGCTCTAATCTTTGGAATTGGATCGATCCAACTCACACGCCAAGATGATCCGATTCTCACGCAAGAAACTGGAAAATCAGGCAAAGTGCTTCTCATAGGAATCGGAATTTGGTTCTTGGCGGTATGCGCCTCAGTGATAGGAGTTTTGTTTGACCTCGAACCCATCGCCAAACTGCACAACCAAGGCCTCTGGTTCATTTGCCTCTCAGTGCAAATGCTTGGAGCTGTCATCGCTTCAGTTGGACTGAACAAATATGCCGCAGTCTTGGGACGCAGATGCCGAAGATTTCGCCACGCGGGAATTGCCCGTCAATCGCTTGAAACAATGGTTGTCGCTGGAGCGATTTCGTTAGTGGGATCATTTGGCGCTGCAATCTTGCCTGACCTGGCTTATCCCGAATTAGCACTATTCTCCCGCGTTGTTTCATTTGTGGCTGGAGGACTCTTATTAATGGGCGGCGGATATCTCCTTATGAACTTTGTCTGGATTTACCGAATTTTGTCTACTCCTCCACCCCACATAGAGGATGTTGTCAAGGTTATAGGACCAATGTCGAGCGGCGAATCCTCGAACTGATCGCCCCCACTTAGGGCGAATTCCACTATTTATCGCTTCAACCCTCTGCCTCTTTGGCATATCTACATCTTGGATGTCGATCTAGGCTCGGTCAACCACTCCTGTCCGTCAGGATCGCACTTGCACCTCAAGAAACTTATGGCACGGCATTTGCTCTAGTCGGGAAGCCTGTCAGCAGGCGTTTGTCATCAAACTCAAACTTTTAGACTCAAACTTTTAGATCAGAAACACACAGCTGGAGAAAACCATGGCCGTCAAAGACCTCACATTCGATACCCAAGCCCGCAAGCAACTTCTCGCAGGCGTTGAAAAACTCGCCTCCGCAGTCAAGAGCACTCTGGGACCTCGCGGTCGCAATGCCGTCCTCGACAAGAGTTGGGGCGGACCATCTGTCACCAAAGACGGCGTGACCGTCGCCGAAGAAATTGAACTTCGCAACAAGATCGAAAATATGGGAGCCAAGTTGGTCAAAGAAGCTGCTTCCAAAACCTCCGACGATGCAGGCGATGGAACCACCACCGCAACCGTGCTCGCCGAAGCTCTCTTCCGCAGCGGACTGAAATTTATCGCCGCTGGCGCTGATGCCAACGCACTCGTGCGCGGCATGCGCAAGGCCGTCACTTCCGTGACTGAAACAATCGTGTCGATGTCGAAGCCCGTCGGCAATATCGATGGCGGCATCGAAAATGTTGCGACGATCAGTGCGAACAACGACACCGAAGTTGGCGCGATTATGGCTGAAGCTTTCGAGAAGGTCGGCAAGGATGGCGTGATCACCGTCGAAGAAGGCAAGGGTCGCGAGACAATCGTTGATGTTGTCGAAGGCATGCGCTTCGATCGCGGATACTTGAGCGCAAACTTCGTCACCGATACCGAAGCGATGTCTGTTGAATTCAACAAAGCACTCATCCTGATCTTCGAAGACAAGATTGACTCGGTCACCAAGTTGGTTCCATTCCTTGAAAAGGTGATGGAATCAAAGAAGCCACTCATCATCATTGCCGAAGATGTCACAGGCGAAGCGCTCAGCACACTCGTCATCAATAAGATGCGTGGCGTTCTGAATGTTTGCGCAGTCAAGGCCCCTGGATATGGCGATCGTCGCAAGGCGATGCTTGAAGATCTTGCGATCCTCACCGGCGGAACTGCGATCATGAAGGATCTTGGAATCGATCTTGACAAGGTCGCGATTTCGCAACTCGGTCAAGCAAAGAAGATCACGGTCGACGCGGACAACACCACGATCATCGAAGGCGCAGGAAGCACCAAGACGATTCAAGGGCGTTGCACTCAGATTCGCACCGAGATCGAACGAACTGATTCCGAATATGACCGCGAGAAACTGCAAGAGCGTTTGGCGAAACTCGCTGGCGGAATTGCACAAATCAAAGTTGGAGCAAGCAGCGAAACAGAATTGAAGGAAAAGAAGAGCCGCGTCGAAGATGCGTTGCACGCGACACGCGCCGCAGTCGCTGAAGGCGTCGTTCCCGGAGGCGGACTTTCATTCATCCGCGCAATTCCAGGCCTGAAGAAAGTTCGAGAGGAATGCACTGGCGACGAAGTTTTCGGAGTCGATACTGTCACCGAAGCACTCGTTGTTCCACTGCGCACAATCGCAGAAAACGCTGGCGAACGCGGCACTGTTGTCGTCACCAAAGTTGCGCAAATGAAGGGAAGCGAAGGCTTCAACGCGCTCACTCGCAAATATGGCGACCTTATGAAGCAAGGTGTCATCACTCCAGCAAAAGTTGATCGATCTGCTTTGCAGAATGCGGCAAGTGTCGCTGGACTTTTGTTGGTCACCGATTCCACAATCACCGAAACACCCAAGCCAAAGGAAGAAGCCAAGGGCGGCCACGGTCACGACCACGGTGGTGGCATGGGCGGCATGGGTGGCATGGGTGGCTTGGGTGGTATGGGCGGCATGGGTGGCATGGGTGTCATGGACTTCTGATCCCACGCAAACTTTTATTGCACAGACTTTTTCACACACGTTCAAATTCATAATTCACACACACTTTCAACTTACGGAGATTCACATATGAGCAATGTTCGACCACTAGAAGACCGCATCGTCGTCAAGCCTCTTGACGCAGAGACCAAGACCGCATCAGGAATTTTCTTGCCGGAATCCGCCAAGGAAAAACCGATGAAGGGAAAAGTCATCACCGTTGGGCCAGGCAAGTTGCTGGAAAACGGCACGAGACTCGCGCCGACTGTTTCCAAGGGCGACACCGTTGTCTATGGCAAGTACTCGGGAACTGAAATCGAAATCAAGAACGTGACTCATCTCATCATCCGCGAAAGCGAATTGCTCGGCGTCATCGACGGCTGATCCACATCACCACCAGATAGGAATCCAAACTATGTCTAGTAAGCAAATGAAATTCTCAACCGCCGCTCACGCAGAACTGAAGCGTGGCGTCGATCAGATCGCCAAAGCAGTTGCCGTCACGATGGGTCCAGCTGGACGCAATGTGATTGTGCAAAAATCCTTCGGCAGTCCATCTGTCACCAAAGACGGCGTGAGCGTCGCCAAGGAAGTCGAGATCTCGGAACCATTCCAGAACATGGGCGCGAAGTTGGTTGCACAAGTTGCAAAGAAAACTGCCGATGTTGCTGGCGACGGAACCACCGCCGCAACCGTGCTTGCCGCCGCAATCTTCAACGGCGGACTGAAGTTCGTCGCAACAGGTGCCAACGCCGTCGCGATTCAACGCGGAATCAACGCTGCTGCGAAAGCTGCCGGCGATTTCATCACATCTGCATCCACAAAGTGCAAAGGTAAAGATGATCTTGCAAAGGTTGCGACTGTCAGCGCGAATCACGACACCGAAATCGGCGATCTGATTGCTGAAGCGATCCATAAAGTCGGCGCGAATGGCGTCGTTGAAATCGAAGAAGGCAAGACTGCGGACACCACGCTGGATTATGTCGAAGGTATGTGCTTCGACAAGGGATACCTCTCGCCATATTTTATGACTGATCCAAAGAAGGCGGAGTGCGTCTTGGAAAATGCGTATGTGCTGATCTATGAGAAGAAGATCTCCAATCTGGTTGATTTCCTTCCACTGCTCAACAAGATCGCAACTTCTTCGAAGCCTTTGTTGGTCATCGCCGAAGAAGTCGAGAACGAAGCTCTTGCCGCGCTCGTCGTCAATCGTCTGCGCGGAGTTCTGCAAATTTGCGCTGTGAAAGCGCCAGGATTTGGTGATCGTCGCAAGGCTATGCTCGGCGATATCGCCACGCTGACCGGCGGCGTCTTCTTCGCGGAAGACATCGGTCGCAATCTCGCTGATGTCGAACTTTCCGAACTCGGAACTGCGCGTCGCGTTGTTGTCACCAAGGATGAATGCACGATCATCGAAGGTGCTGGCAAGAAGGCGGCGATCGCTGACCGAGTTTCGCAAATCAAATCTCAGCACGAAAAGTCGACCTCTGATTATGACCGCGAGAAGTTCATGGAACGTTTGGCGAAGTTGACCGGCGGCGTGGCGATTGTCCATGTCGGCGCAGCGACCGAAGTTTCAATGAAGGAGAAGAAGGATCGTGTCGACGACGCTCTTCATGCGACTCGTGCGGCGGCGAAAGAGGGTTATGTTGCTGGCGGCGGCGTCGCATATCTGCGCGCAATCGCGGCGATCAATGCGGCCCGCAAAGATGCTGAAGGCGACGAAGTGTTCGGCTATGACATCGTTGCCGAAGCATTGCGCCGTCCGACTTGGCAGATCGCGACCAACTATGGCACCGACGGAGACGTTGTTGTCGAGAAGGTTCTCGAAGGCAAGGGTTCATTCGGATTCAATGCGTCTACTGGCGAATATGAAGACTTGATCAAGGCTGGCATTATTGATCCAGCGCTTGTCGCCAAGACCGCGATTGAAAACGCAGCGAGCATTGCAGGCCTGATGTTGACAACAGATGTTCTGGTCACAGAACTGAAGGACGAGACCGCCGCGACTGAAGGAGCGGTGTCCTGATTCATTTGCTTAGACAACGGAGGATCGTCGAACACACCACTGTTCTTCGGTCCTCCGTTTTTCTTTCAACTTTTCTTTGCTGAGATTCACAGTGCCCGTCGAACGCGACTATTACGAAATTCTCTCAATCGAGCGAACCGCAAGCGGCGACGAAATCAAGCGTGCCTATCGTCGCATGGCTATGAAGTGGCATCCGGATCGAAATCCCGGCGATCCGAAAGCGGAAACAGAATTCAAAGTTTGTGCGGAGGCATATGAGGTGCTTTCTGATTCTCAGCGCAAGGCTCTCTATGACCAGTATGGCCACGCTGGACTTCGGCAAGCGCCGGGGCACGATTTCTCGCGGATGCGACCAGACGATATTTTCTCGATATTCAACGACATCTTTGGAGGCGGCGGCGGCGGCGGATCGCGCGGAGGACGACGCGGTCCAGTTCGCGGATACGACCTTGAAACTAGCGTCGAGATCGAGCTGATCGATGTGCTCAACGGCAAAGATGTCGAAGTCGCATTCACTCGACGAGATGGTTGCAACACCTGCGATGGTTCGGGAGCGAAAGCCGGAACCAAGCCAATCAAATGTCCAACATGTGGCGGAAGCGGTCAAGTTGCGCAACAAGGACTCGGCGGAATGTTTCGCATGGTCACCACTTGCCCCAACTGCCGTGGACGCGGCATGGTCATCACCGAATTCTGCGCTGAGTGTCGAGGCAATGGACGCGTTGCAAAGAAGCGCAATCTGAATGTCAAGATTCCAGCGGGCATCTCTCACGGACAAGTCATCCGAGTTGCAAACGAAGGCGAACCTCCGCCACCAGAAGCTGATCAAGCAGGCAAGGGCCCGCGCGGCGATTTGCATGTGGTGGTTGTGGTCAATGATCACGAGGTCTTCGAGCGCGTCGAAGATGATCTGATCACCACGCGTGACATCAGTTTCGCGCTCGCTGCGCTTGGCGGCACAACTGTCATCGAAACTCTCGATGGCAAGGCGACATTGGAAATCCCCCACGGAACAGCGCACGGAGAAGTGTTGACCGTCGAAGGTTCTGGGTTGCCTCACTTGCGATCGCCGAAAGTTCGCGGCGATTTGCGGGTCAGTATCTGCATCGAAGTTCCGAATAAGATCACAGCGGCTCAAAGAGATTTGCTGGAGCAGTTTGCAAAGACACAGCCGAACCCTGAAGAAGAATTGCGGCCAGCTGGTAAAGGCGTTTGGAAGAAAATCAAGGACACGATTTCAGGAAGTTGAAGAACGAGAGAGACATGATGGCTGAACCAACCCAACCCCCGCCAGAACAACCAGCAACAGAAACACCAGAAGTTTCAGCAAGCGATGAAATGACAGTGCTTGCAGAATTGCACAAGCAAGTCGAAGAAAAGCAAACGGCGTACTTGCGCGTGCTTGCGGACTTTCAAAACTTTCAGCGACGATCGCGAGAGAACGAAATGCGTGCGCGCGATCACGGAGTGGCGCTTGTCGCGCGAGCGATCGTTCCCGTGCTGGAAAATATGGACCTGGCACTTGGTCACGATTTGCGATCTCTCGATGCGAATAAATTGGCGGACGCCGTCACGCTGATGCGCAGTGAGTTGCTGAAGGCACTTGGGCAATGTGGAATCGAACGCATCGATCCAACGCCAGGGTCCGAATTCAATCCAACATTTCACGAAGCAGTCATGCAACAAGCCGTCGACAAGATCGCGCCTGGCCGCATCGGCCAATGCCTGCAAGCGGGTTATCGCTTTGGCGAAATCCCTCTGCGATCCGCAAAGGTCGCGGTCACTCCAAATCCGGACGCCTGATAGAGATGCCGACATACGAATATGTCTGCCGCGCGTGTCGGCACGAATTCGAGCGATTCCAGCCGATCACTTCTTCGCCAGTACGAACTTGTCCCAAGTGTGGGCGCAAGCGAGTCGAGCGCAAGATCGGTATCGGCTCGGCCGTGCTCTTCAAGGGTGGCGGTTTCTATGAAACGGATTATCGAAGCGAGTCGTATCGCAAGACCGAAGAATCAGAAAAGAAAGAGTCAGAGAAAAAACCAGCCGAGATCGCGAAACCCGCCGACGGCAAGGCCGCTGACGGCAAGGCGGCCGACAACAAGGCGGCATCTGCGGCGAAAGAAACAGATAAACCCGCGGAGAAACCTGCAGAATCATCAACAATCAGCGAATCAAAATCGCAAGCTCCCACGCAAACCAGCAAGGAAACGCCTGCGATTCCACAAGAAAAACAACAAAAGAAATCTGCCCGCGAAGGTCGCGGTGTCGGAAATCTCAAACAACAAGCAAAGAATCCAAGCCGCGCATCGAAGCCGGCGCGAAAGACAAAAAGTAAATGAACGAATCATTCAGACAACAAATTCTCAATCACCTCGGACACAACGGATATCAGCCCGTCCGATCCCGCGAACTCGAACGCCAAATGCGCATCTTGGAAGATCAAACTCCAGATTTTCGGGAAGTGCTTGACGCGCTCGCGACCGAAGATCTGATCGACATCAGCAACGAAGATATCGTTCGACTGACGCGTTTCAAAGACGAGACCACTGGTCGAATCCGCATCAACGCGCGAGGCAAGGGCGACGGATATTTGATCCCCGATGTTCCAAGCCGCGAAGGCGATCTCTTTATCGCGGAAAGCGACACCGGTGGCGCGATTACTGGCGACCGAGTGCGTGTTGCAGTCGTTCGTCGTGGCAAAGATTGGGATCGATCTCCCGATGCGCGACCAGTCGGGCGCGTCGTGGAAATTCTCGAGCGCAAGCAGACCCGATTCGCTGGTCGTCTTGAAAAAGAAGGTCGAGGTTGGATTGTCATTCCCGATGGACGCAGTCTGACCGAGCCAATCGTGGTGCGCGATCCTGGGGCGAAGGATGCGCAAATCGGCGACAAAGTGATTGTCGAAATCACGCGCTTTCCAGATCTGCGATCGAAAGCCGAAGGAGTGATCACGCAGCGTCTTGGTGCGTCAGGAGAGCCCGATGTCGAAACGCAATCGGTGATGGTGACATACAACTTGCGCGACGAATTTCCACCCGAAGTTCTTGATGAAGCGGCCGAGGCCGCGCGAGGTTTCGAGGCTCACCGCGAAGGACCGTGGGAAGGGCGCGAAGATTTGACCGCGACTTCAGTCTTCACGATCGATCCACCGGACGCACGAGATTTCGACGATGCGATTTCCATCTCGTTTGATGCGGACAAGGAAGAGTGGATGCTTGCGGTTCACATTGCAGATGTCGCGGCATTTGTTCCGCGCGGCGGCGCGCTGGATATTGAAGCGCGCGCTCGAGGAAACAGCGCATATCTCCCCCGCCGCGTCATTCCGATGTTGCCCGAAACGCTTTCCAACGGAGTCTGCTCTTTGCAGGAAGGCGTTGCGCGATTCACAAAGACCGCGTGGATTACTTTCGATAAGAATGGCCGCGTGCTTTATGAGCGATATGCATCAACGGTCATTCGTTCGCGCAAGCGTATGACATATTTGGAAGCGCAAGGAGTCATCGACGGCGATATGGCGGCGGCGCGTAAAAACGCCAAGACCGAAACGCCCGTGGATGAATTGCTTGTCGAAGAACTGCGAATGTCCGCGAAACTTGCGCAGATTCTTCGAGCGCGCAGGCTGAAAGATGGAATGATTGTTCTCAGTCTTCCAGAATCTGAACTGGTCTATGGCGACGATGGCCGCGTGAAAGATGTCGAGCCTGAAGATGATGCGTTCACTCACAAGTTGATTGAGATGTTTATGGTCGAAGCGAACGAAGCCGTTGCAAGACTCTTTGCGTCGCTGGCAATTCCTGCGCTGCGCCGCATTCATCCCGAGCCTTCGTTTCATGATGTCGAAGAACTTCGTATGTATGCGCGCACGGCGAAGATTCGTTTGCCTGAAACTCCAACGCGCAAAGATTTGCAGGCGTTGTTGGATGCGGTGCGCGGCACTGAAAGCGAACGGGCGATTCACTTCGCAGTTCTGCGATCTATGGCGAAGGCGGTCTATGCGCCGGCGCTCATCGGACACTTTGCGCTTGCGAGCGAACATTATTTGCATTTCACCAGTCCAATTCGGCGTTATCCAGATCTTGTCACGCATCGAATGTTGGAAGCGTGGACTGAATTGACTGACAACGGACGCAAACCGCCGGGTGGCAAGCAACGACGCGCACTGCTTGATCAATTACGCACCGATCCGCGCGTGGAAAATGCGGACTCGTTGGTTGAATGTGGTTCGCATTGCAGTGAGACCGAGGTGAATGCAGAACGCGCTGAACGCGAATTGCGAACTTTCCTTGTTCTGCAATTCTTGCAGGAAAATTTCCTCACCAAGACACTGACTGGGGTTGTCACTGGAGTTTCGCCTGGCGGCGGCGGAGTCTTCGTGATGCTCGATCGATTCCTTGCGGACGGAATGATCCGTCTGCGCGAAATTGGTGGTGGCGGAGAGAAATGGTCACGAAGCGAAACGACGGGGCGAATGACTTCGGCGCGAAGTGGAGCAAGTCTTGGCGTGGGCGATCCAGTTGAAGTGCAAATTGCGGAAATCAACTTGGCGACTCGTCAGATGGAATTGCGATTGGTGAAATCACTTCGCAAGGCGAGCAGCATCAAGAGCGAAGAGAGCGAGGTGCGTGGCAAGCGAGACAGAGGTTTCGTCGGCGGTCGTGGCGCACCGCGCACCGAGCGTGGTCACAAGAAGGGATTCAAGCAAGGCCGCAGAGGCAAGCGCGGATCGTGATGTCATAGCACCAAGTGATCAGGGAGCAATTTCTAGGTCGTACACAACTTGACCATCATTGATTGATGTTGGAGGTTGGATCGTAAATGCGAGAATCGCGTCCGCCTGCTTTGCAGCCCCTGGCACACCTTGCGCTCCATCGCACAAGAAGTCCATGGCGAAAATATTGTCTTTGCTGGGCGAGTCTCCTGAAGGTGTGCATTTGAATTGAGTCTGTGTTGGAAACATTGTGGTGAGAAATTCAAAGTGTCCATCACCGAAGACAACATTCCCTGCCCATTCGGACTTCGATCCGTGCAACAAGAGTGTTGGACTATTTGTATAGCTATCAGGATCCGTTATTGCAGACTCAGGGCCATCGTTGGTGTGCTTGGGACCACGCGTTCCCATCAAAGGGCGTGTGCTGTCGCCAACGGCCCTCCAACTGAGTGCCTTCCGTTGGCCGAAGAGTGGCTGGTGTGCATATGACGAATAGCAAATTGCTGTCTGCCCTGCGGGTGGTGGGTTGCCATTCAAGTTGCAATAAAATTTTGTGTCCCAATAAATGTCGGCGGATGGGTTGTACTGCGTGAGGTCATATTCAATATCGGCTGGAAACCCAATAGAAGTCTGCTTGCCCATCATGACAACATTTGATCCTGGATACTCGGTTGGACCAACGAGAGACTCTGTACCAAATGCTTCTTTCGCAATGCAAGCCGAATAAAGATTTGCCGTTGTGTTTTGTGATGGGTCTTCTTCCCCCATTCCTTGCATTTGTATGGGTACACCTGCTGCCATATTCGCTAAACGATTGATCCTGCCCGGAGTAGGCAATCTTTGTTGCGGATCTTCCTGCGCCATAATGATCATCGCCTTGATTATCTGCGCTACTTGCGTGGAATCCGTTGAGGTGCGAGCTCGAGCGCGGACATTCGAAAGAGCTGGCAAAAGAAGTCCAATCAAAATTATGATGATTGCGATGACCGCAAGGAGTTCGACCAAAGTAAACGCACGCGGCTTGGATTTTATTTCTGACATTGGGTTTGGTCCTTCAGATTAAATAATAGGCATCAAAGTGGGTGCAATTTCTTGAAAAATACCGCTTGAAATGGAATCGTATCAGCGAGATGTGATGCGATCAATGCGAATGATTGCGCTGACTCTTCGCAGCGCGTTGAAGATCAAACCGCGAGACATTCCTTCAAGAAGGTTTCCAAGCGCGAGAATGCGCGGTTGGAGATCGTTGCATCGAATGCCATTCCAGCTGCACGATCCTGCGCATTGGGATTAGTGAACGCATGAACAGTTTTTCCATACGCATCAACTTCCCAGTGCGCGTTGGCTGCGGTCATCTCGTTGTTGAAGGCGGTCAGTGACTCTGGATTTGCCATCGGATCGTCATAGCCGTGCAAGACAAGAACTTTCGCGGTGATTGAATTTTGCTTTCCGATGTTTGGAGGATTCAAGAGTCCGTGAAAAGAAGCC
>SXSS01000009.1 GCA_005792145.1 Planctomycetia bacterium | reverse complement strand
AATATTCTGGACCACGTCCATACAGGAAAATATCGTCATGCTTGCGAGCGAAGGATCGTGGACCAGAACCGCCAAGTCCATACGACCACACAAGGTGATTCACAAAACTTTCAGCGCCAAAAATCTCATCAAGCAGAAATCGCACGTGATGGCTGGTGCGCCAATCAACATGCACCAAGATCGAACCTGTCGCACGCAAGACTCGGTGCGCTTGGACCAAACGCGGTCCGATGAAATCTCTATATGCGGCAACATCGACGAAGCGATCATCGAAAGTCAGCCCCTTGCGACCTTGTCTGCGAAGCCCAGAATTGAAGGGAGGATCGAGATATACCAAATCAATCGAGGATGTCCGCACATCGGCAAGAACTTCGATGCAGTCACCTCGGCGCAATGACCATGGCGCATTCACCTCTGATTCGATCTTCTCTTATTTTCGCACGATATTTTCTTATGAAGCTTCCGCGCGCGGATGAGCGCGGTCATATGCCTCGCGCATTCGTGAGGTGGTGAGATGGGTATACACCTGTGTGCTTGAGAGAGATTGATGGCCAAGCAATTCCTGCACGGCGCGCAAGTCCGCTCCGTTGTCAAGCAGATGGGTCGCAAATGAATGGCGAATTGTGTGCGGCGAGATATCCGGATCAAGCCCGGCAATCTTCAAATACTTCGAGACCTTGCGACGAACAGATCGACTCGACAAACGCGATCCCAACTTATTCACAAAGAGCGGGCTACTCGCATCCATCGGGACTTTTTCTGCTTCTGCACGCAAGATATATCGACAGACCGCAGCCAACGCGTGCGAACCAACGGGAACAGCTCGTTCTCTGCGCCCTTTTCCCTTCACTTTCAACTGACTTCCCTCTACATCGAGATCGCCACGATTGATCGCGACGACTTCGCTGACTCGGATGCCAGTGGAATAGAGCGTTTCGAGAATCGCGCGATCTCGCGCGCCAAGCATGTCAGATTCACTTGGAGCGGCCAAGAGTTTCTCAACTTGATCAACAGTGATTGCCTTGGGAAGTCTGCGTGCTTGCTTGGGGGTTCGAATCAGCGTCATCGGATTCGTTGATGTCAATCCGCGCTTCTCCATCCATTTGTGGAATGAGCGAAGGGTTGCGATCTTTCGCGCTGTTGTCGCCGCAGAATATTTCTGTCCAACAAGATGAGCGAGAAAAGCGCGGACGACTTCCACATCGGCTGTCAACATTCGTCCGCAGACTGTGTTCTTCGATGATGCGTCGCGCTTGTCCAACACGGCGCGTTCGCGCGCGTCGTCGATATCGATCGAGTATTCACCCACAATGAAGTCGGCGAACTGGCGCAGATCCAATCCATAGCACCGCGAGGTGTATGGGCTGAAATGTCGCTCATCTATGAGGTAGGCTAGGAATTGTTCGATGATGGGAACTGAGGCGCTCATGTGGCATTCTTTCGGTAAGGAGCGAGAGTGACTCGCCCAGAAAACAAGGGGTTTCGATACATAACGTGCCTTCCAGTCGTTAGATAAGCAAGAAAGTTCCTCAATTACCTTCGACCGCCATATTTATCGGCAATCTGGAAGCGTGACAATAATCATAGTCCGATAAAGCCCCCGATTTCTAATAGTTTTTCACCACCCTCTTGGGTTGGGTGGGTCTGGTCAGAGATGGGTACACTCTTTCCCCAACTCAAATCCCATCACGATTGCGTAGCTCAGCTGGTAGAGCAAGTGGCTTTTAACCTCTAGGTCCTGGGTTCGATCCCCAGCGCAATCATTCGAATCGGTTTCGTACAAGATTTTCCCAATGCTCGTCGTTCATGCAAATTGGTTTGAAGGTTCCCTGCATCTCTGGGGTGAATCGCTGTCGTCCGCTCGTGAAGAACTGCGCGTTGGCTCTCCAGCGCACCCTTTCGCGGCGACCGCGAAAGATCTTCGCAGCGCACTCGAGCCAATCATTGGTTCGCTCAACGGCGCGAAAGAAGATCATCTCGATTTATTGTTGCCTCATGCTCCAGCACCGACGGGACATGGAGCAACGCGTTCCAACACACTCCCTTCAAGCCGACTTGCGGGACTTCTTGGCAGCGTGAGTCACGATGAAGAATTGCGCACGCTCGAACCAACACGAGTGCCAACGATTCGCATTGCGGCAAGTTCGACGATTCGTCTCTTGTTAGAGATGCGTAATATCGAAGGAACGCCCAATGATCTATTCGTCTGCGCGCATTCGATGCACTGGTGGATTGCGCTGACAAAATTTGCGATCGACTCTGTGATCGACCAACGAGTCATTCCTACTGTCCTGCAGCGACGCGACGGCACATATGTTGGACAGTGGCGACCGTGGCTGAACGATAACGATGCCGATATTCAACTCGCCGACTTGCTTGCCAGTATGCCGGCTTCGGCGCGTGCAATTGACGGAACAGATGGACAAGCATGGCCCATTGTCGATTCATTTCTCAGCACAATTGTCGATGGAATCGTGCGGTCTGTACTCGTCGAGGAAAACTTCGAGGAATCGATCGAGGACTTCGATCCTGGGGTTGATTCGCATGCAGCATGGCTTTCGGGACTCTTGGGAGCAAAGGATTCGATCAAGATCGGTCGCCGGAGTACGTTCGATGTTCTGCGCGATACGCGCGGTTGGCTTGGAGTTCTCGACGAGGCTCGTGTCACCACGGGAATGCGTCTGAGATTTGAAGTCTCGGAACCAGATTTAGATGGCGCGGACGATGGCATTGACTCGACATGGCACGTTTCGTTTGGATTGGTCGACCCAGAAGCACCTGACACAGTTATCGATGCGCAATCTCTGTTCAATCGACCAAGCGGAAAGCGTGCTGGAGCGAATTCGGCGCGCAATGAAGAACTTTCTGAAATGCTCTTGAAAGAATTGGCGCGTGCAAGCCGAATCTGGCCAGAGCTTGACGATGCACTTGAAAGTGAAAGTCCCTCTGGAATGGATCTTGATACCCGACAGGTCTATCAATTTATGCGTGACCTGCGACCAGTTCTTCTCGAAGCTGGATTCTTTGTGGAAGTTCCAGAGTGGTGGGGCGAATCTGCAAGTCGAATCAATGCAAACTTATTGATTGATTCTCCAGAGGAACCGCCAATGGCTGGCGACGCTGGCGGAGGATCAAATGGATCGCTTGGACTTGGATTGCAATCACTTGTTGGATACCGCTGGCAAGTCGCACTGGGAACGCAAACCGTTTCGGTGGAAATGCTCGAGAAATTGGCGCAAAAAGGCGCTCCACTCGTTCGCATCGGCGGACAATGGGTCGATCTGCGTCCCGAGGATATTGACTCTGCGCTCAAGTTCTTGAAGAGTCATCCTGGTGGAACGATGACGCTTGTCGAAGCGCTTCGTATGGCAAACGGAATTGACGGCCCGCCAGAAGCATTGCCTGTGAGCGGAGTTCAAGCGACTGGTTGGGTGCGACAACTGCTCTCTGGAAATGATGTGAGTGAAAGTTTCCAGATGACAAGCGCTCCAGAATCATTCCGCGGAATTCTTCGTCCATATCAATTGTCTGGACTCAGCTGGCTCGTCTTCCTTGATCGTCTTGGATTGGGCGCGTGCCTTGCCGACGATATGGGATTGGGCAAGACAATTCAGTTGATCGCTCTTCTGCAACACGAACGATCCAAGATCGGTGCTGCGCAGATCGGTCCATCGCTCCTTGTGACGCCGATGTCCGTCATGGGAAATTGGAAGCGTGAACTGACGCGCTTCGCTCCAGAGTTGAAGGTGCACATTCAACATGGACTTGATCGACCAGCAGGCGAACGATTTTCGCAGATCGCGATGGACAGCGATGTTGTCTTGACAACATACGCAATCGTGGTGCGCGATAAAGAAACTATGCAGGCTGTTCCATGGCGTCGCGTGGTTCTTGACGAGGCGCAATACATCAAGAATCCCCCGACGAAACAGACGGCTGCGATTCGATCGATCAATACGCAATCACGCATCGCTCTTACTGGAACTCCCGTCGAAAATCGACTTGCGGAACTCTGGTCCATCTTGGAATTCTGCTGCCCTGGATATCTGGGAACAAACCAAGACTTCCGACGCCGCTTCGCTGCGCCGATCGAACGAAATCGAGATCAAAAAACCGCTGAACGACTGCGCTCGCTTGTTCGTCCATTCATTCTTCGCAGACTCAAGACTGACTTGACTGTCATCAGTGATCTTCCGCCATTGGTCGAGAGTCGCCAGCACATCGTGCTGACCGACGAGCAGATGCGGCTCTATGAAGAAGTTGTCGCAGATATGTTGCAGAAGGTTGATCAAACCGATGGAATTCGACGGCGTGGACTTGTGCTCAGCGCGCTGGTCAAGCTGAAACAAATCTGCAATCACCCTGCCCACTATTTGGGTGAAGGCATCGCCACACGACCAGCTGGATCAAATGGAAAGAAAAAATCGGTTGCGGCTGCCGCGGTTGAAGTCGCCGAAGATATTGAAGGCGAATCAAGTGGCGAACATCCTCTGGTGCTTTCACCGGATTCTTTGATTCCAGGCCGAAGTGGCAAGACGCAAAGATTGATGGAGATGCTGGAAGAACTCTTGGCTGCGGGAGATTGCGCCTTGATCTTCACGCAATACCGACAGATGGGCCATCTGCTCGTTGGAATGATTCGACAGATTCTCGATGTCGAGCCGCTCTTTCTGCACGGCGGAACACCGCAAGCGAAACGAGATACTCTGGTCGAACGATTTCAAAAAGGCGATGGAACAACGCCGATTTTTGTATTGAGTCTGAAAGCCGGAGGCGTCGGTCTGAATCTCACTGCAGCAAATCATGTCTTCCACTTTGATCGCTGGTGGAATCCTGCTGTTGAAAATCAGGCGACAGATCGAGCATTCCGAATCGGTCAGACGCGCACTGTCAACGTGCACAAATACATCTGCACAGGAACTCTCGAAGAGCGGATCGATCAGATGATCGAGCAAAAGACCGAATTAGCAACGAACATCATTGGCGCGGGCGATGCGTGGCTTACAGAATTGTCAACGGGACAACTTCGTGACATGCTCTCGCTTCGCAAAACTGGATTAGAGGGTGGCGAATGACGCAGTGGCAAGAACAAAACAAACCGCGGCAACCAGAGAATCCACGCAGAGTCATTGGCGGGTTCAAGTTCAAGCGCAAGAATGGAATTGAAGACCTTCCGTGGACGGCAGATCCACTCTTTCGCGCGACACTGACCTCCGCGACTTCCGACGCAGTCGAAGAGGGACATTCTTATGCATTGACTGGACAAACCGTCACGCTCTTGGCTGCGCCTGGAAAAATTATTTCCTCCGTGCAAGGTCGATCATCTCGACCATATCAGTTGGAAATTGCATTTGCCACATGGACTCCTGAAGAGTGGGATCAAATTATCGCCGCACTCTGTACTGAAGCTGTGTTCGCCGCGAAATTTCTCGTGGGAGAACTTCCACCTGCGGTTGGTCCTTTGATCGCATCGCTTGGAATTCGAACTCCACTCGTGCCAATGAAGCCAGGATCAAAAAGCAATTCCGATCCAATTCTCAAATGTTCCTGCGGTGCAACGCAACCATGCAAGCATGTGGTGGCCATGATGCACATTCTTGCCGAACGTTTGGAAGATGAACCGCTGTTGCTTTTTCAGCTGAGAGGTATGCCGGTCGCGCGTGTGCTCGAACGTATTCACGAAAAGCGCACGCTTTCAACGCGCGGTGAAAATCAAGCGCATCCAGTGCCACCTTCTGCGAGCGATCAAACCCTCACGACACCAATCGAAAATTTGCTCCACGATTTCTGGCGACCAGGTCGACGCCTCCATGATTTGGAAGCTCGCGCGATTGCGACTCATACGCCACACGCACTCTTACGGCGACTCGGCGCGAGTCCGCTTGGAGGGCGATTCCCACTCGTCGGACTCTTTGCAACGATTTATGACACCGCCCGCACACGGGGAATTGCCCTTCGAGATAGCGAATCGACAATCAAGCCCAACGGCGACTGAGTCTGCCCGAAATGCGCGGCGACGAAGAGTTCGCTTCGGAACTACGATTGCAAACTCAATGACTGCGAATCCAAATGGACAATCCAAGAATGGAAAAGCTTTGCAAATTGCCGCGAGAGCATTGTCAAAGGGCGCTCCAGCAGAAACCAAAACACGAAAGATTCTTCCTAACTCGGATGTGATTGCTTGGGCTGCGCACCGACTGCATCATGCAATCTTCGCCGTTCGTGGATCGCTTGGAGAATCTGCGGCAGAGATCCTCGACGATGCCGTCGACCTTCTTCATCCTGAAATTGTTTCTGCATTTCAAGGATCTGGCCAAAGCGAACGCGCGGCTCGATCACATGCGGATCGATGCTTGCTTGCGCTCGTGCGAGCGTTGCCAAAGATTCAGCGCATCTTGATGGTGGATCTGAAAGGTGCTTTCGAACGCGACCCCGCCGCGAAAAATCTGACTGAAATAATTCTGTGCTATCCAGGAATTCGCGCGCTGTGTATACACAGAATTGCGCATGAACTGAATCGGCTGAGTGTTCCGCTGATTCCACGAATGCTTGCGGAATCAGCCCATGATTCGACGGGAATTGATATTCACCCTGGCGCAACAATCGGGTCAGGTTTTTTCATCGACCACGGAACAAGTGTTGTGATTGGGGAAACCGCGATCATCGGCCGTAATTGCACGCTGTATCAGGGAGTCACACTCGGTGCGCGTCGTTTCGATCGTGATGCGAGTGGTTCTATTCGACGGGGGATGAAACGGCACCCAACTCTCAAAGATAATGTCACCGTCTATGCCAATGCGACAATATTGGGTGGTGCAACCATCATCGGCAAGGGATCGGTCATCGCCGCAGGTGTGTTGGTCCAAGAAAGTGTGCCCGCATTTTCCACAGTGAAGCCTGCAAAAATTCAGTTGAGTGTCGCGCCGACTCGCAGATAATTTGTGTGGATGGCATCCATGCTTGAGATGCCGTGATGTATCGCGGACTGATTTGATCTCGGACTCAAACCAGTCCACTGCCCAGGTTAGCGATTCATATTCTCGCTAAAAACGTTATTCAGATCCGTCTCGCATCTGTTTGCGTGCCCAGCCGTTGGAAAGTTCTTTCGGGCGAGTTCCGCAGGCGACCGACGGAACTTGCAATAAAATTTCGCGAATCGGATCGTGTCAGTCGCCGAGGACTCTCTGAGTCCCGAGAGGACTTTTCACGGCTGCTCACTTATGCAATTGAGTGGCTGTTTTCTTGGCTGTATTGCGCGGCGCATCAACCAACCAACGAAAAAATTACGGTAAATCAAAAAAATCAGAAATCGTCAATAATTAATTCGTGGCTCCGCCTTGTCCATTTTGACCTCTCTGCCCGCCCTGTCCGCCACCGCCCTGTCCGCCACCGCCCTGTCCGCGACCGCCCTGTCCGCCACCGCCCTGTCCGCCACCGCCCGGTCCGCCGCGCATTCCGCGGAACAATTCGGTTCGTTCATCTTCATCGATCGTTCCATCTTTATTCTTGTCAGCCCTCTTTGCTGCTTCTTGGAACTGCTCTGGAAGATCAGAAATCTTGCCGGTTCCGAATGCGCCAGCGTTGCGACCACCATCACGACCCTTTGGCATCAATTCCTGTTGCTCAGGAGTCAGAAGCGCTTTCAATTGATCCATGTATCGCGTTCCCATGACGCCGCGTTCATCCATCAATTTTCCAACTGGATCCGCTGCGTTGTTCTGACCAAACTGTCGACCCATCATGGCCATTGGCGAAACAGTTCCAGACATTACGCCGATCATGCGTTCAGATTCTTCTAATCTCTGCTGTGGCTCTTCTTTGCGAGTCGCAGCAACAACGCGTTCATTCATACCTGTCAATTCGCCGATATATGCGACCTGCAAAGCAGAAACTGCGGTGCGTGCCTCCGGCGAAAGATCGGGTAATTCGAGTGCCTTTGTGAACATTTCAGTTGTTCGTGTCTGGCGATAGACGCGACGAAATGCAGCAGCCAAAGCAGCTTGATTGAACTTCGTTCCATCTTCAGCGGGCATCGCTCCAACGATCATTGTGCGGAATTGATCGTTGACTTCACGAACTGCCTTGCGCAAAGCAATCTGCCGTTCTGCAATTGCCTTCGCTGCGGCAACATCTCCGTCAAGAACAACTCGCATCATCTTTGGATCGCTTTGATCGATGAAACTATCACGAGAGACCAGTGCGTTATCGAGTTGAATTTCATAATCGTCCAGAGTCTTGGCAGATCCGTCGATCGAAGTCTGGGAGACTCCCGCTTCGTCCATCACAATAAAAAGATTGGTCGCTTCACCCGACAGGATTGCATTATCCATGGACTTTTCACGGCGAAGAAATCGTTGGAATTTCGCCCAATTTGCTTCCTGATTATCGCCAAGCGTTGCTTCGATTCCACCGATGACAACTGCCTTGAATGCGGCTTTTTCTCCCGCCCAACGATTGATTTCCGCAACGATCTCTTCCATGACTGCCTTGGTTTCAAGATCTGCGCCAGTGGCCTTGCGTTCTGCGGCCATTTCTTCGCCCATCTTTGTCATGCGTTGGGAGAAAAATTTCTGACGCGCCTCGTCGGTCAATGGACCGCCATTCTCGACTTCCATCTGTTCAATATCCTGCTGAATGGTGTCGCGCATTGTTCGCATCTTCTCGCGCATATCGCCACCCATAAAGCTCTGAAACATTCGCATGCCAGCCTCTTGAACCTTCTGCTGCGAAGCTTCCGCCGCAGGATTGAAGGCCAGGTCGTAATCATTCAGAAGCGTTTCAACGATCACCATCTGACCTTCGTCGAAGCCGAGTTGTTCTTTGAATAGTGGAATATCTCTGCGCAAGAAATCAGCCTTGTATCGAGTCATAAGTTGACTGAACGCACCCATACCTCCACCCATACCTCCACGACCTCCACCACCTTGACCGCCACCAAATCCAAAGCCTCCTTGACCGCGACCACCACCTTGGCCACCGCCTTGACCTTGACCTTGACCTTGACCTTGACCTTGACCTTGACCGCCGCCTTGCGGCTTGGCATCTTGCTTGGCATCTTGTTTTGCAGTTTGCTTGGCATCTTGCTTCGCGCTCTTGTCGTTTGCCGCGGGTGCACCTTGCGTCGCACCTTGGAAGGCAAGCGCACTTGAGCCAAACAAAGAAAGGCTCAAGATGAATGAAGATGAGAAGATTGTCGAGCGGATTGGAGATTGCATTATTTTGGTAACTCTTTCAGTTTGAATGTCGAACAAGAAAACGCAGTGGATGACAGAATAGTCCATCGAGCCAAAACAGCGCTCAACTTTCTTGAATGATTGCCATGAATGCCAAGATACGGGACAGACCAATAAACTTTATTCCCTTTATTTTTGGGCAGAAAGTTGGTAAATAATTCCAGGCCCGTCCCCTCCAGTCGTTCCGCAAATGAAAAGCGACCCATCGAGCGCTTCCCCAAAACTTGCAGGACAAAAACCGCTTTTCCCACCGACTACGACGGGTGGGACGGTCAACTTGCCGCCAACCGCTCTCAATCCCCACATCGTTCCGACGGCATAATCTGCGTACAAATAAACTCCGACCAAGTTGGGAAATGCAGTTCCTCTATAGACATAACCGCCAGTAACCGAAACGCCGTCCTTGTGAGGATATTCCACAAGTGGTTCGATGAATCTCGGATCTGCTTCACTTGAATCCTCAACGCCTTGGGTTGCATGAAAACCTTCTCTGGGTCGCCAGCCATAATTACCGCCCTTCGTCACGATGTCGATTTCTTCCCACGCATTTTGCCCAACATCCCCTGCGTAGATTTCGCCCGTCTTTCGATCGAAAGACATACGCCACACATTTCGAAGTCCGTACGCGAAAATTTCTGGTGCGGAGTCTGCTTTGCCAACAAATGGATTGTCAGAAGGAATGCCGTATGGTTTTCCTTCCGCAGGATGATCAACATCAATACGCAACACTGCCGCAAGAAGTGAATTCGTGTTTTGTCCGTTTCCCCACGGATCATTGCCCGCGCCACCATCGCCTGTTGAGATATAGAGATAGCCATCGGGGCCAAAGAGAACCGTTCCTCCATTGTGATTCCACGCTGGATCAGGCACTTCCAGAATTACAAGTTGTGATGCGGGATCGATCATGCCATCGTCTTTCGCCGTGAAACGAGCGAGTACTTCGCGATCGGGCAGATTTCCAGCCTTTTTCGCCGTGTACCAAACATAGACAAAGTGATTCTCTGCAAACTTTGGATGAAATGCGAGTGAAAGCAAACCCTGCTCATTGAACTTATCAAAGACAGGCTCTTTGATGTCCAACACAACGCGCCCCGTATTTTCAGGATCGGTTGAATCAATTTCAATTACTCGCCCTGCTTGTTCGACAACATAAAGTCGATCACCACGATCAGGTCGAGCGACAACTTGCACTGGACGAATCAATTTCGCCTTCGGCCAAACTCTGCGCATCTGGACTTTTGGAATCTCGGTGTCAGAAATTGCACTTGCTGAAGAAGCCGCGCTCGCGGGCGAAGTCGCGGGTGAAGTGGTTGGTGTGGGCATCGGTTTGGGTAAAGGCTTTGGCTTCGGCGTGTACTGATCTGCACCAGCAAATGAGACGGATGAAATCGCCACGACAACACATAACACGATGGATACTGCATTATTCATTGATATAAGAATAGGCGACAAAGCGATCTCGCTCGTGGGATATCCATACTGCCCCGTCTCATCGAGTCGGCGTATCCTGCAACCATGACTTTCACTCCTTGTGCATTTTTCGCGCTGTGCATTGCGATTGGACAAACCGCGCCTGCGCCAGTTCCACCCGCGCCAACACCACCAATGGTTACTGAAGTCGAATTTGAATCGATCTTTGATGGAAAGACGCTCGATGGCTGGGTCGGAAATACAAGCGGTTATGCGGTTGAAAATGGTGCGATCGTCTGTCTTCCGGATGGGGAAAATATATTCACTGAAGATACTTACGCGGACTTTCATTTGAAGTTTGAATTCCAACTCACTCCTGGTTCCAACAACGGAATTGGAATCCGAACACCCAAACAAGGGGATGCTGCCTTTGTCGGTATGGAGATCCAAGTGCTTGATGACTCGGATGCGAAGTATGCAAATCTCAAGCCTTGGCAATTTCATGGATCGATCTATGGAGTCGTGCCTGCCAAACGCGGACATCTGAAGAAAGTCGGCGAATGGAATTCCCAAGAAATCATCGCAAAGGGATCTCATATTCAAGTCATTCTCAACGGAGTCACGATTCTTGATGCGAACATAGAAAAGGCTGCGACCGAAGGCACAATCGACGGAAAGGATCATCCGGGTCTGCGGCGACAGAGTGGACACATCGGATTTCTTGGTCATGGTGATAAAGTTTCGTTTCGCAATCTCCGTATTCGGAAACTGAATTGATCGAGTTTCATCTTGCAATCAGGAAAATAGTTTCGTGAGCACAAATGTCGATGAACAACTTCGCAGTGAACTTGCGCGAATCGAAAGGCCATTGGCTCATGCGGGTTTTCTGATTGGCGAGGTTCGAATCGTTGATGAAGGATCGTGGGGTCGCTTGGATGCGATCATCGAAGGGTGCAATATCGCTGGAAAGATTCAAATTCACCTAGGAAAGAAGGGTCGAATCAGTATTGTCCCTCAGGGAAATGCCGCTAGAGCAATCGCCGCGGTGCTTGAAGCAACTGGAAGCGATGTCACGACGTCACCGAATCCTTCGAGAACCACTCCTCTGCAGCCAAGCAACACGAAGCCGCCTGCCTTGACGCAAAATGCGGAGGGATTATCGAAACTGAAACCTGCGACGCGAAGAACAAGCGTGCGCGGAAATCCTGGCGAGTTAGTCGTCGATTGCTCGAAGTTTGGCGGATCACTCATCGGGCCAACAGAGTGGCGCGGAGTTTTATTTTTGAGCACAGGTGAATGGCAAGATGTTTTTCATAGTCCACTCTATGAACGCGGGCACAATAATCTTGGCGAATTCCTGGCGATCATCGATGCATGCCAACGTCTCGAGCGCGGCGAGTTGAAATGTGTGACGCTCTGGAGCGACTCCAAGACTGCGCTGAGTTGGTTTCGCACTGGCAAGATACGGACGACGATCGACGTGGATGGACAATGCGATGCTGCGTTTGCTGCAGCGGTTAGCGATGGTCGAAAATGGTTGGAATCGGCGAATCGTCTGGAGTGGTTTGCGATGATGTCACGATGGGACACATCCGTGCGCGGCGAGAATCCCGCGGATTTCGGGCGGAAATAAGCGCGGAAATAAGCGCGGAAATAAGCGCGGAAATAAGCGCGGAAACAAGCGCGGAATCTACTGCGCCACAGGTTGAGGCGCAGTACTAATCAGTGGTAAAAGTTCCGATTCTGGAATTGATAAAAATATCTCTCCAAACTTTGGATCGAAGTGCGTTCCAAGGCATCGTTTTATCTCAGCACGAACTTCACTGATCGACCTCGCAGGACGATAAACGCGCGCGCTGGTCATAGCATCGAAGCAATCCGCGATGCACAAAATACGACCTAATTGAGAAATCTCCTCTCCCTTTAAATTATCTGGATAGCCGCTTCCATCCCACCGCTCATGATGCTGCAACATTCCAGGCAGGAGGTCGCGCACCTGCGGAATATCTTTTAAAATTTTATACCCAAGTCTTGGATGATCCTTAATCTGAGCAAATTCCTCCGGATCAAGATGCGTTGGCTTGCACAAAATCTTTTCGGAGACACCGATCTTGCCTATATCGTGCAGTAAACCGCCAACTCCTGCCTGCTTGATTTGCTCATCAGAGAGCTTTGCAGCCTGCGCAAGCAAAATCGCAAATTTACTCACTCGATCAGAATGGCCTCGGGTATACGGATCCTTCGCATCAATTGCTTCGATGAGAGCGCGCATCGTTCCGTCAACCATCAACTTTTTTTCCAAGTTAAATCTTTGCTGCATTTGACTTCGTTGAATGTTCGAGAGCGCAAGCCCCAACATACTCGCCACTGCCTTTGCAAATCCTGCGACTTCCTTTGTTGGAGAATCGGTTGCGCTGCCGGTTCGATTGTCGAGATACAACCATCCAAAGAATGTCGATCCAGCTTCGACTGGAACGCAAATGGCTTGCCGAATATCAAGCGACTCCAAACTTGCGCCCAGCGTCCCTGAAGACACGCCTCCTTTAAGAATATAAATCCCATTCATTGAGCGTTTCAGCAGACTGCGGCTGATTTCAAGTTCGCCTTGCGACCCTAAAATTGCGCCGCGGTGCGCGACAACTTCTGGAGAACGCCAATCAACCCCCTTGAGAAACGCGACATTGGAAAATCCAGTGGCATCCGTAATTGATACAACAGCTGCCTGACCAACGGTTTCTTCATCCGTAGCCTTGTGGAGAGTTTGGCTCGCCTCAACCAATTTCACGAGCAATCCTTGAGCAAGGTTTGCTGTCGACTGGGCATCCGAAAGCGCCTCATACTCTCCTTCGACCTCTGATTCGGCGGCGAGAGTCTGAGGAACTAAACCAATTGTGTTATCCGAAGAAGGACCAACAACCTGAAACTTCCAAGGTCGAATCTCGAACACATCGCGATGATTCAGTCGCACTTCTTGATGCGCAGTCAATTTCACGCCATTCACAAATGTTCCCGCAGTCGAACCGCAATCACGAATGCGCCAATGCCCTTCTTGATGTCCGATTCCAGGAGCCCAATGGATTTCTATGTGGCGTCGGGAGACTTGCTTCTGCACAAGAACAAGAGTGCATCCTTCGTCACGTCCGATCGTGACCATTTTAGGCGGCAAAAGAATCAGATTCAATTCGCTGTCATTCGAAGTGCCGTTTAATCGCCAAGGCATATCTGTGATTATCGCATGAAGAGCGAGATCATGCAGAGTTGCACTTATGGAGCAACATTTCCAGCAGGCCCCCGCGGGTTCCAAACCAATTTGCCTGGTTTGTTCCAATCTCCGCCAACTTGCGCAGGATCTCGACTGTCTTGAAAGGATCTTGTGCCAACATCATTCAAGACATGCGCGACATGACCATCCGCAAAAGCGATATGACCACCTTCAAAGTAGCGATTGGGAAAGGCGTGCCAATCGGACTTGCAGAGGTCAAGAGGTGATGAAGAATAAAAGTCTGATCCGGACACTTCCTTTTCATTACTTCGCGCTTCCATCATCAAGACCGTT
>SXSS01000082.1 GCA_005792145.1 Planctomycetia bacterium | reverse complement strand
CGACTTGGATATGACGCGGCGAATGTCGCGGGTGGTTTCGAAGCGTGGAAGCTTGCGCAGTTGCCAGTTTCTATGCCTCGCGTTGGCGGATGTTGTGGGGGCGCTTGTCGGGTGTGATTGCCGCGCGGAAATCACAGCGTTCGTTGCGCGCACGGAAATGATCCGACGATTTCGAGCGTGTCGCAAAAACCTCTCGCTTCTTGAATCGCAGATGCAACCGAGGGATCGGTCATATGCCCTTCGCAGTCGATGAAAAAAACATAACGCCAATTCGTTCGTCCCGATGGTCGCTTATCGATATGCGAAAGATTCACTCCTGCACGGCGAAGGCAATCCAGCACGTCTGCAATCGCACCGGGTCTGTCCTGAGTGTGAAACATGATCGCGGTCTTGTCACGCCCCGATGGTGGGGCGACATCCTTGCCAATCACCAAGAAGCGGGTGATGTTCTGCGGACGGTCTTGAATGTGATCAAATAAAATTCGAACGCCAAAAAGTTCTCCAGCAAGCGATGATCCAATCGCGGCGGTTCCTTCGTCTGCTTCCGCCGCAGCCTTTTGCACGGCGATCGATGTGGATGTTGTTGGGACTAAATCGATTTCCCCGAATCGTGCAGCGAGCCATTTGCGACACTGCGCAAAGACTTCAGATCGCGAACAAATTCGTTTCACTGATTCAGGCGCGCAGTTTGCCATAAAGCATTGACTGACATCAATCATCGCTTCGGCGCAGGCCTTTGCGGGATACAACTGAAATGCGTCCAGTGTGTCCACGATCGATCCACCAATCGAATTTTCATATGGAACCAAACCATAATCCAGCCTTCCAGAGGAAACTTCGCTGAAGACAGAATCGATCGAATCAAGCGGAGTCGATTCGACGCTTGATCCAAAATGTCGAAGCGCGGCGAGATGGCTGAATGTTCCTTCTGGTCCGAGGAATCCAACGCGCAGCGGAAGTTCGAGTCGAAACGAGCCAGACATGATCTCGCGAAAGACTCCTTCGATTGTTCGATTGGAAAGTGGACCTTCATTGCGGGAGATTGCTCGATCGATGACCGCGCGCTCTCGGTCGGGCGCATAGATCGGTAGTGTTGCGGCTCGTTTGACTTCGCCCACTTGCGACACGACTCTTCCACGCTCACAGAGCGCTTCGACGATTCGGCGATCGATCTCATCGATTTGACGACGATATTCATCGAGAGTTTTTTTTGGGTCATTCATTTCAGGAGCCATTGTTTATTAAAAAGATTGGCGCGTTGGAGTCTATGAAATCACTTTGCATCGAGATCTAGTTCAGGAAAATCGTCGCGCACGCGTTCAACCTGGTCCATATTGGCAAGCAAGAGTGCTGACAATTCTGGGTCAAAGTGTTTTCCAGCTTCATCAGCAAAAAACTTCTCAATGCGCTCGCGTGGCCAAGGTTCCTTGTATGCCCGCCGCGATCCAAGTGCGTCATAGACATCGGCTACTGCGGTGATGCGTGCAAAAAGAGGAATCTCGCACCCGCGAAGTTTTTTTGGATATCCACTGCCATCCCATTTCTCGTGATGGCTGAGCGCCACTTCCGCTGCGGGGTCATCGAGATTTGATCGTGATCCCAAGAAAATACCTTCACCAATTTCCGCATGTTTTTCCATTTCGGCGCGTTCCAAAGCATCGAGTTTCCCAGGCTTTTGCAGAATTGCATCTCTAACACCAACTTTCCCGACATCATGAAGAATCGCGGCAATCCGAAGTAATTCGTGTTGGTTATTGCGCTCAGCCTGCGAAACACCGTGAATGTCCGCCCACGCATCGTAAAGAATTTTCGAAATGCCAGCGACGCGTTTCACATGTCCGGCGGTTTCCGTTGGATCTCGAAGTCTCGCCATTTCAACCATCCGAAAAATTAGGGTCTCTGCCCATTCTGCTTGTTCTTCGGAGCGCGCGATTGCGACCGCAGTGGCAACGAGTTGTTTCTGTGCACGCGATGCGTGCGCATGATGTTTCACTCGTGCGACGAATTCCAAACTTGGGGGCAATTTTTCGATGTAATCCGCGGCGCCGCGAGCAAACGCATCGGCTTTAATTTGTGGATCTTGTGTTGCCGAAAGAACGACGACCGAAGTTTCTGCAAGCTTCGGTTCGGCGCGATACGCAGTGACCAGATCCAATCCATGCCCATCGGTCATCGTGAGATCTTGAAGAATCACAGCAGGAAGAAGATCTTTCGCTCGTGCAAGAGCTTCTAACGCGAGACCACAGCCATGAACTCGCGCATTCGGATCACTCTGAAGGTGTCTACGAACCGCTTCGATAATCATTGGCTGATCGTCAACGACAAGAACGTCGTAAATCTCAGTAGTTTGTTTGGGTGGTTCGCTCACGACGCAAGAGTATCCGAGGAGTGATCGTGGGCGACTTGCAATCGATCATCATTCATCTTGAGGTACATTACTTCACTCGCAATTATTCAATCGGATGCTGCGAAAGAAGAAACGATTTCATGACTGAACTTCCCTTACCACGACGAACATTCGCGATCATCTCGCATCCAGACGCCGGCAAGACGACGCTGACAGAGAAATTGCTGTTGTATGGCGGTGCTTTGGACTTGGCAGGTTCGGTCACGGCGAGAAAGTCCCAGCGTGCAACGGCGAGCGACTGGATGGAGTTGGAAAAGCAGCGAGGCATCTCGATCAGTTCGACGGTGCTTCAATTTGACTACGACGGCTTTCGCATCAATTTGCTTGATACACCTGGACACAATGATTTTTCTGAAGACACATATCGCGTTTTGACCGCAGTCGACGCCGTCGTCATGGTCATCGACTCTGCCAAAGGGATCGAAGCGCAGACTCGTAAATTGTTTGAAGTCTGTCGAAAGCGGGGAGTGCCGATTTTTACATTTATGAACAAGTGCGATCGTCCGATGCGCAGCCCGATCGAATTGATCGACGAACTCGAATCTGTTCTCGGCATCACGGCATTTCCAGTCAATTGGCCGCTTGGTTCAGGGCCGACATTCCGAGGGGTTTTTGATCGACTCACACATCAAGTTCATCTCTTTGAGCGCACGAAGGCTGGCGCATATGTCGCGCCAGTCAAAGTGGTCGGTCTTGAAGATCCAGCGATCTGCGAAAAACTGGACGAGCTTGATTATGTTCGTGCCCGCGAAGAGATCGAACTTCTCCAAGGCGCAGGCGAGACATTTGACGAAGTACGCGTCGCATCTGGCGCGGTGACCCCTGTGTATTTCGGCAGCGCATCAAATAATTTCGGCGTTCAACTATTGCTCGACGGATTTCTTGCGCACTCGGTTGGTCCTGGTCCGCGTCCTGCGGGCGATCGCATCATCCAGCCGAATGATTCGCAATTCAGCGGATTTGTTTTCAAGATTCAGGCGAATATGGATCCTCGACATCGCGATCGCATTGCATTTGTGCGCGTTGTCTCTGGAGCGTTCACCCGCGAAATGACGGTCATTCATGCACAAAGTGGTCGACGCATTCGGCTCTCCAATGCGCAGAAACTTTTTGGTCAACAACGCGAGACTGTCGAAGAAGGGCGCGCGGGCGATGTCGTTGGAATTGTGGGGCAAGATGCGCTGCGCATCGGTGACACCCTGACGGAAGATCGAACGATTGTCTTCAACGAAATTCCAAGATTTGCGCCCGAGTGCTTTACATATCTCAATAATCCGCAACCTGGCAACGCGAAAAAGTTTCAACTCGGCATCGAACAGCTTCTTCAAGAGGGTGTTGTTCAAATGTTGATGGTTGGAACGGGGCAGTTTCAGCGTCCTTTGCTGACGGCGGTTGGTCCACTTCAATTCGAAGTTGTGCAGTATCGCTTGAAGGCGGAGTATGGCGCCGAGTCGAGGTTGGAACCATCCCGCTGGAAGATCGTGCGATGGTGGCGAAAACCCGGCGCCCCCAATGATTGGACGCCCGACTTGCTCTCGGATGCAACGGTCGGAACAGATCGAGATGATCAACAGATCATTCTTTTCACAGATGAATGGGCGTTGAAACAATTTTCACAGCGGAATGCGGGTGTCGAACTTTCTCCTATTCCGTGGGTTGATTGAGCAGAGTCTCGAGCGCATTGATAATGGGAAATCCCTCGATCGACCGATGCTTCATTTTAGAAATCGATTTGAAATCGCAGCGAGCCGACCAGCGCATCGTCAAGAGCCCCGCTTGGTGTTCCAATCCACTGTAGATCGGGTTGGATCGAGAACGAAGGCGTGATCTGAAAGATGTAATAAAATTCAACATTCTTTTCACTACCTCCCGGTGATGCGGGAAGTCCATATTCGGTTCCAAGTGGAGTAATTCCAGCAGAGTTTGTGAACAGCGTCCACGAGCCCATCAAGCCAAACGAATCATCTTGTCGACCTGGAATAATCCCTGAGAATGTCACGCCGCTGTTGAAGCCCCATTCGACTGGATTACGACTTGGATCGCTCCACGAAAGTGCGCCGAAGAGATTTACCTTTGGTCCTGAATCAGTCGCGCCTTCAGCGGCCCAAACTGTTTGGAGTGCAGTGCCATAAAAACCATACGCGTTCTCAATCACTGTTGTGACAAGATCTCCTGTTGCCGGATCGATTGGGCCGGTTAATCCGGTTTGTCCGAGATGCACCCAACCGCCACCTTTCACCAATCCGTCGTAACCCTTGCCAAGCGACCAGTCAAATTGCAGTTCGCTCATCAGCATTGCGGATTCGGTGTTGTCGAAGAATGTCGATGGCCCGCGCCCTCCTGTCGAAGGTCCGTTATCGTCAGAATCTGCGTTCCATGAATTTGTCGATCCGTCATACCAAGCAGCTTGCCAAGAAATCTGTTCTGTCGGTTTCAAAGCGATCTCCAGTCCAGTTGCAGGATCACCCCAAATTTCAATGTATTGCGCGATACCAGAAACATATCCGCCATAGTTGCTCATAAAATCTGAAGTGCCGTTTATAAATGCAAAGTTTGCCGCTGCGTCCGACTTTCCAAACTGTACTTCCAGTAAATCGCCGAAAACTTTTTGTCTCCAATAGAGCGCGGAAATAATGACTGGGGAGTAATTTTCGCCAGGATAATTCCCGTTATAGAACACAAAGTCTCCGATGGGATAATCCTGATGCGTCAGTTTGTTGTATGCCTGCATTTCAATGTGAAAAGTTCCTCCGTCAATCTCTGCAAATTTTTTCGAATCAACCTCGAACATTAAATCAAGAAACGCTTGTCCCCAAAATCCGGTGCGAAGACCGCCCATTGTGTTTTGCGAGAAATCAACAGTCAGACTTCCATTGAAAGTGATTCCTTTCTCACCGATGGAATCGCGGACTCCGAAGAAATTGCCGAGGACTCCATATTCCGGTTCTGCAGAAACAGTCTGCGTCATCGACTCTGCAGGAGCTTGCGAAACTTGAGTAGGAGTTGTTGGATTGGTGGGACAAGGCGCTGTCAGAATAAATACACAAGCATTAAGAGATATCAGCATGACTAATGCTATGTAAAATCGGTTGAATCCTGCTTAGTATCATTTGCTCTTTCCATTTGTAACACTTCGTCTGCAAAGAACAATGAATCTGCAACGACCAATCGCTATTCTGTTTGATCTTGACGGAACGCTCGTTGATTCTGTGGGCGACATCGCAGATGCGGCGAACAAAATGCTTGCGCAACTTGGATTGCCATCGTGCCCAGACGCGGACATTCGCCACTTCGTCGGCAATGGCGTGCGCTTGCTTGTTGATCGCGCAATCACCCGAGACATTGCTGGCGGCGCTCCTGAAGAACAGATCAATGTTGCTACTGAAATCTTCAGGGAAATTTATTCTCGCGGTTGTGTCGCTCGCACCGCCCTCATGCCGCACGCTCGTGAAACATTGCAATCTCTCGCAGCTGAAGGTGTGATCTTGAGTGTCGTCACCAACAAACCAGAAAATCCAACGCGGCAGATCCTCGACCACTTCAAGCTTTCTGCAATGATCTCATCGATCATCGGCGGAGATACGCTCGCAGTTCGCAAGCCCGATCCCGCAGTCGTGCACGAAAGTTTTCGTCGCGCTGGGTTGAATCAGTCATCACACGCTTGGTTCGTGGGAGATTCACATACAGATGTGTTGGCTGCGAAGAGCGCAGGAATATCGTCGATCATTGTGCGCGGTGGATACAACCACGGAGAGCCTGTGGAGGAATTGGATCCACCACCAGACGCAATCGTCGATCATTTGGCAGAAGTGCTGACGATGTATCGCGCAGCAAAATCTATTTGATTTCAGCGCGACTGTCTGTTGTCGCTGCGACAACAGCACCAAGAGGTTTGCCAGCGTGCGAGATCCGCCAAACATGACCTGTAAATGTGCTTTGCAAATGTGTCACGCCAGGACGAATATTGCAATAAAACTTTGGCTTTCCACTCGAGTCAATCCAGTCAATCGACACATCCTCGCTGCGCTTATTGATGAAGTGAATTGTCGTGGGCTCGCTCGCGGTTGGCGGTGAGGCGCTCGGCATTTTGTCTGGCGTTATCCACGCGAGTTCTGGTTCGGTTGGTTGATCGCCGCGCTTATTTACAGGCCATACGAATGGTGTGAATGTATTTGGATCGAAACCTGCAAGATGTGCAAGACCTTCTGCTTTCAATTCCGTCCGTCGATCTGGTCGAACATATTTCCACGAACCATCACCAAAAATTTCAGTCAACAGCGCCGCAAGTTTCGGGTCATACAACTTCAGTTTTTCCCGCGTATCAATGGGACCGTGCTCGTTGTCATTGACTCGGTTGGAATCGAACCATGACTGCGCGCCTTCCGCCCAATATTCCATGCGATTTTCCATCGCATACGTTCCCTTCCATAAACCCTCCGCCGTCGCGGCATCGAAGACCTGTTGCAATCGCGCGTCAAATGTTGGATCAACTGTGTTCATTCCCATCTCGTGAATCGCATGCGCGAATTCGTGCAAGAGAATGTTCTCTGTGGAATATGGATCGCCCCGTAAACAGAGAAGATTTTCCTCGCCACAACTGACCGCAGGACGGGAAGTCGTAGCGCCAAGCCCGCGCGCACGACGATTCCAGAAATTGCGTGGCGTGAGATCGCTGTGTTCGGGCACATCGGTGGTCATTTCCGTTGGTGCCATGACCGCAAATCGCACGCCGTTCTTTGCCATAGCGCGCAGAATTTCTGGGCGTTGTCCAATCTCTTTTCGAATCAAATATGTCGCTTCAAGCAATGCATAATCCGAAACCTTCGCAGAGCCGACGACGGGAAAGCCTTCCACAATCACACATTTTGTATAAAACGGCGAAAGTGAAAATTGCGCAACAATTTCTGGCGGGGGAGTGATGACGGTATCGGTGGTTCCCGAAGCCAAGCCGATGAGTTGGATATTAAAAAACAAAGCAAAAAGAAACTGTGTGTTTCGTGCCACTTGTCAAGTGTAATGCCTCATCATTCGTACTTGGAGACTTTACGAACACCTGTGTATAATTTATAGTATGAAAACTTTTCCTAACGTTTATCTCGTTTGGATTACATTTTCGCTCACATCAACCATCAGTTCATACGCACTTGCGCAATCGCAAGTTGGACCAGTGTTGCAGCGAGCTGCGGTGGTCGAGAATCACAAGTTGAACTTGAACGACCACCCTGAATTGAAGCCGCCTGTTTTCTATGACCCTTGGCACATCATGAATGGAATTGAACGCGCGCAATTTGGTGCGGACTTGTTAAGCCCAAGAACTTTCTTGCCGCTGTTTGATCCGAGACCTATAAAAAGCGAAATTGATCTGAGTAAGGTGGATAATCCATTTGGTTTCACGCCACTTAATCCGATTTTCCCAGATCCTCTTGAAGTCCCCATGCGTCCAATTCGTGGCTTGGAACATGTTCTGTATGAACAATGCAGCACTATGTCCAACATTTATTACACACTTGTGATGCAAAGTCTTTCGCGCACATTGCCAGGCTATGGCAATTTTGCTGGCGTGGGCCGACTTGATGTCAATTTTCTCACAGTGCTAGCCAAAACTCCAGGACTAGGCACAAGCGCAGTGCAAATTCTTTTCCGTCAGCACAATGTTTTTGGGCAACCTTCGGATTGGACCCCTGGTCGCGCATCTGGTTCTTACTTTTTTATGGACTCTCTGCAAAATGCAAACAACACCACGCTGAATATCGTCGGTTTCCAACAAGGACTTCTTGACGACAGACTTGTCTTGAGTGTTGGCAAATTGCATCCGAATCAATATTTTATGTTGAACTTTTATGCCAACGACGAATCACGCCAATTTCTCAATGGTTCATTCGACGGAAACAGCGTTTTTCAGCCTGCGCAAGGCACATATGCTCCTGGCTTTGTTGCGCAGATGATTCCTTGTGATGACATTTATATCAATACCGCCATATTTGATATTGCTGATTATCCGGGTGATTCATTCCAAAATATAAACGCAGGTTTGTATTGGGCTGGTGTGGAAGTTGGATGGACTCCAAATTGGCTGGGCACTTTTTCTCGATACAACGTGACTTTTGGGACGACCAATGCTGGCAACCTGTCCTATTCCGGATACGGCGATGTCACTGGAATCAAACAGAACAACTCGATGATTGGATTTCTTGCACAGCAACAAATTAGTGATTGGCTTGGCGTCTTTGCAGAATATGGATTGGGGGATAGCACAGGCGCAGTAGCGCAACAAGAACTGAGCGTTGGTCTTTCGATTGTGCGTCCGTTCGGTCGTCAGGATGACGACTTTGGAATCGCTTTCGCATGGACGAAGCCGAATAATAATTATGGCAATGAGGTTCCTGGCAGCGAACCACAGAGCGCCACCGTGCTTGAAACTTTTTACCGTTTGCAAATCACGAATAGCATGCAGCTTTCTCCTGACTTACAGGTGTCATTCGATCCAGCAAGCGGCGATGGCAGTCCTGTGGTGGCGCTTGCTCTGCGGCTGAAGATGCAATTCTAAATCCCACTACTATCTTCTCATGAGCAAAAATACATACGTCATGTTGATTGCATCTATGACCGCATGCGGCGGATTATTGTTTGGATATGACGTGGGCGTGATCAGTGGAGCGCTCTTGTTTCTTGGGAAAAACTTTTCGCTCACCGATACAGGTCAAGAAGTAGTCACAAGCGCAGTGTTGGTCGGAAGTTTTTTTGGAGCGCTCGGTGCAGGTTGGTACACCCGCCGATTTGGCGGGCGTTCCGCAAATATGTTGGCTGGCACCATTTTTGTCATTGGTGCATTTGCAAGCGCTGCTTCGGATAGCGCAGAAACACTCACAATCTCACGACTTCTTGTTGGTGTTGGCATTGGAATCACCGCGGTCGCCGCACCGCTGTATGTCGCGGAAATCGCACCACCTGATCGCCGCGGCATGATGATCACGCTTTATCAACTCTTTATCACCATTGGAATCATGGTCAGCTATATCGTTGATCTCGCTTCCGCTCCACATTGGCGCGTGATGTTCGGGCTTGGCGCTGTGCCCGGAGTCGTACTGGCAGTGGGAATGAGTTTCATGCCTTCGAGTCCGCGTTGGCTTGCATCGCGTGGGCGTATGACCGAAGCGAAAAAAGTTCTTGATCGCACACTCGAGCCAGCGATGGCGGAGACTGCCTTGCGAGAAATTCAAGCCGATCTTGATGCTCAAAAAAGTCAACCTCATTGGTGGCTTGCATTTCGATCCCGCGCCGCAAGAAGGGCGTTGGTCATCACCACAACTTTGGCGGTCTTCCAACAACTCATCGGGATCAACGCGATCATTTACTACGCGCCGCGTATTTTTCAAAAAGCCGGATTTTTAGATGATAAAGCCGCGCTGTGGGCCACTTTGGTTGTTGGACTTGTGAATGTTGTCGCCACTTTCATCACGATTGGGATGGTGGATAAAACTGGACGGCGCAAGTTGCTGATCTATGGTTTGGCCGGCATGGTCACATCTCTTGGTATTTTGGGAATCGCATTCAAGCAGTTTGATAGTTTGGATAGTCAAAAAACTTCACAGCAAGCATCGACTGCAACAACGCCCACAACTGCTGTAACTCCCGCTGCCAGTACATCTGTGGACGTCGCTTCGCCAAAGGATCTTCCAAGCACTCCCGAAGGATCAGAAACTTTGGCGTGGCTCACACTCGTGTGCGTGGTTGTCTATATCGCGTGCTTCGCATTCAGTATGGGACCGCTGGTGTGGGTGTTGATTGGAGAAATGTTTCCATTGCAGGCGCGCTGTACAGGAAATGCGATTGCGTGTGGAGGAAACTATTTTGCCAACTTTATTGTTGGCGCAACATTTCTCTCAATGCTCAGTGCGTTTGGCGCCAGCAATACTTTTCTCCTCTTTGCCAGTATGGCAATGTTCGCGCTGCTTTTTGTGTTGTTCTTCCTTCCAGAAACAGCGGGACGAACGCTGGAGGAAATCGAGCGCGATTTGGGCGAGCCTTCGTCATCGGAAAATCCACGGACTTCCTAGGCGTATAACTTTCTGAAAATTCTAATGCGGAAACATTGAATTTGTTGTTCAATATGCTCTATGAATATCTCAAGACGATCGTTTGTCGCAGCCTCACTCGCCGCGCCATTTGCGTTTCCTTCACTTTTGAACATTCGCACTGGGCGCCCATGGAAAAATGAAAAAATCAGAATCGCCAAAGTGGGATGTGGTGGCATGGGTTCGAGCGATCTCTCAGAGGTTGCCAAGCACAAGTCCGTAGAAATTGTTGCGCTGTGTGATATTGATCGCAGACAACTCGATGTGCTTCGACTTGGCAGCAAGGACAAGGATGGAAAGGTCATCGCGCCGCTCTTTGCTTCAGCTGTCGCATTCGCCGATTGGCGCGAGATGTACGCAAAGATGTCCGACAAGTTTGATGCGGTTGTGGTCAGCACCGCAGATCACATGCATGCTCCCATTGCGATGGAAGCGCTCAACCGAGGCAAGCACGTTTATTGCCAGAAGCCTCTCGCGCAAGGTGCATATGAAAATCGACGATTGGCCGCAGTCGCTGCATCGAAACCTTCACTGGTAACCCAGATGGGCACTCAACGCATCGCAACAAAATGGCGTCGCTATGGCGGGAAGTTATTGCGCGATGGAGCCATTGGACCTGTCAAGGAAATTTATGCGTGGACTAATCGGCCAGCAGGATGGTGGCCACAGGGGAATCCTCGTCCAGAAGGAAGCGATCCGATTCCAGAGTGGCTCTCGTGGGATTTATTCTTGGGAGTCGCTCCAGTTCGCCCTTTCAAAGATGGATACACACCATTCAATTGGCGCGGCACGATTGACTGGGGAACTGGCGCATTTGGTGACATGGGTTGCCATATGTTGGATGTTCCGTTTTATGAATTGCAACTTGGGCGACCACTCACTGCGTACTGCACGCCAGTCAAGCCTTCGACAGATCAATTTCCTGAAAGTGAATCTGTGGTGTTGACATATGCGGCAACGCCAAAGACTTCCAAGTCTGGTCTTACGCTGAAATGGTTTGACGGTGGGCAATTTCCAGATTTCAAGGCGATCGGATTACCCACAGGATGGGAAGGGGGCAAAGGTGGCGAAGATGTTGTGAAGGGTGATGGTGGGGTGATCTTGGTCGGCGAACAGGGAATCATGTGGTTCCCAATTGATAGCGCGTGGGCGCGGATTTTCGTAGATGGAAAAGCGGTGGAGTTGAAACCAGAGGATTTGAAGAGTTCGAATCACTGGCACGATTGGATTGATGCGTGCCTTGCCGGCAAGAAGGATGCATGTGCTTCTCCATTCGAGAAAGCGGGGCCTATGTGCGAAAGTCTTTCGATTGGAGCAATGAGTTCGTTGGATCCAGGAAAGACATTGCAGTACGACGAAGCAAGTTGCACATTCACTAACAGTCCCGTGGCAAGTGCGATGCTCAAGCGAACATATCCCAGCGGATGGAAGGTTGAAAACCTGTAATGCGTACAGAAAAGCAATGAACAATCATTCAACCGCGGCTCCCAAACATTGGCGTTGGATTTCTTGTGCGCTCTGATTTTGTTGTTGACCTCGAGTATGGCCACAACTTGATGCGCAACCTGCCCTGACTCGAACTTTTAGGGTACGAAGAACTTCCGCCAAAAGATCAAGGTGCAATAAATGACGGTTCGCTCTTCATTTCATACTGATGTAACCAATTCAGCGTGGCGTTATCACGGTCTGGACTTCATCCGCGCATCGATGCTGCTGCTTGGAGTGGTGCTTCATGTTGCCGCGAGTTTCGTCGAAGGGCCTGCGGGTGCGGAGTGGCCATACCGCGATCCCAACCCCACGCCTTGGGCTGGAATCATCGTGTTGGCAATTCATATTTTTCGCATACCAGCGTTCTTTGTAATGGCTGGATTCTTCGCCGCACTCATTCAAGATCGCAAAGGTTTGATCGCACTTGCTCGAAATCGATTCTTTCGCATTGCACTCCCATTTATAGTGGGATGGGTATTGCTTTTTCCAATCGTCAACATGAGTTTTCTTGTTGGCATTATGCGCGAGTTTGGTTCTGATGCGGATGCACAGACAGCGAAAGCCGCGATTGCTGTTGCAGTGCTTTCCAATCCGTGGGCAAACCCGCATCCCGTTCATCTTTGGTTCTTGTATTACCTCTTGATGCTGTATGCGATTGTGTTGATCATTTTTCCATTGAGCAGATTCGCACCGGCAAGTCTGCGCACGCTCGTGGAGCAATCCACTCATGCATTGATGCAAGGTCGACTGCGCTTGCTTCGTATGCCAATTCTCGTCGCATTGACTTGGCTGGCAATGCTTCCGATGAAAATGCCATCGATCGATACCCCAAGGAGTTTCATGCCGCAGTGGCATGTTCTGGTCTGTTATGGATTCTTTTTCGCAGTTGGCTGGGTGATGTTTCTACAGCGCGGGATGATCGAATCTTTGCAAGCGTGGGCTGGAACACGCATAATTTGCGGGGTGATTGCACTGGTGGTATCGCTGGCACTCGCCGCATCGTGGTTTGGATCGCTCTTCAGCGGAAGTGACACCGCAAGCACCACAATGCAGACACTGTTGCTTTATTCGCAAGCATCGATTGCCATAACAGTGTGG
>SXSS01000081.1 GCA_005792145.1 Planctomycetia bacterium | reverse complement strand
TGAGTTGGTTGCTCTTGCAAAATCAAGCGCGTCGATGGCGGGTCAAGATCTTGCGAGTGCGGTCAGCCCTCGGCAAGCGTTGCGCTGGGAAGAATCGCTCGGTGACTGGGCGCCCCGAACGGAAAGTTGCATGCGTGTTGCGCGAAAAACTTTGACCGTCGTCGCAATAGATTGTGGAGCGAAGCGAAACATTTATCGAAATTTGATTCAACGAAACTGCGTTGTGCATGCGCTGCCTCATGACGTCACACCTGACGCGATTCGCGCGCGCAAACCGGATGGATTGTTCATCTCCAATGGACCCGGCGATCCTGCGGCGGTCGAATCCACGGTGCGGACTTTACGCGAAATTGCAGGGGAAATACCCACATTTGGGATTTGCCTTGGGCATCAATTGCTTGCGTTGGCGCTGGGAGCGAAGACATACAAATTGAAGTTTGGACACAGAGGATCGAACCAGCCTGTGCGAAATCTTCTGTCGGATCGGATCGAGATCACGAGTCAGAATCATGGGTTCTGCGTCGACGAAGAATCCCTGCGCAAAGTTGGTGGCGAGCCAACGCACATTCATCTCAACGACCATACTGTTGCTGGATTTCGCCATACAGTGAAGCCGATCTTCAGCGTTCAATATCACCCAGAAGCTTCGCCTGGTCCCCATGATTCGGATTATCTCTTCGACTGCTTCGTTGAGTTGATGGAAACGCGCGTTCCCCTTTCCGAAGAAACCATGCGCGCAGCACAATCAAGGTCCGCACTTCTCGATCGTGGCGAACTCGCGGGGCGATGACCACGACGACGGACACGGCGCGATACGCACGGATCGCAGTCGAGCGCGGAATTGACCGTTATCCAGATGGACTTTTGTATCGCATTCCAATTGCGCTCGATGGTGTCAACGGTATTGGCGGTGTGACATTGGGCGATCACGTGACTGTGCCGCTTGGGCGCGGCGATTCGCGAGTGCATGGCGTTGTTGTTGGAATCGGCGGCGATGAATTGCTTGATAAAAAAATTACGGCGGATCGTGTGAAAACGATCCTCGAAATCGATCGCACGAGCGATCCGATGCCCGGCATTGTTGTGCGTTTGGCACAGTGGATCGCCTCGTATTACTGCGCTCCAATCGGCGTGACAATCGCTGGAATCACGCCAAGCGCCGTGCGAAAAGGCGTTGGCCGCGTAAAAAAAATTGCCGTGGATATTGCTACGCCGCTGGCATCACCTTTGGTATCACCGAAAGGCAAGGTTGCTCGACTGCATCCAAAGCGACAAGCCGTAATAGATGCGATCGCGCGTCGTCCACAATCCCAGCGTCCAGTTGATATCGACGAATTGCGCGCCGAATGTTCGCTCGGCACTCGCGCGCCAATCTTGGCGCTTATCAAGAGCGGACATCTGCAAGTCACACACCGAACTTCAGTGCAAGCGAAATGGCGCGCGTCGACCATTGACGAGGCGCGTGCGCCAGAACCAACTGCGGATCAACACAAGGTGATCGAAAGTGTCGGAGAGGCTTTGAATCAAGGGTTTTCACAGCATTTATTGTTTGGCGTGACTGGCTCTGGAAAGACCGAGGTCTATCTGCGTTTGGCCGCGCGCGTGCTCGCGACTGGTCGATCAGTGCTCTATCTCGTTCCTGAAATTTCGCTGACTCCGCAAACTGGAGGTCGCATCGTTGCGCGACTTCCAAATGATCGCATGGCGATCTTGCATTCTGGATTGACCGCGGCGCAGCGGCACGAACAATGGATTGTCGCATCGCAGCCTGGTCCCAAGATTGTCATTGGCGCACGCAGCGCAATCTTTGCACCGATTCCCGATGGGGAACTTGGATTGATCATCGTCGATGAAGAACATGATCAGTCATACAAGCAAGATCAAGCGCCGCGATATCACGGGCGCGATGTTGCGATTCGCAGAGCGCAATTGTCCGCATGCCCGATCATCTTGGGCAGCGCGACGCCAAGTTTGGAAAGTTGGTTTAACGCCAAGAAGCGTGGAGTTTCGCAACTGCATCAACTGCCAAACCGTGCGCCAGGATTGATGACTCCGCGCGTAGAAATAGTGGATTTCCGCAAGGAAACGGTGCTCCGGCGCGATCGCCGAGTGCATCTTGTCGGCCCAACTCTGGAGGTCGCGCTGCGTCAAGGATTTGCCGCTGGCGGGCAAGCGATCATCCTCTTGAATCGTCGCGGATATGCAAATTGGATCGCGTGTCCGGATCAGAATTGTGGATGGATGATGCAGTGCGCGCACTGCGAAGCGGGCATGGTTGTGCATCACGATGTTGGGGCTGGAAAGACGCTCAAATTTACGCGTTGCCATCACTGTCATGCAGAACAAAAAGTGCCGAGTCGTTGCCCTCGATGCGCGAAGACGGTCACAATTTTCGGCCTCGGCACGCAGCGCGTGGAAGAAGAACTTGAACGCCTCTTTCCAGACCTTGCTGCGCAGGGCAGCATCGCACGAGTCGACAGCGATTCGATGACGCAAGCCAGTGACTTTCACGAAACACTTGGACGATTTGCACGCGGAGAAATCCGACTTTTGCTTGGAACACAAATGATCGCAAAAGGGCTTGATTTCCCGAACGTTCAGGTCGTCGGCGTTATCAGTGCGGATACTGCGCTCAACCTTCCTGACTTTCGCGCAAGCGAAAGAACATTCCAGTTGGTTTCGCAAGTCTCGGGCCGTTGCGGACGGAGTGCGCAACCAGGTCGAGCGATCATCCAAACATTTCAGCCCGATGCTGAACCAATTCTTGCTGCTGCGCGGCAGGATTTTTCAGGCTTTGCACAGCGCGAATTGGAAGTGCGTGAGCGATATGGATTGCCCCCCGTTCATCGCCTTGCGCGCGTCATCATTCGCCACGAACAACAATCACAAGCCGAGGAAATCGCGGCGCAAGTCAGAGGGAAATTGGCTGGAATTCCCGCCGCAAAGTCAGTGATTATTCGCGATCCTGCCCCCTGCCCCATTGCGCGTATTGCAGATCGTTGGCGATTCCAAATCGAAATTCTCGCTCAGGCACCTGCCACATTGCAGCAATTCCTCGCCGCGGCTCGAACCCTTGCAATCCTGACGCCTGGAGAAATTATGGTGGTCGATGTGGACCCCGTGGCGTTGCTGTGAACCCCAACGAATTCGGTTGATTGCACAGTGCGTAAAGAGGCGGTTTTTTCCGTGCTCTGCTACAATCAAAAGTCGGCGAGAAGATGCCTTCTCATCGATTCACACGAACCCGTACGGAGTATCCCCGTGACCAACGACGGCCACGACAAACCAGAATCCGCTCCACCTGCGAGGCAATCCATCAACGGATGGGATGCCGCATTTGTGGACTCGCTTTTCGCTCAGTGGAGCCGCGACCCAGAATCGGTTGATCCCGCGTGGCGCCAGTTTTTTGCGGGATTCGAACTCGGACTTGCGCGTCCAGTTCCTGCGCCGAAGGGAATTACTACTGGAGCGACTGCGGTCGTTGGATCATCCGCAACAAGCGCAACCTCCAACGCATCCACCGCGGATGCCCCAAGTGGATGGGAAGCGCAAGGAAAAGTCGACATTCTCATTCAGCGGTACCGAGAATTCGGACATTTGGCTGCGCAACTTGATCCTCTGGGAACAACTCGGCCATTTCCAGACGTTTTGACGCTGGAAAGCGCTGGATTGGGCGATGATCATTTGGGAATGATGTTCAGCGCGGGATCAGTGCCAATCGCATCACCTGCGGCACTCGGCGAGATCATTGCGCAATTGGAGCAAACATACTGCGGCCACACTGGCGTTGAGTTTGTGCATATCACCAATCTTGAGCAGCGACAATGGATCGAACGACGCGTCGAACAGTCGCGCGGCAAGCCAATCTTCAGCCAAGAACAACAGCGACACATCCTGCAACGTCTCGTCGATTCAGATGCTTTCGAATCTTTTTTAGCGATGCGATATGTCGGCAAGAAGCGCTTTGGTTTGGAAGGGGCGGACACCATCATCCCGATGCTCGATCAACTGATCGAAACTGGCGCGACACTTGGTGCGCGTGAATTCTGTTTCGCATTCGCTCACCGAGGCAGAGTCAACTTGTTGACGAATGTCGTGGGCAAGAAATACGAGCAAGTGCTGACTGAATTTGAAGAGACATGGACAGCGAGTTTCTCCGAAGGTGGCGGCGATGTGAAATATCATCAGGGATACAGCTCTGATCGAAAGACCGCGTCTGGAATGGTGCATCTGACCGCATCATCCAATGCGTCGCACTTGGAATTCGTGAACGGAATCGTGCTTGGTCGCACACGCGCAAAGCAAGATCTTCGCGAAGACAGCGAGCGAAAAGAAGTTGTTCCTGTGCTTGTCCATGGCGACTCTTCTTTCCCTGGGCAAGGGTCTGTTGCTGAATGCTTCAACTTTATGAAGCTCACCGGATATGACGTCGGTGGCGCGCTCCATGTGATCATCAATAATCAAGTTGGATTCACGACGAATCCAGAGAACACTTTCGGCGGGCAGTACTGCTCGGATTTGGCGAAGGCGTATGACGTGCCAATTTTCCATGTCAACGGCGATGATCCTGAAGCATGCGTGTGGGCGATGCAAACTGCGACTGAATTCCGACAAGCGTTTGGGCGCGATGCGCTCGTCGAACTCTGGTGCTATCGCAAGAATGGGCATAACGAAACCGACGAACCTTCATTCACGCAACCAATGCTGTATCGCAGAGTGCGTGAACATGTTCCTGTCGCTGCAACATATCGAGATCGATTGATTACCCAAGGAGTTCTTTCGGCGGAAGATGCCGAGGGGTTGGTCAAGAAAATTTATGACCAAATGGATGCCGCGCAAACCGCCGTGAAGGCGAAGCCTGTCTTTCCAGGAATCACCGCATTTCAAGGGCGCTGGAAAGGATTGGGCAATTCGTATCACAAGGAAAATGTCGAAACAGGCGTCGCTCTTGCGACTCTCGTCAAAATCGGATCTGTCATCTCCACGATTCCAGATCACATCACGCCGCATCGAACGATCGCTCGAACGATTGCCGCCCGTTGCAACATTGACACCGATGCGAAGATCGACTGGGCAACAGCAGAACTCCTTGCGTATGGATCGCTGCTGATCGATGGCTCGACCGTTCGTATCAGTGGGCAAGATGTCGAGCGCGGAACTTTCAGCCATCGACACGCAGTTGTGATTTCGCAAGACACTGCTGGCAGATTTAGTCCGCTTGAAGCTCTTGGAAAATTTGAAATTTGGAACAGCCCGCTGACGGAAAATGCGATTGTCGGATTTGAATTGGGATATTCACAGACAGATCCAAACGCGCTTGTGATCTGGGAGGCGCAGTTCGGCTATTTTGCCACCGGCGCGCCAGTGATCTTCGATCAATTTATGACAAGCGGCGAAGTGAAAGGGCACCGTGCCGCTGGACTCGTCCTGCTTTTGCCGCACGGCTATGAAGGCCAAGGACCAGAGCATTCCTCCGCACGACTCGAGCGCTTTTTGCAAATGGCGGCAGGCGATAATTTTGAAGCGGTCTATCCATCGACAACCGCGCAGCTCTTTCATGTTCTTCGCAGACAAATCAAGCGGAATTTCCGCAAGCCCTTGGTTGTTATGACGCCCAAAAGCATGCTGCGATTGCCTGCCGCACAAAGCCTCGGTTCAGATTTTGTTCAAGGACATTTCCAGCGCGTTATTGATGACCCTGATGCGCAGAAGGCGCCGCTGATTTCTCGCGTGTATTTCTGCTCAGGAAAATATTTTCACGAACTTGTTGCGCAGCGAGAAATTGTCGCAGATCACAGCTGCGCATTTGTGCGTATCGAACAACTTGCGCCGTTTCCAGCCGCGGAGGTCGAAGCCATCTTGAAGAAGTACCGTGGCGCAGAGATGCACTGGGTCCAAGAAGAACCACGAAACATCGGGGCGTATCGATTTGTGCAAGCACAGATGTTGGACTTGTTTGGCGTGAATCCAAAGTATGTCGGTCGTCCAGATTCCGCGACGCCCGCGGTTGGTTCAACCAAGGCGCACGAAAAGCAAGCGCATGCCCTGCTTGTGCAAGTCTTCCCATCTATGGCAACGGCGAAAAAAGAAATTGCGGCAACTTCTGCCAAGGCGGATCCCCTTCCCAGTGAAGTTGAGAATAAAAATGGCAAGGTGAAAGAAAGTAAATCAACAATTGGGCGCAAGCCAGCGGCGAACAAAAGATAGATGAGACAAAGTGATTATGCGAGGTAACACACATGGTTGAAGTCGTCGTTCCCAGTCCAGGCGAATCCATAACAGAAGTCACTCTTGGAACATGGCGCAAGAGCGATGGCGATTGGGTCGAGAAGGATGAACTTCTGAATGAAATCGATTCCGACAAAGCGACTCTGGAGTTGCTCTCCCCCGCATCTGGCGCGATTCGATTGGTTGTGAAGTCAGGAACCGAACAAAAAGTTGGAACGCTTGTCGCAAATATTGATGAAGCAGCCGCGCGCCCTACAGGAGCAGTGGCGGCAAAGAGCGCGAAAGCAACGGCTGCGGTTGTGACTCCAAAGGCGAAAGAACCCAGCAAGACGGCGGCGAAAGTTGCGCCTGATTCGCCAACGCGTATTTCGGGCGTTGCGAAAAAGATGGCAGCTGACCGAGGAATTGACGCCGGATCGCTTGAAGGAAGCGGACCATCAGGGCGTGTTATGAAAATTGATGTTGAAGGCGCGGCAAAAAGTGGGAATTCTGCTCCTACAGCCGCTGCGAATGTCGCTCATGCACCGACAGCCACTTCGGGAACTCGAGGCATTCGGCGCGAAAAGATGACTCGTCTGCGACAGCGAATCGCGGAACGACTTGTCAGCGCGCAGCACACCGCTGCGATGTTGACAACCTTCAATGAAGTGGACATGAGCGAAGTGATTCGACTTCGAACAGAGCACAAAGCGGATTTTGAGAAGTCGCACGGCGTTGGCTTGGGATTCATGGGATTCTTCATTCGCTCTTGCGTATCTGCTCTACAGCACTATCCGCGCGCGAATGCATATCTC
>SXSS01000080.1 GCA_005792145.1 Planctomycetia bacterium | reverse complement strand
CCACCTGCTGTGTACCAACATCGACCGCTCTTCATATCGCGCCACCAAGCGCAAGGATGATCTCCATCCATACCACCGCCTTCAAATGTGGATTCATCCAATCGTGCAAGCACATGAATGCCATCAACTTTACGGGGATTTCGTTTGAATCGATACCACTCGTCAGTGCGTTGCCACTTCTCTGGCAACATTTCAGTCGAAGCGTGCGTGCGATCTTCAACGACCACAGTTGCTTGTTGAATAGCTGGGTGCCCCGCGAAATGTGCGCCAATCATTTCGTCGTACCAAGCCCAATCATGCTCGGTATCACTTGCCGCGTGGATGCCCACGAAGCCTCCGCCGGATTCGATGAACTCTTGAAAGGCTGTCTGTTGTGCATCGTTCAACACATCGCCGGTGGTTGAAAGAAAAACAACGGCTCGATATTTCGCGAGGTTCTCCTTCGTAAAGAGAGCGCTGTCTTCGGTTTGATCGACATCCGCATCTTGCGCCATAATTTCACGCACGCATTTGATTCCGTCTGGAATTGAATCGTGGCGAAATGTTGCCGTTTTTGTGAAGACCAAGATGCGCGGCTTGACCGCGCTGTCATCGGCATGCAGGGCAAGGAATGGAATGCCCGCAACAATGAACAGAGAAAGCGTGGCCTTTAACATTGGTATGAGTATCCCACGAATCAACAATGTAGACAAATGAAAAGATCAAGAACCAGTGACTGGTTGGTTCGCGATGGGTGGGACCACCTGCGTTTGATTCGATGTTCCAGCAGGCTTGCCACTGGGCGCTACGCTGGTTTTCGTTGGATCTTGTTCCTTTGGATTGGTCACTTCCGACGGCAACCGGGAAAGAACTTCTTCGGCAGCTGGCTCGCGTAACAAAACTTGATCGCCTTCTTCGAGGCCGGTCATAACTTCGATATCCATTTCGCTTGATCTTCCCAAGGTGACTTGGCGTTGGCTGAATCCATCGCTGTCGGGTACATAGACGAAGCTTGCGATGCCTTGACGAAAAACTGCTTGCACTGGAATACTCAGCACATCCGTTGCACGGCCGAGAAGAATCGACGCCTTGCATCGCATACTGGGTTTGAGGCCAAGTGATTCGACATCATCGAGCAGCACACGCACTTTGTAATCGCGCCGATTTGGATCGCGCCAACCGCCACTCTCTGCGAGCACGCTGACATTCATAACACTTCCGCGAATTGGAACCGTTGGACTTGCATCGCTGAAAATGGTCACTTCTTGATCTGGCTTAATTCGACCAGAGAGTGCTTCGCTCACTTTTAAATACGCAACCATCTGCGATACATCTGGAATGATCATCACGAGTTCGTTTGGCTTCAACTCTGTTCCAATTGCGGGAGGCGGCGCGTCGCCACCACGACCCCAACCACCAGATTCCAAACTGCTTGCATAGACAACGAGACCATCGGTGGGAGAAGTGATGGTGGTGTTTTCCAATTGTCGTTGACCTTGGGCCAATCGCTCAAGCGCGGTCTTCGATCTGAACTGCGAACTCTCCAAATCAGATTGTGCTTTGACGATCTCTGAATTCTTTTTCTGTTCGGTTCGTTTTCGTTCAGCAAGAGCCTGTTCGACATCGGACATCTTCTTTGCTTCATCTTGAGGGCGTTGGAATTTTTCATATACCTCAATATCAAGCACAGATTGTTTGACCTTTGCATCTGCCTGAATGAGGGCAATGCGATCCTTCTCATACTCGTCGCGACTGATGAATCCCTTTGCAACAAGCGATTCAGATTCACCAAATCTTTTGCGTTGACGATCCGCATCAATTGTCGCCGCTTCGGCCGCAGTCGCCAACAATTGACGCTTTGAAACAAGTTCGCCCTTTGTCCATCCTTCAAGCGCCAGTTGACTCAATTTCACCTGAAGATCTGCTTTTTCAATTTCGCTGAGACGCTCATTCTCTTTTATCGCAAGCGCCTGCTCGTTGGCGACAGCCTCGGCCTGCGAGGTCTTCAACTTATCTTGCATGTCCTTGATCTTGTCGGTGGATTCTTCGCTGGCAAACTTCACCAAGACATCGCCCTTCTGAACACGCCGTCCTTCTGCAACGAGTTCGGTGATCACCGAACGACCTTCGAGCAAATTGCGAACTTCAACTTGACGAAGCGCGGCAAGTTCTCCCGAGACAGGAATGATCATGTCGAAATCCATTCGATCCACCGTGTGCAATTCGAGCCCATTAAAATTGCCGCTGGCAACTTCGGTTGCGCGTCGCGTCGCATTTGGAATCAGCATCCAGGTTGCGAGCGCCGCAATCACGACCCCAAGCGAAATGAAGATCACTCGTCGACTCTTTCGTGCCTTCATTGGATTCCCCAATGGATCGCCAACAGAAAGATCGCCGTTGGCAACTTCGCCAACAGATCCTTCTGGAGGTTGTTCAATCTCATCGGACATATGCCAAAGCCTATAGGTTCAGACCGATGGAATCCCTACTGGTTGTGCAAGAATTCCAGATCCGCGTCTATATCGGACCTCCATGCCATCTGGAGCGATGATTTCGCCGTCGTCGGAGACACGCAACTGACCCGTTTGCCGCAAAAATTCTAAAATTGCGATCTGAACCTCGCGAAGTGCGCGCGCTTTATCATTTTCCGCCAAGTTGAGTGCGTCAACGGCTTCGGTGCGATCGCGAGGAGTTGCTCTATCGGGCGCAACGTCGATACTTGCCTGACGATTGCGGGCGATGTCGATATTTTTATCCTGCAGCGAGAGGGTGTATAGCGCACGATCGATGCGCCTGATTGCTTGTCGAACCTCGACCGCGGCGGTGTTCTTTGCAAACACATATCGCCGATCATTCTGTTCGAGAATCACTTGTGCTTTACGCACGTTCACTTCTTCGATTGTGCGATCAAGCGGAATATCAATGGTAACTCCAACTATGTAATTACCGAAAGAATCATCGAGCTGAATGCCGTTGAAAAAATCTGGGTTTTTTAATAGTGACGCAGTTGCAAAGATATCCGCACCCGCAAGAACGGAATTGCGTGCGTTGTCGACTTGGCGCCGAGCATCAGCGACCAAGTCGCGCGTGTTCTGCAAATCAAGACGCCACTCAAAGGCATTGGCAATCGATCGTTCATTGTTGATAATCGGCGGATCAAGATCGAGCATTTCAGTATCGATAACGACCGGCGCGTCGGTCTGATATCCAATTCGCAACTTGAAACGATCGACCGCCAGTTTGTATGTTTCTTCGAGGAATGAGAGTCGATCAATGACAAAGAGCGCGCGTTGCTTTGCCAAGTCGGCTTGAAAGGCGACTTGCCGACCGCTCATGACCAACGCGTCTTCGCGTTCGACAATTGATCGGAGTCCTTTAATCTGATTTCGTGTGTTCGAGATCACCTGTTGCTCGACCACCAAACCGTGGAAATCACTGAAAATTGAGACATAAAAGCGGCGTCGGAACTCTTCGAACGCGCGGGCCCCATAGACCAAATTACGCTTCGCTTGAATCAAATCTTCTTGCGCGACCAATCCCGCGCCACGAAGCAGGGGGATATCGAGAGAAAGAGCAACTTCTAATGAACTTGCTTGGCCTGTTTGGACCGCGCTGCTGAGTTGGGTCGAGGCCTGCGCAAGAATCTCTGCGCTGACCTTGCCACCATATGGAAGTTTTTGGCTCACATCAAGATCATTCACCAATTGAAGTGCCGTCGATTGCGTTCCGTTCAACGATACGCCTTGATATTGCGGTGTAATTCTATTAAAGAAGCGCGGGCTCCAAATATGTTGCTGAATGAGCAGGTCGAGTGCGAGTAACAAATAAGTTTCTTCCGCGACACGATATTCCAAACTGTTTTTAATCGCATATTGCACGCTCTTGGCAAGATTGAGATGCTCTGCGTTTGCTGGTGGTGTGTATGCCTTGGTCACTTCGGCGATGACTTTGTCCACATCGAGCACAGCACGAGGGCGAGCCTCATATTTCAGATTCTCTGGCTTCGGGTTTGTGGTTGGTGGTTGATTCAGCCCTGGATAATCAGGAGTAAAACTTTGCCCTTGATATTGAGATTCTGATTTACTGATCGTGGGCACGCTTGAAGGTTCGCCAATGGATTCACTTGTCGTGCGCAGACGCTCTTCCGCATTGATATCGATCACATGAAATTCCTGTTCTTGGCAGGCGATCGGAATGACCGCCAGCAGTGCAAAGATTGCTAAAGCCAAGATTGAATTGATGTGGCGAAACATTGCGAGTTCGAAGCGTACGCTGAGGAGCATTTGAATATTTCGCGGGGATGTGTGACCAAAATGTGTTTGGAATTAGTGATCCAACATTGTTTACCGCGTGGTGCCTTTTGTGATTTATACTTTTAATTTTATTTTCGGCGAAGATAGATATGTTTTTGCGCCATTTGTGCGATTTTAAGCGAAAATGATCGATAAGCACGTTAAATTATCTGTGTGCAAAACAGCCTTGCCTTGTTTTCGCAGAAGTTGGGCTATATATCGAACACAAACGCCACAAATTAGTTTATTTGTGCTGATCCTCGCCGATAAACATCGAATATGAATCGATAGTCTTCAAAAAGCACAAAGCCCCGCAATTGCAGGGCTTTGAGCCGTAATCCCCAATCCATTTAGTGCCGTCACACGCACTGTGTTCCATTTCCTTCCCATCAATCCCGTTCCACCCTCCAAAAACCCTTTCCTACCCTCCTAGGTGTCCATTTTCCTATCCTCCAACCCTTACTTCCGAGCAGCCGAAAAGGGGCTCCGAGAAAACTCGCCCAGCCCACTTCGGTCGTCAGAACCGGCTCCGAGCTACTCGCCTAGCCGGCTCTCTCCCAACGAGTTCGAGAATGTTGGAGGGTTTCCCCGTTCCTTGGTGCGGTCGGATGTAAGCGCTGGGCGCAATCTCGTCTGCTGAACGGGGCGCCTCTTGGATTCTCTAACACAATAAATGTCGATTACAAATCGGCGCAGTGCAAGTGAAAGGCTATTTTTTTTGTTAAAATGGCGTTGCGGGATCAAAAAGAGGCTTTTGCAGCAATTCAGGTGGGCTCAAAGCTGCTGCGCCTCACCTTTGCGGACTTCGGCTCAACTTGCAAAATCGCTCAGGACACGCTCCAACGGCGCAAACACAAAACGATCTGCGTTTGCGCGACTGTTTCCGTGGCTCGATTCCGTGGCTGTTTTCGTCGCGCTTCTGTTTGCGTCTCCAGCCGTTGGAAAGTTCTCTCGGGCGAGTTCCGCAGGCGGCCGACGACGCTTGCTAAAAAACTTCGTGAACTGGATCGTGTCGGTCGCCGAGGACTGT
>SXSS01000079.1 GCA_005792145.1 Planctomycetia bacterium | reverse complement strand
CTGATTCGGGGCTTGGCCAAGGTTGGACCAAACTCCCGCAGTCCATCGCCATAATTTGTTACCGAGGCTGCTAGAACTCATCGCAAGAACAACCGAACCATTCGCACTGATGCGTGGCTCGCTGTTCCATTCCCAATGTTCGCTGCTCTCAAATGGCGTGCCAAGATCGATCCATCCTTGCTCGGGTGTCCAAAGGACAACTTTGCGCGTGGATTGAAGTGGAATCTCATTCCAGCTTTCTGAAAACCCAACAACAGCAGATTGATCTCTGCTGGCAGAAGTTGCGATCGCTGGGCTCTCAGATTGCGGAAGTCTGCCAAGACTGATCAGTCCATTTCCAGAAGTCGACCAACGAAATGTCTGATTTGCGCTGAGGCCAGTCACCAAGTTTCCATCACCATTGACAAACAACGCGACTGAATTTGCGTCGAAACTTCCAAGCGGTGTAAAAGTGGGCACACTCTGAGCAACAGCAAACTGTGCGACAATCAGTGCGACTAGGCAAGGAATGGCCCTTGCAGTTAATCGCACGAAAGAATTCAATCTTGAAAACAACTGTTTACTCATTTGGCCTCAATATCCCACATAGAAAAATAGGTTTCGAACGAAATCAATCCAAAAAAAGTGGGTTGGAATCCAGCAAATTCCTGAATCAGGACCCTTCTTGGGCAAAAATCCACTATCCGTTCGCTCTATATATAACTCAACGCTCACTCTCACCTTCCCGGCGAATCGGGCATAGGCGCAGGCGGGGTCGTCAGAGTATTCAGCCAGCTTTCAAGTGCATCCGGCAAGAGTGGCTTGAGAATGTCTGGCACCTCTCGACGGCGATTTGATTCCACGATTGCTGTCGCTGTCGCTCCCATGCGATACGGGTACGCATCCTGCGACGGGTCCATCACGATTCGCACTGGAAATCTTTGAGCAAGGCGAACCCAATCGAGCGTCGGTGAAACCGTCGGCAGAACTCCGTTGCTTCCTTGGTTGGGGTCATAGAGCGCCCAACCAATTCCCTGAACCACGCCGTGAAAATGAATGCGTGGATATGCCATCAGATACACCTCAACATTCATACCGGGTGCGATCATTCGAATGTCGGTCTCTTGATAATTCGCAAGCAGATACCAACTCGAAGTATCGACGAGCGCGAAAACCTGAACGCCCATCTGTGCGAATTGACCAACGGAACTATTGAAGTTTGTCACATAGCCGTTGACGGATGATCGAACTTCGCAGTATCCGACATTCAATTGCTTCTCGACAACTGTTGCTTGCGCGCGCGCGCGACGAACATTTACATCGCCGATTTGCCCCAGATTTGCCTTCGCTTGCGAGAGTGCGGCCTTCGATTGCAGAACAACTGCTTCCGAAGAGCGCACATTTCGTTTCGCAGCATCGACTTGATCGGGTGTCACGAACTGCTTTGGCAACAGCGGCTCGATACGCGCAAGGTATTGCACATTGTAAAGCGCGACAGCCTCGGCATTGACAATGTCTGCTTCACGCTGAGCGATGGCATCTTTCAATGCTTGGATTTCAAGATCGACATACGCCAGATTTGCAAGGGCGAAATCCAACTCTGCTTGATATGGACGAACATCAACACGGAAAAGCAAATCACCAATATTGACTTTCTGATTATCAACAACCGCCAGTTCCGTGATGTATCCAGAAACATTTGCGGCAATCCCAACAATGTTTGCGCGCAGATATGCATCGTCCGTGCGCGGACGAATATCCAATTCCCACCAGGTCAGGAAGGAAAGCACGAGCGCTGTGATTACTGCAGAAATGCCAAAGATGCGACCGAAGATTTTCTTCATTCGAAGCGATGAGTTCCCTTTCGTAGCCAGCGACGCGGAATTCGCAGGCGCTGGCGTTGAAGGCGCTGGCGTTGAAGGCGTTGGTTTGTCGGGCGCGTTCGTCATAGTCGAAAGAACCCAAGCCAAAGGCCAAGCGTGCAAGAGAGATAGACGCAGAAATAAACAGTTACACGGGGACCGACGAATGGCTCGATACCAAGTCGATAAACAACCCAGCGAATTCCGCCAAGCATGAAGCCCGCCGCGATCATGCAGACCAACCAGGCGGGAAAGAATGCGCCATCGATTTCAAGAATTGGATCACAGCCTGCCAGAAGCGAGATGCATCCCATCATCAGCAGTGCGATTGGCGCGCCTGACAACTTTTTCGCGCCAAAATAATTGATGGTCCACTTCATCACCCTAGCGTACTCAACTTGCTAAAATCGCGTGGATGAGAAGCCCGCATCATTTGATTGTCATGGCATCCCTGCCATGCTCTGCTTTGATTGTGCTTTCATCGCTACTTTCAGGTTGCATTATGGATGGACCATTTGTCGATCAAGACATCGACAAACTTGTCTCGCAAGATTCTGCAGTGGGATGGGCGCCCAAAGGTTCGCCTGCACCCGTCACGCCGCTTGCGATTCCAGTTGCGCCTCAAACTGCTCAAGAAAAGTCCGATGCCGTACGCCGCGAAGCGGAAAATTCCGTTGTTGGCGCCCCACTGCTGGTGGACGATCCAACGAAAAAGCTTTCGCTCACAGATTGCATCGATCAAGCACTGAGCAACAGTCCCGTCACCCGCGGCGTGTGGGAATCTGCGCGCGCAACTGCGGCAACAGTTGGAATCGCGGATGCCGCGTATATGCCGCAGATTGCTTTTACAGGTGCAATGGGTCCGCAGAAGTTGGCCGAGGCACCACTCATCGTTACGCAAACCGCGGGCACTGCTGCGATTGGAATGAATTGGGTTCTGATGGATTTCGGTCGCAGAGATGCGGACAGCGCGCGTGCGCGGGCGCAACTTATTGCAGCGAATTACACCTTCAATCGAACGATGCAGAAGTTGGTCTTTGATGTTCAGAATGCATACTTCACACTTGATGCGAAGATTTCATTGCGCGAAGCTGCTCGCGAAAATGTTGCGACTGCCCGCAAGCAACTTGATGCAACTGATGACCGAATGACGGTCGGCTTGGCGACTCGTCCAGAAGTCCTTCAAGCGCGTCAACAATATTTGCAAACTCTCTATGACTTGGAGAACGCAAAGTCCGAGGTCTTCACCGCACAAGCCGCGCTTGCTGTTGTCATGGGCATTTCCGCTGACCGTGCGCCCAGCATCCTGAGATTGAGTGATTTGCCGCTGCCAGATTCTTTGACCAAAGGGGTGGACATCGCCATTCAATCTGCGCTTGATCAGCGACCTGATATCGCGTCTGCGATCTCGGAAGTCCGAGCCTTCGAACAAAAAACCAAGCGAGCGGAAGCTGACTTTCTGCCGATTGTTTCGTTTGCAGGTGGCGTGGGAGTCACAGGAAACAATTTCAGTTACACACAGCCAGGAACAAATGGTGGCAGCGACGCTGCAACCGTAGGAACATATTCAGCACAATTGACTGGTTCCTGGTTGCTCTTCGACGGCTATGAACGAGCGAATGTTTTGCGTCAGGCTCGGAGCGAAGTGCGGGTGGCAGAAGCGAAGTTGGAACAACTTCGACTTGTCACCACTGGCCAAGTGTGGGCAAGTTATTTCGACTTCTTTTCGGCGCAGAAGCGATATGAGGCTGGCGTTGCACTCTTGGTGGCGTCGCAAGATTCATACGACAGTGTTTATCAAAATTATCTCAACGGGCTGGCGACAATCAACGATCTTTTACTTGCAGAATCGTTCTTGTTTGATTCGCGATTCGAACTCATCAAATCCCGCGCTCAACTTTTGACGGCGAGTGCCACATTCGTCCTTGCGCTAGGAAGTTGATTCGTTGATTCCATGAAAGCTGAATTTCTCAAAGCAAAACATGCTCAAGGTCTGAGGTTCGATGCGTATGTTGCGACCGATTCAAACCGTGCAGCAAATTGGCAAGCGAAGCGCGATGCGGTCTCGCTCGAAGATTCGCAGCGTGAATATCTTGGAGGTCTCATTCGCCGTATGCCCGTGATCTGCCTCAGCGGAATATGGTGTGGCGACTGTGCTACTCAATGCCCAATGCTTGCGGCGATCGCAGATGCGTCCCCGCTGATTGATTTGGTTTTTCTTGACCGCGACGAACACAATGATCTGTCCAATGAAGTCCGCATCGCAGGCGGCAATCGCGTGCCGACTGTCATTTGGCTCAGCGAAGAATTTGAATTCGTTCACTTGCTCGGTGATCGCACATTGTCGCGCTATCGCCGCATGGCTGCGACTCAACTCGGTCCATCTTGCCCACTTCCATCTTTCACGCCACCTGCGAATGAAAATGCCGCTGTCCTCGCAGAATGGATTGCCGAATTTGAACGCGTGCAATTGATTTTGCGTCTCTCGCAGCGGTTGCGCCAATTGCACGGTGATTGAGCGCAATATGAAACTTTGCAACAACTCGTGAATCGATTCGGTGGCTGATTCCGCGGCTGATTCCGTCGCGCTTCTGCTTGCGTCTCCAGCCGTTGGAAAGTTCTCTCGGGCGAGTTCCGCAGGCGGCCGACGGCGCTTGTAAACAAATTTTCGAAAACTGGATCGTGTCGGTCGCCGAGGACTGTTTGAGCCCCGAGAGGACTTTTCACGGCTGTGCACTTATGCATTTCCGCGGCTGATTCCGCGGCTGTATCCGCGGCTGATTCCGTGTCTGATTCCGTGGCTGATTCCGTGGCTGTATCCGCGGCTGATTCCGCGGCTGTGTCTGTTCAGCGCCGCGTCTACCGCAACTTCAAACTCACCAAAGCAATCATCGTCAACACAACCGAAATCAACCAAAACCGCACAACAACTTGCTGCTCCTTCCATCCTCCAAGATGAAAGTGATGATGAATCGGCGCGCATCGAAAAATTCTTCGTCCTTGTCCATATTTCTTTCGCGTCCACCGAAACCAGGTTCGTTGCGCAAAGACACTGCCAAGTTCAAGAAAGAAAATTCCACCAATCAGCAGAAGCAGAATTTCCTGCCGCACGGCGACTGCGAAAAATCCAAGCAGCGCGCCAAGCGCCAAGCTTCCAGTGTCGCCCATAAAAATTCGTGCTGGACTGCAGTTGAACCACAGAAAACCAAGGCACGCACCCGCCATCGCGCCAGCCATCACCATCAATTCGCCGGTTCCCGCCACACTTGGCACCATCAAGAAATATGCGGCGCGCGGACTGCCTGCGATCCAGATGAGCACCATCATTGCAAGACTCGCGATGATCAATGTTCCTGTTGCAAGTCCATCCATACCGTCGGTCATATTGACTGCGTTTGAAGTTCCCGCAATCGCAAGCATCGCAACGATGAGAAAAAATCCAAGTCCCAATATCCAAACTCCATCGGCAATCGATGGCGGTTGAATAAGCGACTCGATCGATGGCGTCGGCAAATATGTTCGCTGAAATGGAAGATTCAATACATGGGCGTCGGCGGAACTCCCCCATCGATATAAAAAGAATCCGATGATCAATGCAAGTCCCAACTGAAAGAGCAGTTTTTCCCACGCGAAAAGACCATCGCGAACTCCAGGCGATCGACGACTCTGCGTCAGCTTCAACCAATCATCGACGCTGCCCAAGACGCCGAAGCTGATCACCACCATCAAACCCAAATGGATGTACCGATTATGAATGACATCGGCCAGCAAGAGCGTGCTTACGATCAACGCGCCACAAATGATCACGCCTCCCATCGTCGGAGTTCCTGCTCTGCTCTGCATCAGTTGGTTCAAACTGTCATTGCCAAATTCTGGAGTGTCGCCAATCTTGCGCTGCGCAAGCCAACGAATCACTCTTGGGCCAAATGTCAGCACCAGCACGAACGCCAACAACGCCGAGAAGAGCGCGCGAAATTCCAGTTGGTACATGACCATAACAACCCACGACAAACCTCGATCATCGAGCCAACTTTGCGTCGCTTCAGTGAAGTTGTAAAGCATCAGGCAGCCAGTCGTTCTTGAAGTGATGCGAGCAGACGCTCGAGCGCGCAACCGCGCGAACCCTTCAACAAGATCGCATCGCCACTGGCGAATTCGCTGACCACACGCATGATCGAATCTGGCGAGAGATCAGGCACGTGGATAACACGGCATGTTCCAGCGTCCGCACACTCTTGAGCGCTATGCGCGGAAAGCGCACCGATAAAAATTGCGACATCCGGCGGCAATCCACCAACACCTCGACCAACCGCACGACCGATTTCTGTATGCAAACTTGCCGCTAAATCCCCAAGTTCCAACATATCGCCGAGCACTGTGATTCGACGCTGATTTGCCGGAACCATTTCCGTGAACGTCGCCAGTGCGGCCAAGACTGCATCAGGATTTGCGTTGTACGCATCGTTGAAAATTGTCAATCCACCGATCTGCTGACGAACAAATCGCATCTCTGTCGCACGAACACTCAACAACCCACGGGCAATTTCTTCGTCGCTCAAACCCCGATCAATTCCAATTGCAATCGCAGCGAGGGCGTTCATCGCATTATGCGCACCGTCGAGTGCGAGCCGAACGCCAAACTTTCGCCCGCACACTTCGATCTCAAGATTCTGCCCACCTTCAGGTCGCACCGTGCGACTTCGCAAACGAACATGATTCATTGGACCTTCGCCAAATCGAACAACACGAACGCCCGTCGACAGCGCGCCTTCAAGCGCAGCGTCAAGCAACGAATTATCGCCGCGCACCACCGCAAGTCCCCCTGAAGAAAGACTCGACACCAGCTCAAACTTTTCGCGCATAATCGAATCGAGCGAACCCAATCCTTCAAGATGCGCGCGTCCAACCATGGTGATGACAGCAATATCCGGCCGCGCGAGCGCCGAGAGCGATTCGATTTCGCCCGGTGCATTCATGCCAATTTCCGCCAATAAATAGTCATCTCCTCGACGACCACCGCACAAAGTAATTGGCACACCAATGTCATTATTAAAACTCTTTGGGCTTGCAGATCCACGAAACTTCGTCGAAAGAACGCCTTCGATCAATCGACGGGTTGTGGTCTTTCCTGCGCTTCCTGTAATTCCAACAACGCTTGTTCCCACAAGACTCTGTCGCCACGAACGCGCGGTGGCCTGCAGTGCTTTGCGCGTGTCTTCGACCAACAACACCGCAGCGGATGGCTGGGCACTCAGTCGAATTCGTCCCCACTTTGATTCTTCAACAACCAGAATTCGCGCGCCTGCCCGCACAGCATCCAAGAGATGGTCGTGTGCGTCGTGTCGATCGCCATAGAGCGCAAAGAAAACCCGCCCAGACAAATCAGAGCGTGTATCAGTTCCAATTCCACGAGTTGGAGCCAATGATGTCGGCGCAATCGCCCACGAACCATTCACCGCAAAGCGCAACTCCTCTGGAGTCATAAACTGCGTTGCGGCGCTTCCCCCACTCGTCGATGTCGAACTGATGACAGTCATAATCGTGCTCCAATTCCTGCGGTAAAATTTTGCGTGGAAAAATTTACGGACACATCGTCCAAGGTGTTTTTATTCTTCGAAACAGTGGCGCTTGGCTCTCTCAACGCGGCGCGCGCTTCAAGGCGATCATCAAATGAACGCTTTTCGGTCCCGATGATTTGATAATCCTCATGTCCCTTGCCCGCGATCAGCACAATATCGCCCTGACGCGCCACTGCGATTGCTCGTCGTATCGCCGCCGAGCGATCACATTCGCGTTCAACTGACACGCTATTTTTCGCTGGAATACCAGCGAAAATCTCGTCAATGATCGATTCGGGAGATTCCGTCCTTGGATTGTCGCTCGTGACAATCACATGATCTGCGTGCGTGACCGCGGTGAATGCCATTCGCGGTCGTTTCGTGCGGTCGCGATCTCCGCCACATCCAAAGACAAGGATGATTCTTCCAGCGCCAACGACTGGTCGAAGCGCGGTCAAGACATTCAAGAGCGCATCATCCGTGTGGGCATAATCCACAAGCACTGCAAATGGATCACTCGGCGAAGTGACAGGTTCAAGTCGGCCAGGAGGAGCAGATGCTGTATTCATCGCTGCGGCAATCGTTGCACCATCGATTCCAATTGACCACGCCGCTGCCGCAGCTTGCAACGCATTCATCGCGTTGTGCGGACCAACGCAGGGGAAGTCCACTTCAACATCGCCCCAAGGGCCGTGCAGTTTCAGCCGTGTTGATCCAAGCGAAACCTTCAGCGTCTCTGCGAAGCATTCAGACTGAGGATTTTTCGAACTGCAGCGAAGAACATGCGCGCCGCAACCATCAAGCATCGTGCGATGAGCGGCATCATCAACATTCACAACCGCGCAACTTCCAGTGCGAAGTTGCCGAAAGAGCCGCGCCTTCGCCTGCGAGTATGCATCCATCGTGCGGTGATAATCCAAATGATCGCCAGTCAGATTGGTAAAGACACCAACGGTGAAATCAATCTCGTCGACGCGACCTTGATCAAGCGCGTGGCTCGATACTTCCATCGCCGCAACCTTGCAATCGTTGCGAACCATTCGACCCAAAATCGCCGCCAATTCCGTGCCTCCAGGAGTTGTCAACTCTGAAGATATTCGAGTCACTCCATCATCCGTGATGACCGTTCCCAGCAAGCCGCAACGAATCCCGCTCTGTCGAACAAGATGTTGAATGAGATACGCGGTTGTTGTCTTGCCGTTGGTTCCAGTCACGCCGATCATTCGCAATGCACGAGATGGGAAACCATAAAAAGCGTGTGCAAGCGCAGTCGCCGCTTTGTTCGCATCGATTGCCCGCACGACGGGGATCCCGCTCTGATTCCAATCACCGATTGGCGAAGGCGAATCAACACAGATTGCAACCGCACCCTTGGCGATGGCATCCACAATGAAGGCTCGACCATCCCCAGAGCTTCCGACGCGGGCGACGAACAGCGTCCCTGCGCCGACTTTTCGCGAATCGTCCGTGACGGCTTGCACCGTGGGGTCGATTTCACTTGAGACCGAAACGCCGTCCACATTGGCTACTAAATGCGACAACTTCATGCACCACTCAACACCCTCTTCATCGGCATTTCGCGGCGTTACGCTTCAAGGCAGAATGAGCATTGCGTCACCAAAAGAATAGAACCTGTAACGCTCCTGTTGAGCGATCGAATAGAGCTCCTTCAATTGGTCCAAACCAACCAGCGCGCCGACCAATGCCAAGAGCGTCGAGCGTGGCAAATGAAAGTTTGTCAGCAGTCGATTTGTCCACTGAAAATCAAATCCTGGAGCGATCAGGATGTTGGTGGAGAAGTCCATTGCGATATCGTCAGGGCAACCAGCGGCGACTCGCTCACGCGCGACTGCCAAGAACTCGGGGGGAATCGGGCGAGGGATGGATTCCAAGAGCCGAACGGAAGTCGTTCCCACAACAAGACTTGCGTGGTTATCAACCTCTGCCATCCGCAGCAGATTTCCCGCAGTGATCCTGCAATGTTCGTGATGCATCGGATGATCCCAAAGCCGCGAAGCCTCCACAGGACGAAATGTTCCCGTCCCAACTTGCAATTCGATTGCGATGCGATCGATCCCACGCTTTGCAATTTGCGCGAGCAATTCGGGAGTGAAGTGCAACCCCGCAGTCGGCGCCGCACAACTCGGCAAGTCCGATGATCGAGCAAAGACCGTTTGATACTCCAGTCGGTCGACCGACTCG
>SXSS01000078.1 GCA_005792145.1 Planctomycetia bacterium | reverse complement strand
CATCTCTGGCACCGCGAGCGGAGTCGGTCCGACGCCGGCGCCAACTGGGATCGCCTCTTGCAAGTTGAGCGGGAAAAGCGGACGTTTGCTTTGAAGACTTCTTTGCAATCAATCGCGTCAAAGAGTCACGCGTAAAGAGCTGCTTCTGATCTCACGACTTCGAAGTCACACGCATCGGCTTAATTGCTTTTGATTTCGTGGTCTTTGCGCCATTTTTCACTTCACTCGATGGCTTCGCCTTCGCATTTGATGGCGCACTTCCGCCGTATGACGCAGATGCGCCAAGTTCTTCGGCAATCCGTAGAAGTTGATTATATTTCGCAGTGCGATCCGACCGGCAGGGTGCGCCAGTCTTGATTTGGCCACAATTCGTCGCAACGGCAAGATCTGCGATCGTGCAATCTTCGGTCTCGCCAGATCGATGAGACATGATCGCGCGATATCCCGCACAGTGCGCAGTATTGACCGCATCAAGAGTTTCACTCAGCGTCCCAATTTGATTCACCTTGATCAGAATTGCATTTGCACAACCTTCGGCGATTCCACGGCGCAAGAATTCAGGATTGGTCACAAACAAATCATCGCCAACAATTTGAATCTTCGCGCCCAGCAGGGTGGTCAATGACTTCCAACCATCCCAGTCGCCCTCTGCGAGACCATCTTCTATCGAACGAATTGGCCAGCGCCCACACCACTGTTCCCACATTCGGATCATCTCATCGCTGCCGACGACGCGCTTTGGATCGCTCTTGAAAAAGCAGTATCCCTTCTTGCCGCGCGCAGTTGCTTCGTTGGCCAGTTCGCTTGTCGCAGGATCAAGACAGATAAAAATCTGCCTGCCCAAGTCATATCCCGCTGCTTCGACCGCGCGTGCAATCAGTTCGAGCGCCTCTTCATTTGTCTTCAAATTCGGCGCAAATCCGCCTTCATCACCAACTGCAGTCGAAAGCCCGCGATCATGGAGTACTCGCTTGAGCGCGTGATAAATCTCAACGCCTGCACGCAGTCCTTCGGAAAAATCACCGAAGCCCCACGGCTGAATCATGAACTCCTGAAAGTCCACGGTGTTGTCGGCGTGCTTTCCGCCGTTGAGAATATTCAGCATTGGCGCTGGAAGTGTCCGTGCATGCGTTCCGCCGACATATCGATAAAGCGGTTGATCAGTTGCGATCGCAGCGGCGTGGGCTACAGCCAAACTTGTCGCAAGCGTCGCGTTCGCACCAAGATTGGATTTATTCTTCGTTCCATCGATCAGGCAGAGCAATTGGTCAATGCTCTCTTGAGTGCGCGCATCGGCGCCAATAAGTTCTGGCGCAATAATCGCATTCACATTTTCAACTGCTCGCGTCACTCCTTTGCCGAGCCATTTCTTCTTATCGCCATCGCGCAACTCGACTGCTTCATGCTCGCCTGTTGAGGCACCACTTGGGACTGCCGCGCGCCCAACTGCGCCACCAGAAAGTCTCACCTCGCATTCGACTGTTGGCTGACCGCGCGAATCAAGAATTTGACGGGCACGAATGTCTTCTATGTTGAATGGCATGGTTGCAGGATAGTGCCCAAGCTCCCGAACCAATGCTCCTCAAAGTGGACAACTTGTCGGAGAGTGCTTTGACCGTGTTTTTTCGAGGATATTTGACAAATGCCCTTTCGTCACGGAGTCATTTCGTACGCGCGCTGCGCCGTTGGATCTGGTCAATCACCCACCGATGTTGATCAGTCGATACTCAAGAAACTCAACAAGAATTGCATTCGCCCTGATGCCGCTGGGAATGGCTCGCCCGTCACCAGCGGATGGATCGCCGGTCGACATGTTTTCGACATGGATTTTTCGCACGAGTCAAATAGTTTTTCGGGTGCGCTGTTGGCGGCGATGCGTACCGACACAGTTGCAGTCCCTCCAGCGTTGAAGCGCGCATACCGCGCGATGGCCGAAGACGAAATGCGTGGTGGATCTCCTGATCGTGGACTTTCGCGCGCGGATCGAATGGAGGCGAAGGATCAAAGTGAACAACGATGTATGCAAGAAATTGGCGAAGGTCGCTGGCGGAGAATTGCCGAGCGCCCTGTGCTTTGGGATCTTGAAGGCCGCGTTGTCTTTGCTCCAGTCGATGCAGAAATTCCTTTCAATCAACTCAAAGGATTGATGCAAGAAACATTTGATTGCTTGATCGAGCGGCAAGCCGCTGGTCGTCGCGCTGTCCTCGAAGCAGCCGCGCTCGGACATGCACGCAATCTGCAAGATGCGCATCTTGATGCGTTCGTCGCACCGCCAGCGCAAGTGGCAACTGATGATGAAGGCGCTCCACGCAAGATTGGCGAATTTCCAGAACCATCTTGGGCAGCGGGGGATCCGCTGGATTTTTTCGGGAATGTCTTCTTATTGTGGCTTTGGTGGAAGTGCGAATGTGGCGAAGGGGTAGTCGAAATTGGCGGTCCTTCCACCGAAACAACCGAAGTCGCTCTCGTCGCTGAACGGGTGCTCGATCTCGAATGCGCTTGGGGAGTCACTGGTGGCATCAGCCTGCGCGGTGATGCGCCGACTCGATCTCCAGAGGCCGCGCGCGCACTGCAAAGTGGAAAAATGCCCAGACGTATGGGATTGACCTTGGCCGCAGAAGGTCAGCAGTGGCGCTGCACAGTTCAAGGTGATCGATTGACTGTCAGTGGTCTGGCACTACCCAAGTCACAAGATCGTCCCGCATCAGAACGCGAGGCGATCGAAGAAAGAATCAACAGCGTAATTCTTTTCGACCGAACATTCCTTGGAATGTACCGCGCATTTCTTGCCGATCGACTCGGCAACGGATGGAAGAGTCAACGAACGAATATGAGCGAATGGATTCGTGATCGCGCCGCTGGCCGTCTGTCCAAATCAGTCGCCTCGGTTGGTCGCTGAAGAATTGTGTGCTTCGCGTGCGGCTGCGATGAATGCTCGAATGAGCCCTTCATCTTTCACGCCTCGCGCGCTTTCGACTCCGCTTGAAACATCGACGCCTGCTGGTTGCACGAGTTTGATCGCAGCGCCAACATTTTCTGGCGTCAATCCACCAGCTAAAATCAGCGGTTTTTGAAGCTTCGGTCGCAGCGCCGCCAATTGTTCCAGCCACGCTGCGTCGTGGGTTTGTCCGCTGCCGGCAACAGAGCCATCAACCAAGATCGCATCGACTTCTGGCACTGCGTCCCATTTATGAATCGCCTGCACATTTCCGCTGAGTGCTTTGATGATCAACCTCTTTGGGAGTGCAGAGCGTCGCACAAATTCGATTGACTCTTCACCGTGATACTGAACGCCACCATTCCATTGCGAAAGCGTGCCGTCATCTTCAGCAAGATTGCGAACGACAGCGATGCACGCGATCGTTTTCGCAAGTGTCGAGTGAATCTCGCATGCATCCAAAACTGAGATACTTCTTGGACTTCCTGATGCCAAAACAAATCCAAGCGCATCTGCTCCAGCATCGGCGCACACCTTCGCGGTTTGCGCATCACGAATTCCGCAAATCTTCACAAAGAGTTTGCCGCTGGGAGAACCATACTTTGCGAACATTTGCGGATTGCCATCCTTCATTTGGATTTCATTCCTTCGATTTCATCCCTTCGATTTCCTTCAAGAGATCCTTCGTTTGTGCAAGCGTTTCACTTGTCGCCGCTGGCACTCGGTCCAAAAGTCGCTGCGCAAGTTCGCGCGCTCGGGTGGGTTCATTCAATTTCCGCGCAAGGGTCACCGCAGCAAGTAAAAGCGCTCCATCCGAGTCTGGATGACTGGGAAATCTCTGCGCAAATCGCTCCCACGCACTTGCGGCGGCCGAGAATTCACCGCGACTCCAGCGTGTTCCCGCATCATGCAATTCGCGCTTGGCGTCCGAGTCGCTCAGTTGTCGGCGCATCGGTGCCGCTGCTCGAACCACTTGAGAAGCTTCTTCCGAAGTCCCAACAGAAAGTTTCGACACATCCTTCACCCATGGACTTCTGCTTTGGTTGACAGCAGCGCGCATCTCTCGTCGTCTCTTCCACTGTTTCATAATAAAGAAGAGATCAAATTCTGTTCGCTTGAGAATTCCAGATCCGAGAAGCGCAAGCATGGTCAGCATTCCAAATGCATATCCAAAGAGATGCGCCGAGTACGCAATTCCGCCGCGAGATGTACTCGATACAGACTGTCCGAGTTGCCCGAACAAGTCCAGTCCAACAAAGATCAGCACCAGTACGATTCCTGGAATTTCAATGATCGTGAAGAAGAAGAGCACTCGAACTCGGGATCGTGGGCAAAGTGCAGCAAATGCTCCGGTTGCGGCTGCGACTGCTCCGCTTGCGCCGATCATTGGAGCTGGAGAAACCAACCACTCGCCGAGTGCTGCGACGATCGCACCGCCGAGATAAAAGAGTGCAAACCAGATTGATCCCAGCCGATCTTCGACCGCTCTGCCGAAGATCCACAAAAAGAGCATATTGAATGCAACATGGCTGAGTCCGCTGGGATCATGGAGAAAGGCATATGTGACCAGTGTCCACGGGTGGGTCAGGACCATTCGAAATCCTGGATAGAACACGCCAAACTGCTCGATTTCCGCGGCTTTCGAGGCAGTCGCGGTTGACTGCGCATTCAATCCCAGTGAGATCACCAGGAAAATCAAGATGTTCAAAACAACAATTGTGATCGTTGTTGGGGTTTTTCTCGTGATTCGATCGGTTCCAAGCGGTATCATATTCGACCCTAGGATAGGAACTCTATGACACTCAATGTTGACAAAGGTCTAGGAAATACGATCGCGGCGGACACGCAATTGTCATTCATTGACGGCGCGAAGGGCGTTTTGGAATATGTCGGTTTCGACATCGATTCCCTTGCACGCAATTCGACATTCGAGGAGACAACTTGGTTGCTTTGGAATGGTCGCCTTCCACTCGCACGCGAACTTGCAGACTTCTCAAAGCAACTCCAAGGTGAGTATGACATCGATCCTCGGATGATGGATGTCATTCGCGCGATTCCGCGCACCGCGGCTCCGATGGATGCGCTGAGGACACTTGTCTCTGCGCTTGCGCACTTTGATTTCGAGGCTGATGATCCATCTCCAGCGGCAAATCAACGCAAAGCGCTTCGTCTTGTCGCCAAGACTCCAACGTTGATTGCAAATTTCAATCGTTATCGCAAGGGCAAGCCGATTGTTTCGCCAGATTCAACTTTGACACTCGCGCAAAATTTCCTGTGGATGCTGACTGGCGCTCTGCCAACCGCCGCAATGAGTCGCGCGCTCGATGTTTGTTTGGTTCTGCACGCAGATCACGGATTGAACGCTTCGACATTCGCCGCTCGTGTCACGATCGCCACTCAAAGTGATATGTATTCCGCGGCAACGAGCGCTGTTGGAACTCTCAAGGGTCCGCTGCACGGAGGAGCGAATCAAGAAGTGATGGAGATGCTTTTGGAAATCGGCCAACTGGAAAAAGTGGACGAGTACATCAAGAGCAAACTAGCCCGCAAAGAGCGAATCATGGGATTCGGCCACCGTGTCTATAAAGCATATGACCCTCGTGCGACATATCTCAAGACATTCGCCAAGCAAGTCGCATCAGACACTGGAAATCTGCCGCTGTATGAAATGACTCGGCGCATCGAGGAAATTGTCCTTGCGCAACCGAACATCATCGAGAAGGGGATCTTCCCCAACGTCGATTTTTATTCCGCGACGACGTACTACTCGCTCGGTCTCGACCTTGATCTTTTCACCTGTATGTTCGCAGCAAGTCGAATGTCCGGTTGGACTGGACACTGCATCGAACAATTGGCTGCGAATAAATTGATTCGTCCGCATGCGGATTACACCGGTCCTCACGGTTTGGTTTATCTGCCGGTTGATCAACGGTCCAAGCCAACGACTTCGAGCACTTCGCCTTCGGTCAAAGGCACGATGTCGGTCACGGCCTGATCAAAGTTGTCTTCCATATGAATCAGCCGCATCTTGCGGCGCAATTCCGGCGCGAGAGCGTTGAGGCAAGCGATTGGAGTATGAACTCGGGACTCGGATGTCTCATGAACAATCACATCTGAAGATGAGAGCCAATCGATATGCGATGGATCGAATCGTGTGTCCCCGCTCCAACCTAGTGTTGCGCCATCGAACGAGATGCGAAATCCACAACAAGGAATGAGATGTTCTGAAGATCGAGCTTCCACTTGAAGCTCTGCGATTGAAACCGCAACTCCAGGAACAAGAATGTTGAGAGAAAAATAATCGCAGAGTTGGGCGGTTCCATTTTGGTCCATGGCAGGGGCAAGCCGCTCCCAAATTCTGCTTGCGACGGACTCGATCGCATGAATTCTCGGTTGGATTCCATTTCCACTTTGTCGTGCGATCCACCGTTTCCATCCGAGAGTTTCCAGTCCATTCACATGATCCCCGTGAAGGTGAGTTATCAAAATGTCGGTGATTTTCATTGGGTCGAGTTCAACACCGCTCTTTTTCGATGCATCTTTCATCGCTCGCAGAATGGAATCTGGACAATCGACCAGCACTAAACCATTTGTGGTGATGACTGCGGCACTCGAGCCATAGTTGCTTTCAGAGATAGCGCTTCCAGTTCCAATAATGACTGCGCGAATCGGCATCTCTGATAGAATAGTCACACTTGCTTGAGAGTGTGATGAATGGAGTCAAGTGGTCAAATTCTAAAGAGGCATTCGTGTCGATTGCACTGCTGCGACAACTGATCTTTAGCATCTTCGTGGCTGGAATATTGTTCAATTCCAACTCCTCATCTGCTTTCCCACAGCGCAATACGGCAAGTCAATCCGCCGAGAATATGCAGCAACAGTTGAACGCCGAGGACGCGTCAATGCGCAAGGCATACTTTTCCAATTCGCCGATCTCCGAGCGATTGACGATCGATTACGGAGGGACATTTCGATACGCCTTCAACATTATCGACACAGCACAAAGTAAAGAAACGTACGAGCAGGTGTATGACCTTCGACTCTTTACCTCCATCGAACTCGATGGAGCACATCGTTTCTACGGTCGCCTCCGTTTTCTCTATAACCAATGGGATTTCAATGGCACCCGTGCCGTTGGTCCCGAATACAACGACGAAGGATTGCAGAACCCAATCGGCGAGTTGTATTGGTATGAATTTAATTTGGCTGGAATGATTCAAACTCAGACTGGGGCGAAGCCGGATTACAACTTCGTCGCAAAGATGGGGCGGCAATATGTGATATGGGGTCAAGGTGCTGCGCTAAGCAATTATATGTATGCCGGAATCTTCGATTTTTCTTGGCAAGAATTCAAATTGACCACAATGGTTGGTCAGACTGCTGGCGAGGACACGATTGATTGGGATTTGTCGCGCCCTGGGTATGACACCGATACCAGTCGCCTTTACTACGGCGGCAAGTTTGAGTACAGCGGCATTCCAGGCCATCGTCCATATGTCTACATCCTTGCTCAGAATGATCTCAATAGCGGACAACTTGCGGTCTTACCGCTCTCGGCACCGACGATTCCCACCACCTTTGATTACAACTCAACCTATGTAGGTGTTGGCAGCAACGGCGCAATTGGCGCGGATTTGGTCTATCGCGCGGAGTTCATGTACGAGTATGGAACGACACTTTCGGATCCGCTTTCGCATCAGGGTGGAATCCTACCGGTTTCACAACAGGACGCTCGGATTTCTGCGATGGCTGGAGTGGGTGGATTGACTTGGCTCGCACGAAACACTGAAGATTCTCGCGTTGATTTTCAGATCGTCGCAGGTTCGGGATCGAACCAACGCTTGGATCCAGGAAATACATTTGGTGGGATCGCGCCTCGGGCGGTGGACACATCTTTCAACTCATTGGGGTATGTCAACACCGGAATAGTGTTAGCCCCAGACTTGGCCAATTTGTTTTGTCCTTCACTTGGATTCAGCACAACTCCGCTTCCAGGAAGCGGATTTTTCGGCGGTCTGCGTTTGGGTGTAACCGCATTTGCGTTCGGTCGGATCGAAAACGATGCGCCACTTTCATTTCAAACTGTGAATGGTGGATCGAACTATGTCGGGAGCGAACTGGATTTCAGTATGGAGTGGAGATTGATGAGCGATCTTGATCTGAATATTCGATATGGAATCTTTATGCCAAACACGGAAGTCTTTCCAACCAATCAAGGCGGGGCACGAGATTTCGTGTATGCAGGGATGACCTATGCGTTTTAATTTTTTCGTTTTGCAAACAAAAGTTCCCCAGTTCGCTGCATTGTTCGTACTTGTATTTTCAATCGCTGGTTGCGAGCGCGCAACAATGACCACTTCGTCGGTCGAAAAATTTGACACCAACCAAGCTGAAATCGAATTCTTTGAAGACCTCGAAAAAAGTCAAGTGGTCAGCAATAACGATGCACTTCATTCATTTTTTCTGCTAGCGGATAAAGATGATGGCTGGGCAACATATGACGAGAGAGTTGCTGAAGCGAAGCGCCGTAAGTGGTTGTCTTCTTCATTTGATGAACCCGCAAACGAAAGCGCGGAGGTTGGGTGGGTGGCATCTGCCTCGTGCAGGATCACCAAAATTCGTGGTGGTCTATCTATGCAGGTTATAGGACCAATACCTCGATATGCTGTTCGCGAGCTCACACATATGCAAATTTTGATCGGAAAGAAGGAAACGCAGAGTTTTTCTGGACTCGAGTTTGTCGATTATTTGACTCGTCTCAGCCGAATGACAAATTTAAGTAGCGGTTCGGTCCTTGAGAAACTGCCTGCACAGGCAACGAGTCAAGAACCGACAACAAAGCCGCTGCCCCCAACGGGGCGGTTCGAGTGAACATTGAGGTTCGATTTGGACGTAAGGAAGCCAACCAAATGAAATCAAAATATTCTTTCATCTCTACAGCATCTGGTGTGTTTTTGTCTTTGACCGTTCTTGTCGCCGAAGCAGCAAGTCCAGAGACACCGTTGGTCAGCACAATTGTGCCACGTCAGGATTCCAAAGTTCCTGCAAATACTCCTGCAACGGCTTCTTTGCCATTACAAGCGAAAGTGATTGATTGCGTTGGAAAAGTGCGATGGAGAACGGGGTCCGACATCGCGTGGAAAGATGCAAAGGATGCAGCAATCAACGATTTGCTTTCAGCGGGTGCTGAAGTTCGCACTGGATTGCGATCTCGAATGACTTTGAAATTTGACAACGCAACAATTTTAATCGATAGCAATTCGAATTTCGCCATGCCAACCTCGGAACTTGTTAAAGAAAGCGATGGCGACGTTTATCGCACGGTTGCTCAAATGAAATCTGGACGCGGCGATTTTCAAGTCGATAAAGTCGGCGCAAAAAATGATTTTAAAGTCGTGACACCAAGCTCAACACTCGCCGTTCGAGGTACTGGTTTCAGCGTGACGACTGGCGCCATGACTGGAACCGAAGTTGCTGGTGCTCGAACCAATGCAATCGCCGCAATTCAACTGAAATATGCGGCAACAAATCAGGTTGTACAGATGTCCGGAGGCGGAGATTCTAAAAGTTCCTCCTCATCTCCAGAGCCTGCTTCAAGCGCGCTGATGAGTTCGATTGGTGCTCTTCCGATGGTTGGAACTGCCACGAGCGCAGCTGAGCATGCATCTTCTGCTTCGATGGGAACAACTCAAACACCAGTGCAAGTGCAAAATGGTGCAATGGTTACAACGGTTTCTCAAGCCGTCGTTGAAGCGACGGGAGGTGGAGATGCAGCAGAAAATGGAAACAGTGCTGGAGCAATTTTCGCTGATATACGGCACGCGGATGATTCCCTAAATAGAGCAACTCTCGCCTCACAAGGTGCCGGCGCACAACTACAACTTGCAATTGTTGCGCTTGCTAAAGCGCAAACTGAGTTGGTCAATGCCCAGTTTCATGCGCAGGCCGCTCGAGATGCTCGTGATGATGTTGCAGAGGCGGCAGAGTCGGTTGCGCAACAGCTTGTATTGGTAAACGAGGCACTCACAGAATCTGGAGAGGCTCGATCTTCCGCGTTGGAAAATGCAAGGCAATCGCTTGAAATGTTTGCTATGCAAGTTGTTGGCGATGAGTCTGGTCAAGGAGGTCTTCTCAGCCAATACGGCCAAGGCGGCGAAGGAAATGAAATTCGTCAACTTGCAGATGCAGCGATCGATGAAGCCGACCGCGCAAGATTGGCTGCCGATGACGCGTTGTCTGGATCCTCGCTCGTTGTTGATTTCAGCGAGAGCGCGCTAGAAAGATTGGATGAAGCATTCGCATCGAAGAGCAATTCACAGAGTGCAGCGAATCGAGCAGATTCTGCAGCTTTGGAAGGTTCGGCTGCCGCCGCTTCTGCGCGTGAATTTCTCGCTTTGGTCAAGATTGCACGCGATGAGATCGCCACAATTTATGCTCGTCGTCCGCTATCTGGAATCGAAGCAAGTCTCAACGCTGCGTTGCTGCGTTTGGAATTGTCATCGCAGGCAGTGCTGTTGGCTGAAAATGCTCGCGACGTTGCATTGACTGCAGCACTTGCAGCACAAGCGGATGCTCAAAACACGGTGCTCGAAGCGGCACAGGCAGCGGCACTTGCTGCGGCGCAAGATGCACTTGCTGCGTTTACTGCATCAAGCGCAGCCGATGCCGCCGCGATTGACGCGCAAACTGGAATGGGCAAGTTGGATCTTGCGATTGATGCGATGCTGAATGCGCGGGATGAAGCGAGTGTTGCGCTATCAACAAGTGAAGCAGCGCAGGCATTTCGAGATATTGCTCAAGCGCGCCGTGATGAGGCACAGGCCCAGATCGAAATTCATAGTGATGCTGCAATTGTTGCAAATGATGCTCAGTTGGATGCTGCTCAGGCGCTTGTGGAAGCGCTTGGACATCTTGATAGTGCGATCGCAAACAGTGGCTTCACGACTGACGCCGTTGCTGCTTGCTTCGCTGCGCTTGAGGCACAGAATCAAGCAGAAGCAGAAGATGCCGCACTTGCAGCACGCGGATTTGCAAATGACACTCTTGATAACGCGGAAAATGCGAATGATTCTGCAGAATCTGCGAATGATGCTTCAAATGTTGCTGAAAGCCAAGTTTCCGTTTCTGAAGATGCCTTTGAATCTTATGCCGATCGATTGGAAGCGATTCGAGTTGCACTCGCAAATGCGGTTGCAAGTGCAGCAGAAAGCGCAAGTGCCGCAGTTGGTTCAAGTGATGCAGCGGGAGCAGCGCAAACTGCTGGCAACGCATTCGCTTCACAATTCTCGGGCTCCGACGCTGCTCAAGCTGCGCTCTTGGCTGTCGAAAGGGCGTTGACTTTGGCGGCCGATGCTGGGGAGTATGCACAAACCGCTGCAGATGCGCGTGATGATGCTGCTTCTGCACTCGCAGATGTCACTGACGAAGAGGGTGAATCGTTGGACTTCAGTTCAACAAGTGCGTCGGCGGACCTTGCTGCGACCAATGCAGGTGAAGCAAATGATGCGGCAATCGAAGCTGCGCGGCTCGCTGCAGTTGCTGATGCTGAGGCGGCGACAGCGGAGACGGCAGTAGGCACTTTGGATGGATTGATTGGAGCGCAAATTACATTGACGAATAGTCAAAATCTATTCGTGAACCTCTCGGAGAAAGCAACACACGCAAGTGGGATGTTGGAACAAGTACAAAACTTCGTAGATCAAGCTGAGCAGAGAGTTGAAACAACACAAAGCGCTGCAGTTGCAGGTGAAACAGCGGTCATCAATATCGAAGGCTTGCTTGAAGAACTTCATCTGAATTTGGATACGCTTCTTGTTGCACTGAACAACGAGGATATTGACGGGGCAAATGAGATCACCAACGGCTGGGAAGCGCTTGGCGTTCAAGCAAATAATGTCCTTTTAGGTGCGACTGAAGCAAGTTCATCTGCAACTTCGACGGCGACACATTATGGTTGGCAAGGCGCAATTGATGCAACTCAAAGCCTAGAAGATGGCATCGCATCAGATGCTCAATCTGTAAGTGACCTAAGCCAACAAGTTGCAATTGTTGCTCAAGAAGGCGCATCATATGCAGACGACGCTGCAACAATGGCTGACCTCTCTCATCAGTTTGCCTACGCAGCAATTAACGGTGGCTCCCTTCAATCCGCGATGGTTGGCGCTGTTGCCAACGCTGCATCGAATCTCGCATTGCTTGCAGCAATTGCTGCTGATGATGCCAACGAAATCGCAACTGAGGCGACCGACGTTTCTTCAAACCTTGCGAATCTCATTTCAGTCACAGATTTTCAAGCTGTAATCAATGCTCGACAGGTTGCCCTCGCAAATGCGCAGAGAGCGTTGCAAGCATTGGAATCCGTGCAAGGATCTTATGTTCTTGGGTCAGCCGAATCCAACGCCGCCACAGAAGCGATCCAAACTCTTGTCAACAAGATTGAAACGGATTCTGCCGCTACGAATGTCGAGTTCCAAGGAGTTTCAGTTGCAGGCTATGCCGATCAGATCAACAGTGCGATTACAGTCCACGAAGGGGCACTCGAAGGTGTCCAAGGCGCAAGAGATGGTGCTTTGGAAGCGCTCGCTTCTGCGCAAGCCGGACGAACTGAAGCGATGTTGCAAGATACAAATGTGTTTGATTCGTTCGCGCAGATGCTTCAAGCGATGGGTTCTGGAGACGCAACTTTGGCGATATCTTTTTCGCAGACTGCCAGCGAACAAGCTGGATTTGCAATTGATTCAGCCGAAGCTGCTAAATCTGCTCGCGACGATGCAGATGATCAAAGAAACGCTGCAGTTGCATTTGCAACCACTTCGCAAACACAAGCACAGCTTGCACAAAGTGCTCTTGATGCGGCAACAGGACTGTTACCAGATATCAATCTGAACACTGATCTTGCCCAACAGCGAGCAGAAGACAGCCAAGTTTCCGCTGGATTTTCCCAAGACGCAGCGACTCTCGCTGGGTCGGGTATTGCTCAAGCACTTGCTGATCGTGCTCTTGCTCTCAGCGTATTGGCCCTCGACCGTGCTTCTGCGGCAATTGCTGCGCGCGAAACTGCGCTCTATCAAATTGCGATGGGAAGTTCGGCGATCCAGCAAGCATCATTCCAACAATCGACCAACCTTGCTGGGCAAGCGAATCAGTTTGCCTCGGATGCAATTACAGCTGCGAGCGAAGCACAATTTTTTGCCGATAACGCAGAAAACTATGCAAATCTTGCGCAAAGTTCTGCTGGCGCATTCTTAGCAAGCGCCGATGCCTTTGCATTCCGAGTTGATGCGGATGTTGCCCTTGGCAATACGATCTTTGCTCGCGATACAGCCTCACAAGCGATTGGTGTTCATAACGAGGCTCTCACAACGGTTTCATCGCTCTTTGCTTCTGCGGGAGTTTCGCTGACAGAAACCCAAAACCAAAGAAATTTAGCTGTGGACTTTTCCAACGACGCTCATACTTTTTTCCTTGCGACGACCTATCAGGATTTCACCAACGCATCCAATGCGGATGCAAGTGCCACCCAAAGCGAGTTCTCGGCGAGTGCATCGGACTCATCGGCCATCGAAACGCGGGGATACGCAAATGAGGCGTTGCTGCAGGCTGCTATCTCGCAGCAAGCTGGTAGTGATTATTCGAATGCTTTGGATCAAGCAAATGCATTCGCGGCAGTCGGAGGAACGGCAAGCGCCGGCGCAACCAATTCCGCCGCGCAAGCGTTGGCGTTTTCGCAGGCGGCAACCAATTTCGCGGCGGCAATTGGTTCTGCTCAAGCGAATATTGCAAGAGACTTTGCACTTGCTGCTCGTGACCAAGCCATTGTCCAACGCTCGGGCGCGTTGGCCTCAAGAGATGCCGCACTTGCTGCCGCGGAATCGGCACGAAGCATGGGCGAACGAGTTTTCTTCACTCGAACTGCGGAAATTGCGGCGGATACGGTCGCACGAGCGGATCAAGCTCGAATCTTTGCCGATCAAGCGATACAAGCTGCCACCAATGCTCGAACAGATGCCACAAACGCAATTGTTGTTGCAAACGGTGGTTCGGGTCAAGCCATCCCGCCGTCGAATTGATAATCGTGAGCCTTTCGTCGAGCGTGTTTTCGAAACTCGATCCATAATGCACCTGTGAAGCGTTTTTCATGGGTTGCATTTGCAGTTGGGTTCAGTGCGACGATCATCGTTTCACTGCTCGCGTGGCTTGGTGTGCTGAACAATTGGGAATTTGATTCTATTGATTGGCGTTACAAACATGCCCGATCTGTTGCAGAACCGTTGTCTGATCAGATTGCGCTTGTCATCATCGACGACAGTTCGCTGAACGTCTTCGGGCGTTGGCCGTGGCCTCGGCGCAGACTCGCTTCGGCGATCGATGAAATTGCTCGTGCTGGAGCCCGCACGGTGGCGCTCGATCTTCAGTTGAGCGAGCCAGATGCCGAAGTTGGCGGCGATGTCTCTCTCGCGAATGCGATGGCAGGTCTGCGAACAGTTTTAGGAATGGATGTCAGTCGAAAGTTCACGCCGGGAGTGGAATGGGAATCTCCAGAAGGGAAAATCGAACTCGCAGCGATCATCGATGTCCTGTCGTCTCATATAGATGCAGAACCGGAGGACGCAGCGAAAGAAGCGAAATTGACTGGAGATCGTCGAGTTTCTTTCCTCGAAAATCAAATTTGGTTCAAGAGTTTGGCGGCATGGAAAGTCATTTGGAAGAGTGCAGGGCAAGGCCCGATACCGCCACTAAAAGATTTGATTTTCAAGTTGAAAGGTGGAAATAATTCTGGCATGCTTGCCGAGAGCAACCTGATCGAGAAACTTTGGGATCGGGCTCGGAGTTGGCGCGAGTTCCATGAAGAAATGGTTCACGATGCAGAACACCCAGCGTTGCTCGGTGGACATGAGCATGAACCTCCCATCGCAGTCTTAGCCGAAAAAGCCTCTGGTCTTGGCGTGGTGACGAATGAGAAAAGTGTTACTGATGTTGATGGCGCAAAGCGCCGAACTGGAACGACATGGCATGTCCCGAGTGGGCGTACATATCAACTTGGATTGGCGTCTTCCGCGACACACATGGGCTTGAAGTCGAGCGCAATTGTTGGAAGCAATGACTCGCTCCAAGTAGGGGAGACAATCATTCCATTGAAGAATGGAGTTATGGTCTTGGACTGGCCGACTTCAACCTTCGATGGTGAATTTAAGAAGTGGTCGCAGAGTGGTATGGAAGGCCAAGAGCGATCCGCAGTTTCCATTGGAAGGTTGATTGGTCTCAGCGATGACCGTGAGATACTGAAGATAAACCAAAAACGTCGTGATGAGACGCGGGTTAAAGTTGTTGGTTTCGTGGCGGAGTGGAATACGCCTGAATTTTCAGCAAAATCTGCCAAAGAATTCGCTGAGATTCTGGACGATGCAAGAATGAATGATTCGATTCCTGCGAATGCCGCTGATGCTGTCGAGGAGTATCAGAAACTTTCCGAGGAAGTTGATCGAGGTTCACTCGATATTGCAAAACAATCAGCCGAACTGCGATATAAATTAAGCGACAAATTGGTCTTCCTCGGTTGGACCGCAACTGGTGCGTTGGCAGATTTCATTCCCACTTCGTACAACCCCAAAACTCCTGGTGTCTTTGTTCATGCCGTCGTCGCGGATATGGTGCTCAGCAATCATTCGCGTGATACAGCGCCAGATTGGATACAGCCGATTGCAATTTTCTTGTTCGGTGGAATGGCTTCGCTATGCGCTTGCCGACTTGCGACAGGTTGGAGCGCGCTTGGTGCATGCATTCTTGTGGCAGTTTGGCTTTGGTCCGCGGGTCGATTTGCATTCAATGATTTGCATCTAATTATGCCACTTGTTGGTCCAGTCATCGCGCCGATCGCATCGTGGGCGCTTGGTACTGCCGCAATTGCTGTCTTGTCTTCGAGAGATAGAGCGCGCATCACACGACAGTTTTCGGCGCGCGTATCTCCACAGTTGGTCGAACGATTGGCAAACAATCCTGGGGCGTTGACGATGGGCGGCCAAGAGCGAGAAATCACTGTGATGTTTGGAGATCTTGCCGGATTCACGACGATCGCAGAACAACTTGGTGGTCCAGGTGTGGTGCGCACACTCAATCTATATCTCGGCCGCCTGTCCGATGAATTGGTGAATCGAGATGCCTATGTCAATAAGTTCTTGGGCGATGGATTTATGGCTTTCTGGTCAGCATTCGGCGACGAACCAATGCAAGAATCGCGTGCCGCCGAGAGCGCAGTCGCCTGTCAAGATGCGATGAAGGAGTTAGGACACAATTCCGAATTCGGTTCGCCAAAGATTTCAGTGCGACTTGGAATCGCAACGGGAATGGCAGTCGTCGGCGACTGCGGAGCACCACCAAAGTTGAATGATTACACCGCCATTGGTGATGTTGTAAATCTTTCCGCGCGTCTTGAAAGTGCGAACAAACAATTTGGCACGGGCATCTTGATCGACGGTCCAACGCATCGGGGGATCATCGCGCAGGGGGGGAATTCCTCGATCAAGATTCGAGCGCTTGGGGCAATCATCGTCGTTGGGCAATCAAAGCCCATCGAAATCTTCGAAGTGGTTGGACTTGAAGCGGATGATTCGTGGATCGCCGCAACGGAACATGCTGTCGCGCTATTTCGGGCTCAGAAACTTGACGAATCCGCTGCGTTATGGAAAGAATTCGAGAAAAACTTCGGAGCATCGAAAGTTTCGAAAATGTATTTCGAAGCGATTGAATTGATTCGAGAAGGGGAAGAAATTTCCGATGGAGTCTTGCGCCTTCGAGCGAAGTAAATCCTAGAAGAGTCGCTTCACAATGATCGCAGTTCGATCATCGTCGGTGGCTTTTGCCTGTGCGAAATGGAGCGAGCATCGATCGAGTTCCTTGCGAATATCATCAGCAGACTGGTCCTTCATCCTGCGAATGACTTCAAAGACTCCTTGCTCGCTCCATAATGTTTGCGCAGGCGACATCGCCTCGTAATAACCATCGGTGATCAAGATCAATATGTCACCAGCATCCAGTTTGATTTGAGTAGTTTCGTCATAAGAAAATCCTGGCATCAAGATTCCAAATGGAGGAGCATCGCTATCGATCTCTTCGAAGTGATCTTTCTCGCGCCGATAGACATACACCGGTCCTTGTCCTGCGCTGAAACATTCGATTTTGGAAGTTGCAAGATCAAGAATCCCAAGCCATCCAGTCACAAAGCGTCCTGAAGGAAGATCTTCGCTCAATTGAGTGTTGATTTCGCGGGCGATTGGTCCCAACTTCTGCCCCAGTCGCGCCGAAACACGAAGCATTCCACGAGTCTGCATCGATGAGAGCGCGGGTCCAACTCCGTGACCAGTTGCGTCCCCAATAAAGAAAAAGACTTTGTCCGCAGCTTCATCGGAGTTTGCAATGGTTCCTTCTCGCATTCCAAAGACATCGAATGCATCTCCTCCGCATTCTTCGGCTGGAGTGCTGAATGCAGCAATATCAAACGCAGGATGCGCCGGTAAAAACTTTGGAAAGCAACTCTCTTGGATTTCCTTTGCGACCGACATTTCTTTTTCTAACTTCACTTTGTCCAAGTGATCTTGAATCAGATGAGCACGCCGAAGAGCGATACCAGCTTGCGATGCGATTCCAGAGCCAAGTTGTTCGTCGGAAAGATCGAAAACTCCTTTGGACGCGTTGAGCACTTGCGCCACTCCCACCAGATCTCCAGCATGATCAACAAGAGGAATCGCCAAGATCGATTTGGTTCGATATCCCGTTCGCTTATCCACATCTCGGTTGAATCGATCATCGGCGTACGCGTCTGGAATGTTGACGATTTCTCGACTTGACGCGCACGCGCCTGCAATTCCAGCTGTCGCGGAGAAACGAATTTCAGCGCTGCTCGATCCAGCCACGCCGTGTGCGATGTGAATCACAAGCTCATTTGTTTTGTCGTCATAGGTGAAAACAGTCGCTCGATCTGCATCGAGAAGATCCCTCAATGCATCGATGATGACTCCCAGTACAACGGGCAAATCGGAGGATTCTCCAAGCCTCTTCGAGATTTCTAGCAATTTCTCCAGCGCACCAACATGATGAACCTTGCCAGCCGTTTTTTCTTGGTTGTGGGCCACAAGTGCTCTCGTTTATTTCTTGTCCGTTGATGTCGCAGGGGGCGCTGCCGCCGCCGCAGCCGCAGCGGATGCCTTGGTCATCTGGGGATAGAGCAAAATGCGATCGTGACACATCAAGATCAGATCGTTTGATCCATCGCCGCTGACATCCTGAATGATCGCTTGACTTGGTTCGAATTCTCGCGGTTCTCCACCAGAAAAGAGGCGGCTTTCGAAAACACGAAAACTGATCGCGGGAAGCAGGGTGTGAGATTTACTGATTCCAATGACATCGAGCATCTGCTTGCCCGCATCAAGCACAACCATGTCCGTCATACCGTCTTGGTTCAAATCGCCCACGCCAAGTTCGTGAGGAACACGACCAAGATCATCGGTGCGCCAAGATGAGAGTTCATCAAGTTTCTCGCGCGTTCCGCTGAATCGCATAACGCCAAAGCCATCATTTCCAACGAGCAGTAATCCTTGATCTTTTCCACCTGTGAATGGGCCCGCAGCGATCGAGTTGAACTTGAATCCCTTCACATCGAATTCATCAGCCTGCTTCCACTTCTTCGCCATCGCATCGCGAGTGAAGATAATGACCTTCCCATTGTCGCTGTCACCCGCTGCGATTCGGTCACCTTGTCGAGTGATCGAACTGAACTTTGTGTCGCCGCGAGGCGCATTGATCTGTTCGACAACTTGCCAGCCGAGTTTTGGATCAAAGCGAAGTGCGCGAATAAAGTTTCGATCGGCGACGAGCAATTCTGGGCGGCCATCACCGTCGATGTCAGTTGTGGTGGTGTTCTGGGCATTCGCTGCCTGCGCCAAGCCAAATTGCGCCATATCTTTGCTTTCGAAAGTCTTGAATGTCGGTGAAGCATCTTTCGCATCACCTTCCTTCGGCGTTTCGTGTCGAAGCATGGTCATCGGCTTATCAGGAGTGAAAAGTAGAAGGTCGGTCAGCGAATCTTGGTCCGCATCGAGAGCGAGGATCGTGTCAGGTGCGCGGCTGAGTGCACCCAGCGGAATCGACACTTTGCCTGTCGTTGAACCATCAGCGGGTTGCAATTCAATGGAATAATTTCGTCCATCTTTTCCGATGATCGCCACCCAATTGCGTCCATCAATATTGACCAGCCCAAGCGCAACCGGAACATTTCCGCCAGTCAGCGGCATCGTCTGAGGAAAATCGAGTCCATCGTTGCTGAACGAAGTTCGTCCAACCACGCCCTCCTTTTCGCTGCTCAGAAAAACTTCAGCCTTACCGTTGCCATCAATATCTCCCGCAACGATGAAATCAAGATCGCTATAGGCTGGTGAATTTTGCATTCCGACAAACCCACGGCCAGGAACTTGCTGAAAAATTGAGACCGCGTTCGCTTCGGTGTTCGTCGCCATAAGATCGGGGAGTCCGTCACCGTTGATATCCGAAATTGCAGTGTCTCTCTTGCGATTGTCAGAATCAGTGAATGCCCAAGTCTGCAGACTTGCCTCTCGATCACCGCCTTCGGTGATTGGTTCATTCGCCACCTTCATCAGAACGACACGCCGAGATGGTTTTTCTACCACGGCGAGCGCCGCGCCTTTTTCACCTTGAAGTGGGACAATGTCTGCATCTCGAATTGGGGGCATTTCAAAGCGAGTTTGCGCACCGAGGGCAGCAACTCCATTCTTCTTCGACCCGAACCATGTTCTCAGAGGCGCTGCATCATCAGGCATTATTCCCACAAGATCATTCGCACCATCTCCGTCAAGATCGCCTGCGATCGTCGCGACGACATTTCCATTTCCCGCAGCGAGTTCAATAGGAGTGCCTAAATCAGAACCTGTAAATGTCCAAACTTGAATGCGGCCATTCGCGATTCCGACAAGTTCCGGTTTGTCGTCACCGACGAGATTCATAATCATCAGTGCGTCACGATTTGGATTGAGATTCTTGATCGAGTGCTTTCGGACCACTTCAAAAACCCCTGGGGATGACTGACGCATAAAGACAATCTTTCCAGTGGCAGTTGAATAGATCAAATCCATTCGCTTGTCACCATCAAAATCGAATGGCAGGACTGTTCCGACTGCATCCGAGACGGGAACTTCAACGCGTCGAAAACGCCAATGCTGGGGAATCTCGTTGATGCTCGATGTCGGTGGAACCTCATCGGTTGGCTTTGCGCCAGCCTTTTGATAAAGCAAGTCGATTCGACTGTTGCGATTATTGATCGCTATGAGATCGCTCTTGCCATCCCCGTCAAGATCGGCGGATGAAAGTGGACCTCCACCTTTGTCGACCTTGATCACATCAACGCCATCGAAACCAAAGTGATCCGAAATTCGGTTGCCACCTGGTGCGGGAGTTTGCGCTGAGACAATATCGGTTGCCAAGAGGAGGGAGGATCCGAAGAGCAGAGGGGCACAATATGAAAAAGTTTTTCGCATAGATATTCCTAGAAGGGTCAGGCAAGTTATAGTAACGCTTTCACCAACGGAGACCCGCACCATGTCCAAGTCAATTTCGTTCACATTGTCCGCTCTTATTTCGTGCTCGGCTTTCGCCTTTGCTGATGATGTCAAATCGCCGAAGCCAGCAGATGTCGTCATTCTCAAGAGTGGGCGACGCATCGAGGGCGAAGTCGTCAAGCGAAGCGACCGTCGCGTTTGGCTGGATGTTGGGCCAGACGTTTTAGTTTTTGAAATGACAGATGTTGGTGAAGTTCAGAATGCGGAGGGCGTCTCGCAGATCAAGCGAACAGAAGACTCGCTTTTTTCGACCGCCGAAAATCTGCCAGAACTTTCTCCGCGTGAACACGCCAAAATCATTGGCCCTGCGGTCATAAAAGTTTCGACTCCCGCTGGACTCGGTTCAGGAGTCATCATCAGTCCAGAGGGTTATGCGATCACGAACGCGCATGTTGTGCAGGGTGAAACAAATTTGCGCACGACTATATGGTTGCCGCAGTCGGATGGAACGCTCAAGCGAATGGAGATCGAAGATGTGGAGCTGATCGCAGTCAACAATCAGATCGATCTCGCATTGGTCAAGATCAAACATCCCGAAGGCAAGCCTTTCAGTTTCGCTCCAGTGATTATGCAAGATGGATTGGAAATTGGACAGCCAGTCTTCGCGATCGGCAATCCGCTTGGTCTTGAACGATCAATGACCCAAGGTGTCGTCTCGACCACTTCACGCAACTTTGATGGACTGACATACATCCAGACGGATACAGCGATCAATCCTGGAAATTCTGGTGGTCCTCTGTTCAATACTCGCGGCGAAGTTGTCGGCATCACGAATATGGGAATCCGCGGAGGTGAATCCCTTGGTTTCGCAATTCCCGCTCGATATGTGAAGGATTTCGTGCGAAATCGCGAGGCCTTTGCATTCGACCGAAACAACCCGAATTCGGGCAACAATTATCTGAAGCCTCCTCCACGCAAGGATTTTGAGGCACCCCCACAAGTAAAGGATGCCAGCGGCGGTTGATTCTTGTTCTGTGATAAAACTGATGGAGCCTCCATTATGAAACAAAGTTCTATTCGATATTCTGTTTTCGCTTTTGTACTTCTCTGCGCTCCAGCCAGTTTCTGCGCCGCGCAAGGAGTCAAGTTTGAATCAATGGCTCCCAAGGGAAGTGCATTGATCATTTCTGCCAAGGATGTCAACGCAACAATGGAGCGCTATGCGGAATCTCCAATTGGTCAAATCATGCGGGCTCCTGAAATTGCACCTCTTATGGTCGAGGCAAACAAAGAGTCCGCGCTCAAGCGTACTGAAGCACTTCAGGATCTTGGAATTGATGTTGATGAAGTCCCGTGGCCGGGACCGACGGGTATCGCAGTTTTCATTGAGCGTAATGAAGAATTGGATTCACCTGAAGTCGGGTTGTTGGTCTGGGCTGACTATGGTCCTCGCGCCGATGTTGCAGGCAAAGTCTTTGACGCAGTCATTCGCGATATGGAGAAGGATTACGGCAAATCATTCGAGCAGATTGAAATTGCTGGTGGTTCCAAAGCAATGCGTATTGTTCTTCCAAACAACGAAGAGGGTGCGGATCCGCAAGATCCTCAGCCGCCGAGTCGCCGCCGTCCACGCGGGATGGATGCACTCGGGCAAATCACCGCGTTACCAGAGGCGATGTTTTACATCCGCGTTGACACGCAGTTTTTCGCGGCAAGCAGTATCGCAACGCTTGAAGACGCAATCGCGTCCGCAAGTGGCAAGCCAATTCCATGCGTCGCGGACACCGACGATTGGCGCGGAATGTCAACGCTGACTGGCGATCAAGATGTCTCGGTTGTTTTCTTGACCGCGCCGATTCAGCCACTTCTAGCACCAGTCTTCTCAGGACCAATGGCATCTGTACAAGTTGCGCTCAAGGAAATGTTTGGTGATGTTCGTGGTTGGGCGATTACGACAAGTGATAAGAATGATCAGGCGATCTTGGACATTGCAGTTTCTGCGTACATCCCTGGAGCCAAAGTTGGAATGATGGATCTTCTTTCAGATACATCGCCAATCATGCCTCCGCCCACACTCTTGGGTGACGATGCAGTGATCTATCAGCGCATGAATGTTCGATTCAGTGGAATCATGGCGATGATCGAGGATGTTGTCGCGTCGCTACCCGAGAATGAAGCCGATGCAATCGCACCAATGCTTCAACAATATGGACCTGGAATGGCCAAGGCGTTTACAAGTATTGGTCCAGAGGTCTTCACAGTTGGACGCAAGGCTCCCGAGGGAGTCGAAGGTATGCAGAATTTCACGGCAATTCGTTGCACTGATGAGAAGACAACAAATGCTTTATTGGCGACGATGTTGCCATCGATGGGGATGATGCCAAGGGATTTCCAAGGTCAAATTGTTTATGGTGGTGAAGGTCTTGGATCGGAAATTGGTCTTGGTGGTGGGGCATTGTTGATGGGTGCGGATGCGGCCGTCGAACAAGCCCTTCGATCTGCGAGCGACCCCTCTATGAAATCTCTTGGCGAAAATCCTTTGTATCGCAAATGTCTTGCGTCACTCGCGCCAGGTGAAATTGTCGGCTGGGGATATGCCGATGTGCCAATACTTCTTGATCAAAATCGCAAGGCGGTCTTGGCGCTTGATGAGCGATTCGAAAGCGACGCGGAAGAGGGCGAGGATGATGAAGATGGCAATTCAATGGATGTATTGGTTCCGACACCATTTGTAGATGATTCAATGAAACCAGCTCTTGAGAAAATTGATTTAGCAATGCTCAACCGATATTTCGGTCCGCTGGTTTGGGATATTCGCAGTCAAGCGAAAGGCTTGCAGATGCGCGCTGTTTGGTTGAAAGCCGTTGAGGCGCCGAAGTAAGTCATCGAGCCACGGAATACCGCAGCGCCAAACTTAAAAACGGCATCACTTCTTTCTTCCCCGTCTGGCTTTCGATCCCGGTGATCCAGGCGGCGTCGATCTTTTTGGCTTTTCGTCGGGAGAATCGTCGCTGACCTCGACCAAATGCTGAGTCAGCGCGCGAACTCGAGCAAGCTCATCACGCAACTTTGCGGCACGCTCAAATTGCAATTCCGTGGCGGCTTCAAGCATTTCCGTTTCGAGTTCATCTGCAAGTTGCTCGCGTGGAATTTCTCGCGGCGGCGATCGCTTCGAGTGGGTGCGTCGATCCGAGGCGACTTGATCTTCAAGGGCACGGCGATTCTCCTTGATGATCGTGCGGGGCGTAATGCCTTTGGCTGCATTGTGCGCTAACTGTTTCTCGCGTCGACGATTCACTTCGTCGATTGCGCGTTGCATTTCCGGAGTCACTTTGTCCGCATACAGGATGCAGCGAGATTCTGAATTTCGCGCAGCTCGGCCCATCGTCTGGATAAGACTCGATTCACTACGCAGGAAACCCTGACGATCTGCGTCCAAGATCGCAACCAGCGCAACTTCGGGAAGATCGAGACCTTCGCGCAAAAGATTGACACCAACCAAGACGTCAAAAAGTCCTTCGCGCAGATCGCGCAAAATTTCGAGCCGTTCGAGTGTCTCGATATCGCTATGCAAATATCGAACGCGAACTCCTTGTTCATGCATGAAATTGGTCAATTCTTCGCAGAGTCGCTTGGTCAAAGCTGTCACGAGCGTTCGCTGCTTGCGCTGAGCGATGGGGCGGATTTGCTCTAGAAGATCCGGAATCTGCCCGCGAGCGCCGCGGACTTCCACTGGAGGATCGACCAGACCCGTCGGGCGAATGATTTGCTCTGCAACAATTCCTGCGGACTTTTCCAGTTCAAATGGTGCGGGAGTTGCGCTGACGAAGATGCACTGCGGAATGATTCCTTCCCATTCTGCAAATGTCAGGGGTCGATTATCAAGCGCGCTCGGCAATCGAAAACCATGTTCAATCAATGTTTCTTTGCGCCTCCTGTCGCCGAAGTACATCCCTCGAATTTGCGGAACTGCGACATGACTTTCATCCACGAAGATCAACCAATCATCAGGCGTTCGTCCAGGAATTCGCCTGAAATAGTCCAGCAAGCAGAAACTCCTTGATCCAGCCGCGCGTCCTTCCATATGTCGGGAATAATTTTCAATTCCAGGACAGACTCCAGTCTCGGTCAGCATCTCAAGATCCCACCGTGTTCGGCCGAGCAATCTCTGAGCTTCGAGCAGTTTTCCAGCGGATTGGAGGGCTAAAACTTGCTCGTTCATTTCTGCGCGAATAGAAGCAACGGCTCGAACCATCTGGTCTTCGGGCATCATGTAATGCACCGCAGGAAACACAAAAACGCGTTCATCCGTGCCAAGAATTTCCCCCGTGAGCGAATCAAAGCGTTCAATCCGTTCGACAACATCTCCAAAGAATTCAAATCGAATCGCATACTTTTCATACGCCGGCCAGACTTCAATGCATTCTCCTCGCACTCGATAACAACCGCGCTCCGGCGCGACATCGTTGCGTCGGTATTGCATCGCATACAAAGACATCAGAAATCCTCGGCGATCCGTCGATTCTCCTCGTGTGACAAGCGTGGTCTTGTTGGCGTATTCCTCCGGCGAACCCAATCCATAAATGCAAGAAACACTCGCAACAACAATCGTGTCGGATCGATGCAGCAATTGACTTGTCGCAGCTAATCGCAGACGGTCGAGATCCGCATTGCGCGAAGCATCTTTCTCAATAAAAATATCCCGCTGAGGGATATACGCCTCTGGTGGGTAGTAGTCGTAGTACGAGACGAAAGACGAGACAGCGTTGTCGGGGAAGAGCGCCTTGATCTCCTCATACAACTGAGCCGCCAGCGTTTTGTTATGACTCATGATCAGCGCAGGCCGCTGAGTTTGTGCGATGACATTCGCCATCGTGAAAGTTTTTCCAGTTCCCGTCGCGCCCATCAGCGTTTGAAAGCGTCTTCCATCGCGCAGCCCTTCGCAGAGTTGAGAGATCGCCCGAGGCTGATCGCCTGCGGGTTCATATGGAGATTGCAATCGGAAGGGGATATGCATAGATGAATTGCGAGTTCTTCTCGCAGTGAAAGCCTAGCCCTTTGCTCCGCCAAGAAGTTCCCGCGGAGATCGCCGAGTCAATCTGCCAACAGCGGGAGCTGCAGCGAGAATTGCAGCTAGACAAGCAGCGATAAACCCTCCAATAACGACAGCGACGGGGATTTTCAACGAGAGTTCAAGACCCGCCATATCGCGATAACACCGAGTTCCCATCCACGCCAAATAAATCCCAAATGCACTGCCAGTTATTCCCGCAGTGATGCCAATGAGCAATGATTCAGTCAGAATCAGCCTGCTGACCAAGCCGCGACTCGCGCCGACAGCTTCGAGAACTCCAAGCTCGAATGATCGAGTTGCAATTCCTGCCGCGATCACTCCGCCTGCCGCCAAGGATGCCAGCATCATCGCGCCAAGTGCGACAAATGTACTGACGGTCAACATGATTCCGCCGATGCGGAGAATCTCCTTGCGTATCGCTCGACCGCTGGCAAAAACCGCTCCTGGCGCTGCGGCTTCAACAGCAGTCGCAAGATTTTCTTCGTCTTTCGTCGTTGCTTCTTCAGCAATTCCCATCTGCACGAGGAATGCTTCGCGCGATCCAAAGTATTTCGAGACTCCACTGAAATCCATAAAGACGCAACTGACTGCATGCTCCATATACATACTTTGAATGCCGAAGAATTGCGTGGCAACATCAAGCCCCGCGGCGCCAACAACTCCCACGACTTCGAATCGATGGTGATCCGATTCGCTGCCGAGTTCGATCCATGTTCCTGGTCCAATGCCGCGCGCGGTCAGAAATTCTTCCGCAACAAGAATCGCATCGCCCTCACTCAACCGCTTGACTGCATATGTTGGATCCCCTTTGATCCATTCCAAACGATTCATTTGAAGAAATGGCTCCGAGTCGAATCCGATGCAAACAACGTTGGGAGTTGAGAGTCCCTCCAATCCGATTACTTGTTGGCCGATGATCTTCAGCGGGAGATATCCAACCGCAGCGGCGGATGTCACACCAGGAAGCGTTCGCAATCGATTTGTTTCTGCCGCTGAAAAACCCGTTGATTTGAAGACAAATGCATCGCCGAATCGAATGCGTTCGCTGATGTCATTGAGTATCGAATTTCCATTTGTCCAAGTGCTTACGAGAACCGAAACTCCCACCATCAGCGCGCCAGCAACGAGACCAAATCTCCACGGATTCGCGGCAAGCGATCCTGATAAGAGCCCTCTGGGAATGCGTAGAAAACTTTCTAACCACGGAGAAAGAATTTGACCGACGACACGCAAGGTTGGAACAGACAGCACGAAAAACGCAATATGCAATAAAGGCAGACCGCCCAACACATATCCCCAAAATCGTGACTCTTGACCTGGAATTGCAAGCAGCGCAAGCTGAATTGCAATGCATCCCAACCCGCACACACCTGCGATCCATATGCCTCTGACTGATGCGGCGCTCACTTGTGTGCCAAGAGCGCGTAATACCGAAACACGCGAAGCTTTCCATGCCGGCCACATCGCGCCGATTATTCCCGCAGCAGTCGAGCCGACAATCGCCATCACCATTCCAGCCCACGACACCGAAAGTCCTGCAGGCAACATCTCGCGGTAGTACTCAGTCGCGATCCAAATCGTTGCGATTCCCAGCGGAATTCCAGCTGCGCCAGCAATCAGGCACAGCGCAGCGCCTGCGAATAATTGTCCGCAAAAGAGTTGTGCGCGCGACGCGCCAATGCAACGAGCCATGGCAAACATTCGCTGTTGTTCGCCGATTGCAGTGGTCATCGCCGTCGCGACGATGAACGAGCAACAGAGAAAACCAAGCATCGTTGCGACGGCGAGGGCGATTTCACTTCCGCGTGTGGGACGATCGAGCCCGCTCTTGGCAAGTTCTATGTTTTCCAATCGCAAAGGCAATGCGATCTTTGAAGTATTCGCTTTCACCCACAGATTTGTGTCCACACCTTTCTGAAGCACAATCGAGATGATGGAAACATCGCCATCTCGATCATTCACCGCGGCAAGAACTCGACGAGAGAGATGACCCTTTGGTCGTTGAAGTGCACCAAGCGTCGGTCGTTCGAAGACTCCAGTCACAGTCAATTGGACCTGATCTCCAAAGCGAATGACAGACAAGAGAGTTCCCGCTTGGGCATCTAAGAGATCAGCTGCAAGGGGATCAATGCCGATTTCGTTTTCTGATTCAGGCGCTCGCCCCAGAAGGTATTTCACTTGATCGAATGCTCGGTCTTCGGCGAGGTCAGTTCCTTTGCATTGCAAAGTCGCCCGCAATTCGCGTCCCTGCGAATCGATTGCTCCATCTGTTCGCTTCACCGAAATCGAACCACTCAATCTTCCCGCTGCGGCAACAATGTCGGGCAAAGTGCGGACAAGTTCAATCTCACTCGCATCAAATTCTGCTCCATGTTGGTGAACGACTCGCGCATCGGCCTCGCCGATCAATGCGCCCATACGCGCTTCAATGTTTGTCAGCGCTGTTGCAAATGCACAACTGATCGTGACCACAAGAGTCGACGCAAGTGCGACGGACACTCCGACGAGAATCGTGCGGCTAGGCCGTCCGAGCAAGCTCAGACGAGCGATGTGCCAACTGGGAGGGATCGAGTCCATGACTTTCAAATTCGCCGGCGACGCGGCCATCTTTCAGAATAAATGTTTGCCGACAATGGGAGGCGGCGATCGCCTCGTGAGTCACCATCAACACGATCATTTTTCGCTTTGCGGCAGTCTCTTCCAGCAATCGCCAAAGTGCAGCGCTGCTGGTCGAATCAAGATTTCCTGTTGGCTCATCAGCAAGAATCACCGGAGGAGCGAAGAACAATGCGCGCGCAATTGCAACACGTTGTTGTTCACCGCCCGAAAGCGCCTCTGGTCTGTGATGAAGTCTGTCACTCAGGCCAAGTTCGCCAAGAATTTCTCGCCCTCGCGTTTCAAGTTCCTTCGTTGGTCTTCCGTCCAGAACTCCAGGCAGAATTGTGTTCGCAAGCGCATCGAGCGTCGGCAATAAATTGAATTGCTGAAAAATGACGCCGATCTCTCGTCGGCGATACTTCACCAATTCATTTTCCTTCATTGAATGCACAGCAGAACCGCCCACAATAATTTCCCCTGAATCTGGGCGATCTAGCCCTGCCAACAAATGTAATAGCGTGCTCTTTCCACTTCCAGAGCGACCCATCACAGCATAAAAGCCGGGATCGCAAATTTCCATATCAACACCTCGCAGCGCTTCAACGTCGCGACTGCCAGATTTGATTTCAGATTCCGCTGTATCAGTCAACGCAGATTTGCGTGCAGAAACAGAGCCTGCAACGGGATAGGTCTTACGCACGCCTCGAATAGAAATCGTCGCGTCAGCAGACGGGGTGCTTGGCGTCATAAGTGGATGCGTCCATCAAACCGCCAAGTTTTCCAGCATCCGGCGCACGCAATTTCACCAACCATCCTTTGCCGAATGGATCGCTGTTGACGAGCGAAGGGTCTTTCACCACTTCTGAATTCACTTCAATAATCGAGCCAGCAAGCACGCTATAGATGTCGCTCGTCGTCTTGACGCTTTCGACTTCTCCAAGGCTCGCGCCAGATTCGATCGCGGTTCCACTTGGTTTCATTTGGACATACGTCACATCGGTCAGTTCGTTAGCGGCGAATTGAGTGATTCCAACCACAATGGTCTCTCCTTCGACTCGGAACCATTCGTGCGACTCGGTGAATTTGCAATTTGCGGGACTTGCCATGGTTTCTCCTTAATATGGGGGTTGCGGATCATAGCCACCTGTTATCCTCTGCGTATCGGTTCGGTCGAGCGTTCAATATGAGCAACCAAATTCTCCTATCACTTTCAGGCTCGTGCCTCCTTCAACCCATTCCTCGAAAGGGAAATCTGTTGGATTTTCTTGACATGCCACAATTTGTGGCGGAAGAACTGGAACTTCGCGGATTGAATCTGCCCGTGGAAATGATTCGGGGCAAAAATGCGGCAACGCTTGAAAAAATGCGGGATCAGGCCGATCGAGTTCATTGTCCATGTTTGATTCTCTACCAAGACGAGCCTTTGGATTTTCACGGTAATCCGGACGGCTCGACTTCGTACCTGAAGAATCTTGGACGTGCAGCGAAAATGCTTGGATGCGGTGAATTGGCTGTGCGAGTCAATTGCCCAAGCGAAAGTATTCTTTCTATATCTGCCGCAATGAAAAGTGCAGTTGACATGCTCCAGCAATTTGAAGTGAATCTGCTGATTCGCCCTGCGGTGAAGCCAGTCGATTTTCCAGAAGTCATTATGGATCTCGTCAAACGCATTGGCGGTTTCCATATCAGCGCAATGCCGAGTTTCGCAAATGCGTATGCAACTGGAAACGGCATCGAAACCCTGCGAAAACTCGCCCCATATTCAGCAGCAATCGAAGTGACAATCTCAGGATTCAACAAAGAAGGCAGACACATCGGATTGAATCTCGAGGAGTACATTGAATCACTTTTGAACTTGGGTTATGTCAACAAACTTTCGATTGACTGGTGCGGAACAACCAATTGGGTTCAAGGAATTCAAAAAGCTCGTGAACGATTAATGGAATTGATGGGACGAGAGGATCCTGTCGCATGATGCTGCCGATCATCGTCACAATCGATGGTCCTGCCGGCACTGGAAAGTCTTCTGCCGCATCGCAGTTGGCAGATCGGCTTGGATTTGACATGTTGGATACTGGGGCGATGTATCGCGCCGTCGCATTGCTTGCGGTGGAGCAGCAGATTGACCCACATCATGAATCCGCCCTCGCTCTTGCTATGGACATTGCGACTTTGGATGTGGATTTTTCTTCTCGACCTCCGACGATTCTCTTGGACAAGCGAGATGTTCGAGATCGCATTCGCGACGCGGATGTCACCAGCATCGTCTCGCTTATCGCATCGCATCATGAAGTTCGTGTTCGACTTGTGAAAGCTCAAAGACAGGTTGCGACTCAACATGAACGATTGGTGACTGAAGGTCGAGATCAGGGAAGCGTTGTTTTTCCAAATGCAACTGTTCGCGTTTGGCTCGATGCCCGCCCCGAAGTTCGAGCGCATCGCCGTACACAAGAATTGCTTGCGCGCGGTCAACACGTGGATGAAAAGCGCGTGCTTGCTGAGATCATCGAGCGTGATGCATCTGATCGTGGTCGCTCTGAAGGCCCATTGCAACAACCAATTGGTTCTGTGTCGATCGATACCAGCGATCTTTCATTTGAAGAAGTCGTGAATGAACTTGAACGTCTCGTCCGAGCAAAATTGCACGAATCAAATCTCGGCTGTGGTTGCGGGGGACGTGCGTGAGAAATTCATTCGCCCACCGGCGCCGGGCGCCGGGCGCGGGCTTTGCGAAGACTGCATTTTGGGATGCATGCTCACAAGTCTGTCAAAGCATGTTGTCATGGCGATACCGCTTCCGAGTCGAAGGCGCGCATCATGTTCCTCGTCACGGGCCCGTCATTTTCATCGCAAATCATCAGTCGTTTTTGGATCCAATGATTCATGGACTGGCTGTCGGCGATCGTGTTGCACGACCAATGGCGAAAGAAGAACTGTTTCGCAATCCCTTTTTTGGCGCGCTTCTGCGTGCGCTCAATTGCATCTCAGTTCGTTCGGATGGCGGCAATCGAGATGCTGTTCGATCTGCCCTTGATGAACTTGCCGCAGGTCGTGCAATTATGATCTATCCAGAAGGCTCGCGATCTCCAGATGGATCAATCAAAGAATTCCGTCGAGGGGTCGAATTGCTCGCGCGAAAATCTGGTGCGCCGATCGTGCCGATCGCGATCGACGGCGCCTTCGATATCTGGCCGACGGGATCGAAAATGCCTCGTTTACGAGGTCGAATTTGGGCGGCGATTGGTCCCGTCATTTCGCCCGCAGAATCAGCAAAACTCTTCGCCGATGCCTCCGCAGGTCTGGAAGAAATTCGCAGGCGCGTGAATGAGCTCATGCAGCACTGTCGTAAGAGACTTCGGAGTCATTCGGGAGGGGTGTACCCAGCGATTGGACCAGCAGATGAACAAACCTGAATCCGATTCACAAGAGAGTTCTTCCCGGTTGCCGGAGTGCACTCCACGGGAAGCAGCCGTCGCTGTCGCGCGGCTGATCATCGAGCGTGGATTCATCGCATACTTCGCGGGTGGTTGCGTTCGCGACGAAATTCTCGGCCTTGAACCCACAGATTTCGACATCGCAACCAGTGCGCCACCAGATGAAATCGTCAAGATTTTTCGCAGTGCTCGCGGAGTCGGGGAGGCTTTCGGCGTGATGTTGATTCGTTGGAAAGGTCGAGTGATCGAAGTCGCAACCTTTCGAAGCGACGGCGAATATCGAGATGGCCGTCGTCCAAGCGACATTCGATTTGCAAGTGCGAACGAAGATGCGCAGCGTCGCGATTTCACGATCAACGGTCTCTTTCGCCATCCACTCACAGGCGAGGTCGTGGATTTCGTCGATGGTCAAAAAGATTTATCCAATCGAATCCTCCGCGCAATCGGCGATCCTGTTGCTCGATTGCGGGAAGATCGTCTGCGCACTTTGCGCGCTGTGCGCTTTGCAGCACGCTTCGAAATGTCAATAGATTCTTCGACAGAAAAGGCCATTTGTGATGCATCACGCGACTTGAGTGGTGTCAGTCGAGAGCGCATCGGTGGCGAGTTTCGCAGAATGTTTGCCCATCCAACACGCTTACGCTCGGCACAATTGATCGAGCGATGGGGACTTGACGCACCGGCGCTCGCGGAGTCGAATTCGATTGGCGCTTGCAAGCGGATTGCTGGATTGCCCAGCGAAGTTTCATTCGCAACGGTCTTGGCTGCCTGGCACCTTGACCGTGCGGAGCGCGCGCCCAATCATTCACCTGGAAGGTGGCAGGACTCACTCAATTTATCTGGAAATGAATCCAAGGAGATGATGGAGATTCTTGAGATCGTCTCCACACTTGACTCGAAGTGGGAGACTTTGCCAAAGTCTGGCCGCAAACGACTCGCATCCCGAAGTGCATTTCCCTCTGCTCTGAAGGTCTTGTATGGAGTCGTGCCTGAGCGCGTAAGCGAAGTCGGCAAGACGGTTGCCCACCTCGCGGCGGAAACTGGCGGATTAAATCCACAACCTTTGGTGAGCGGATCAGATTTGATCGCACTGGGCTTCGAACCTGGACCCCGATTCAAAGTGCTTCTAGACCGAATATATGACTTGCAATTGGAAGGGGAACTCAATTCCAAGGATCAAGCACTCGCATTTGGTCATCGAGAATGGGCACGCTGAAGTGCCATTGGTCAGTGACGGTTTTTGAGTTTTTCTATAGTCGAGAAAGTCCAAAGGCACTATTGGTTCAAAGTGGTTTTATGGCTATGATCCTGTAATGAACCGAACGATGTTTCTCTTCGCCATCGCAGTCGTAAGCATCTCTCTTTTTGACATGGATGCTTCTGCCCAATCAAAGCCCGCGACAACTCCACCAGCGAGTTCGAAGACGGCAAAGCCTCCTGCGAAAGCCGCTCCCAAAGTTGCCGCAAGTAAAAAAGCGCCTGCTGAAGTTGCTCCGGTCATCCCGACTGAAAAAGGAAAGACGGTCTATGTTGTTCCAATGGGATTGAAAGACAAAGGGCAATTCGGCCTAGATATCCACCCACAAGTTTATGAGCAGATTACCAAGGATATCGCGGAAAAGCGTCCAGACTTTGTTGTGTTCGTCCTCAACTCCGCGGATATCGATAGTGTGAGATATCTCGGTGATGACCCCAGAAAATTTGGAATATTTGATGACGACGGAATTCGAAAAATGTCTCGAAATTTGAAGGAAGTCATCGCAAAAGTCGGAGCCGAGCCGATCATGATTGTGCGGGACGCGGTTGGATATAGCGCACTTCTAGGGCTCTCTTGGCCGAATATGTATATGACCGAATCTGCGAGATTGATGGGGCTCGAGCGGATTCAGGAACGAACGAAAGTTTCTGACCCTGAAGTTTACGCAAAATTCCGCGAGGCATTCGTTGGGATTTGTAATGGTTTCCTTATTTCTGGCGGCTATGACCCGGCCATCGGAATGGCAATGATGCGGGAAGACAAGATGCTCAGCGCAAGTTTCAAGGGCCGAGAAATCGTTTGGTCCGACAACGCAAAGGGTACGTGGGTTGTCGATGGGAGCACCGAGTCAATCACCGCACATTTCACCCCGGAAATGGCGGAAGAACTTGGTCTGTCCGATGGCACAGTCTCTGATGATGATGCAACCATGATCGAAGATCTGATGTACCTAAAAGGCATTCGGAATTTCGAGCGTATGCCGCAAGGTGGCGAAGTCTTGGTTCGTGAATACATCGATGGTTGGCGAAAAGGACTTGCGGATTGTGCCAAGTCATATCCGCAGTACCAAGAAGCTTTGGGTGATGCCCAAGGCAAAGACGAAAAGAAGAATCTGACTAAAGCCAAGGGAATTTTAGAAAAAGTCCTTTCAATCATTAAGAAATATCCTGCGGTTGCAATAAAACTGAATCAAGAGTTTGGTGTCTCGAAGTTGGAAGTCGAGACAGAGCTTTTGCGATTGCAAGAACGGATTCGTGGATTGAACAAGTCCACTGCGCCACCCCCATCAGGTGGTGGTAAAGGCGGTGGTGGAGGCTTGGGACTGGGCTCAGATATTTCGAATAGTCAATAAATTCTGGAGATTCTTTGTGAAGCATTTATCCTCTCGTAATAGAAAATTTATTGGTGTTGCATCCATACTCTTGTTCTCACAAGCAGAACTCTTCGCCCAGTCTTCTGCACCGAAAGGCGGACAGAGCTCACCTCCAGTGAAGACCAACTCAAAAGCCCCCGCCAAATCTGCAACAACATCCGTCGATCCAATCCAAAAGACTAAGAAGCAAGTTTTTGTTCTTCCCCTCGATGGCATGGTCGGTATCGGTTTGCGTCACGATGAGATGGAGCAAGTTGAGAAAATCGCCGATGGATTTGGTCCTGGTCAAGTTATTGTTTTGCGTATTAATTCAAATGGTGGTCTTGTAACTGAAGGTGATCTAATCGCTGCAAGCCTTACCCGAATCAAGAGCAAGCACCGTTTAGTTGCTTGGATCGAAAAAGCAATTTCTGGCGGTGCATTTACTGGGCTCTATTGCGATGAAATGTATTTCATGCCAGAAGCGGCATTGGGTTCCATCACAATGCTCAATGGAGCAACTCGTGAAGAAATTACATCCGCTCGTGAAGATTGGAAGTCTCGAGTCGCGGAAGCATGCGCGGCAGGCGACCGGGATCCAAAAATTGGGCCAGCAATGGTTCACTCCGAAGTCGAATTGTCTTATGACAAAGTCGGAGACAAGGTCACTTTTTACAATGATTACAAACATGAGTTCAAGTTGAGTGATAATAAAGAGAACCTGGATTTCAGCGCGCATTCCGCGGAGCATTCTGGTTTTTCAGATGGAACGGCTGCAACCGAAATGCAGCTGTTTAAAGAACTCGGAGTGGATGACCCAACAAAATTCGAAGCCAACAATGCTGGCAAGGTCATTGCCGAGAAATGGCAAAAACTTATCGAGGGTGCGAAGGAAGAGGTTCCGCTTCTCATTCAAAAGCGTGGGATTGAAGGCTCGAGCCAAGGAGGGATCCAATTTCTTCAGGCGCGAATTCGCAATACCCAGAAGATCATCGATTGGTTTAAGAAGTGCCCACCGGAATTGAAGTACGACTTGCAAATTGGCGAAGAGGCAATTGAACAGTTGAAGGATGAGATTTTACAGATGCGCAAACAGATCAAGGAAATGCAAGCTCAATCTCAGCCAGGGAACTGATCTTGATCATCCCACTTCGCGACGCTGAAACATCGCAGTCGCTAAAGCGAGAGCAGCAACTGTCATCAGTACGGCGTAGGGAACAACAAGAGAAATATATTCCATAGGTATGGATTGACCTTGATTGACAGCATCAACCACCCAAAAAACCTGAAAGTTTGGGAGTATGGAATATCCCGCCTTGTAACCCCAGAGCACAAGATGATCCATATCAAATGAACCTCCATTTGCAGCCTCGCGAACGGAAATCAACTGTTCGAGAGCCAAGATTTTTCTGGCGAAGATCCAGTCCGAAAGCAGCCCGAGCACCAAGATTGCAAGGGTGAGTCCAATGGTTAAGACCTGTCCCAATCGAGTACTCACTGCGACAGCAATCGCTGAAATGATGCTTAATGAAAGAAACATAAGCAGAATCGAGACGACCAATTCATATCGAAATTCGCTTGCCACACTGATCGAGGACCAATCAAAATTGAAGAATAGACTCAGAACATAAGCAATCAGCATAAGAGGGGCACCGAGTAGTACCATTATTGCGGCGAAGGATTTTCCATAGAAATAATTGCACCAAGTCGAAGTTCCGATCGTTAAGAGGACCGCGAATCCTCCAAAGACGATGCAGGGCCATCGAAAAGAGGTTTTTGCGGTCTGCATCACGCCATGCACCTCGACAAGCAGAAATGCCAACGCAGGGACTATGGTTGTTGCGATTAACGCCATTGTCACGCCAAAATATTTCCCAACGATGAAAGTCACTCGAGGAACGGGTTTGGAGATGACAAGAAGGACCGTTCGATTTAAGATTTCTTGATTGACAACCGTTGTCGCAAGAAAAGCGGCGAGGATTGCCCCAGACATGAAAACGGTCGAAAGACCTATGTCTACATACATTCGTTGGTCATCAGACATTGTGAATGCTGAAAGCGGGTTTGAAATTACAACTAAAATCACTGAGGCAACCAAAATAATGAGAGAAATTGGCTGGCGTACACACTCGAAGAAGGTATTCCTAGCAATCGCAAATAGTTGTTCAATAAATGTCATGGGAAAGCAGACATACTATATGTCGTTTTTCAACCGAGCGAGTCTGTAATCTTTGGATCTAGAACGACGTGAGCCTGAAGTGAGCCGTTCTATCTGTGCAGTGAACAAGAACGTTATAACTATCGTATCCTATGTGTGATATGACCCGTGATCAATTCATATACCAGCAAGCCACCCGAGTATCGAGCATTGGGCTCGCCATACAGTTTTTTCTTGGCATTTCACTTCTGGTCTTTGCTCGGGCCGCGAATGATTCGGCGCTCGTTCTGGCTTCGGTTTATGTTCTTTCGGGAGTATTGGTTTGGATTTCTTTAGTGGTGCTCTTTCATCAGCATCGACTTGAACGAATTGAAGCAATTGAAAACGATGAAATTGAACAATATCGAAAGGGAATCAAGGGCGCGTTAGATGGTGAACGCGAAGTCAGTCAAGCAGCAGCTCGGCGCTTGACCTTCATGCATCAGTGGCTGATGCCGATCATGAGTTTCATCATGGTCATATTGCTTGCGATGATCTCATATTTCACATTAGTTTGGCTTGCACGGCTCGATGACACCACAGGAAATGCAGTGACTTTTGATGTTGGTTCGAATCTTGGATGGCAACTTGCGATTTGTGCGGCACTTTCGCTTATGACTTTTATTTTCTCTCGATTTGTAGCGGGAATGTCTCAGCAGCCGGCATGGCAGAATTTGCGTGGAGGAGCAGGGGCAATGGTCGGCAATGCTCTCGTCCTTCTCGCAGTCGCTGTTGGAATTATTTTTCAAGTCTTTCGCAATCCTGCGGTACTTGAAGGCGTTGCATACGGCATTGGGATTTTTCTCGCGGTGATTGCGGGTGAAATTCTTTTAAACCTTATCCTGAACATCTATCGACCTCGACGACGCTCAGAGTTATCTCGTCCGGCCTTCGATTCCAAACTTCTTGGTTTGGCTGCCGCGCCAGATTCAATAGTTCGCAGCATCAATGAGGCTGTGAATTACCAATTTGGGTTCGATATCACTAGCTCATGGGGTTATCAATTACTTCTGAGAAGTACTCTTCGGCTTGGTGTACTCGGCATTGCGATCCTTCTTCTCATGTCGATGGTCGTCGTTGTTCAGCCAGGAGAGCAGGCTGTTCGACTCAGAGGCGGTCAAGTCATTGGTGAAGTAACTCAAGGGTCGATGGTGTTCAAATGGCCTTGGCCTTTCGAGTCCATTGAACGGATAGATGTCGGTCAGATTCGAACTCTTGTGTTGGGTCCAAAACTTCTTCCCACAACGAAAATTAATCTCTGGCCTATCGAAGGCGAACCCGATCCAACTCGCCTCGCCTTCATCGTATTGGCGAGTAATGAAAGTAAAGCATCGCCTTTGAAGTCTCCGACAGATCCCGCTGAAAATTCCACAGTTTCTGCCCAATTCGCTCTTGTCGATGCGGACATCGTCTTGGAATACAGGGTCAAAGTGGATGGATTGCTGGACTACCTCAATTTTTCTGGAGATTCACGCTCGCGCCGTACTGCCCTCGATATGAGGGAGCGCGCTCTCAGAGCTATTGCGATGCGAGAAGTCAGTCAATTGCTTTCGACAAAAACAATTGACCAAGTTCTCTCTCCTTCTGGAGATTCCCTTGTTCTTCAATTGAAAGTTCGAATTCAGGAATCATTCGACCTGAGTCGCAGTGGAGTCGAAGTCGTCGGAATTCTATTGCCTGTTCTGCGGCCGCCTGCAAGTCAGTCCGCCGCCATGTTCGAAGAATTGTCGATTGATATTCAAAATTCTCGCAAAGTGGTCGACGAAGCGAAACGAATGGTCAATTCAACGATGTCCAGTTTGGTAGGTAGCCCAGAAAATGGGCAGCGAGTCGTGAGTGAAATTCGTGCCCTCGAGTCAATCGAGCGGGATCAGGGCAAGGGTTCTGCCGTCGCTCTTGAGAAGCGAGCGATGATCGAAAAATTGATCGTCGATGCTCGAGCTCAAGCAGCAAGCGTCATTGGCATGGCCCATGCGAAACGTTGGGATATGTTGATGCAAGCCCGCGCAACAACTAGTAAAGTGCTTGGTCAGGCTCCCTCGTATCGAGCTGCTCCAGAAATCTATCGCGAGCGAGCAATTATGGCAGTGCTGTCGCGTGCCCTCGCTTCTGCTCGGATCAAATATGTGATAGCAGTCGATCCGTCTCGAATTGACTTTGATGTTCAAATGGAACAGCCAGAACCTGGGTTAAACCTAGGTGATTACATTAAAAAGGATTAAAATGATTCGCAAAATCCCAATTATCATTGCGTCGCTTATCGTCCTTGTGCTCGTCTTGTTCAACACGACTTACACGGTCAACTTTCACGAGATCGCCGTCCTGACCCGTTTTGGAAAGCCCGCTGGGGTCCAACGTGACCCTGGACTCCATTTAAAGGCACCCCTATTCATCGATCAAGTTTCTAAACTAGATGCTCGATTGCAATTCATTGAGAGTCCGTTGGAGACAGTGCTTACAAAGGATGGGCAGCAGGTCTTGGTTCAGGCATATTTGCTTTGGCGAGTTGAAGAGTCTGGCGATGCGCCGCTTCAATTTTTCATCTCGTACGGAAATCTTGAGGCTGCAGGGAAGGAACTTGAAACGCAATTGCAGGGGGCGGTTCGCTCAGTCGGTGGGTACAACTTCAGCGACCTCATCGGGCAAGGAAGCAAGATAGCCGAAGCCGAGGCAGCAATTCTGAACGATATTCGATCGACCAAACTTGCCGGAATCGCCCCAGTCAGTGTTGGCATTTCTCAAATCGTTCTTCCGCCAAAGACCACCGTAGCAGTTTTGCGTCGCATGGCCGCAGTTCAAGAGACATTGGCCAACTTGGAAGAAGCAAAGGGAAACTCTGAAGCTGAAGCGATCAAGAGTTTGGCAGCAAGTTCAGCTGACACAATCCGAAATTTCGCCGCACAATGGGCATCAGAAATCGAGTCGCTTGGAAATGAAGAGGCCACACGTTATTACCAGTTAATGAAACAGGAAGCTGACCTTGCAATTTTTCTGACTTGGCTCGATACGCTCAAGAGTTCCCTCTCGGGGAGTACGACGTTTGTGACGGATCTCAATCGAGCACCTTTTCATTTGCTCGATCTCTCTGCTCCGAGTGGTACGGCTGGGATTCCACAGCCCAAGAAGCCTTATATAGTTGATGGTCCGCAAGTGGGAACGCCAGGCACAGGAACACCTTGATATGACAAGAAAGAATTCAAATTCATCTTCGATACTGCCTGAAGATGATTCAAACGATCCGTCGCACATCGTGCGTGTAGGGAAAAGTGCCACACTTGATGTTGGTACGGTTGGAAACGATAGGGCTTCTTTTCGCGAGGCGATGGATCCAGCCAATCAGAGCCTTGGAGAAGCGCTGCGTCTGTCATATAGGTTGCTCCAATTGGCAATCGCCGGGCTTGTCCTGACTTTTTTCGTCTCTGGTTTTCAGTCGATCCCCGAAGGAGTGACTGGAGTTCGTACAATTTTTGGACAAGTTGCGGGAGATTCTGGCAGTGAAATAGTTGCGCCTGGACTTCAACCATTTTGGCCATATCCAATTGGTGAATTCAAAACGATGCAACAACGTCAAAGTATTGACGTCCGAGATGCATTTTGGCCGCAAAGAGCGCAGAAAGATGTCACTCTTGAAGCTGCGACCGAGGCCGCGAGTTCATCAGAACCAATTCGTCCAGGTCGCGATGGATCGGTGATTACTGCCGATGGAGACCTCGCTCATTTGCAACTCACAGTTGATTATTCAATTGTGGACCCAGTTGCAATGCTGACTCAGATCTCCTCGGAGAGGACCGATGCACTTGTGAGATCTGTGCTTGGGCGAGCAGTCGTGCAAACTGCTGCCGTTTACACCCTTACAGAACTCCTTGAGCAGCGCGAAACCCCTGCGCAGGATATTCGTCAGCGAATGCAAACGTACTTGGACGATTTGCAAATAGGAATTCAGATCGGAACAGTAGCCATTCTCGAACGGACAGCGCCGTTGGCGGTTCGTGCGGCTTATCAACGTGTCCAGACTGCTCGCGAAGACATGAAGACGAAATTGGAACGTGCTCGTCAAGAGGCGAGCGTAGAACTTGTCGGGGCAGCTGGTCCGAATTATCTCGTCATTTTAGAAATGATTCAACAATACGAACTACTTCTGACCGCAGGGGATATAGCTGCGTCGGATGACCTGTTACGAAAGATTGGTCAACGCTTTGAACAACCAGATATTGGTGGCCAAGCCTCGCACATCATAATGCAGGCGCAGGCTTTTCAGTCCAATCTTGTGGCGACACTATCGAAGGAGACTCGTCAACTTATGAGTCTTGCACAAAGTTACAAGGATAATCCGAAACAACTTGTACAGCAATTATGGCTTGATGCTGTGCGCAAATCCATATCTCAAAATGAAGTGGAAGTATTTTCGGTCCCAAATGAGTTAAATCACTATGTTATCCGAGTCAAAAGTTCTCCAGAAATTATGCAAATGCGGCGTGATGCAGATCTCACACGCAAGAAGATGGCTGCTGCAATGCTCGGAGGAAATCTCCCATCCTTTGAGTTGGGCAGTCGACAAATTATGATTGATAAACCTGGGCGTCGTCTGGATGAATCTGGAGATAAAGGATTTGGTCGATAAGAATTGGATCTAGCTATGTCACAAATGAAAAACTCAGAATCATCTCGACCACTGGTCGAAGCAGAAGGTCTTGTGAAAGTCTTCGGAGATTTTTGGTTGCGTTCGAAAGCTCGCGCCGTTGACGGTATTGACTTTGAAATTTGGCCGAATGAAATTTTCGGATTACTTGGTCCTAATGGATCGGGTAAGAGCACTACGATTAAATTAATCCTCGGCCTTTTACGTAAAAGCAAAGGGAGTTTGAAGGTGTTTGGTCGAGATCCTGCAAATGTTTCGGTCAAAGCGAGAATCGGTTACCTGCCCGAAGAATCGTATATGTACAGATTTCTTAATCCTTGTGAGACATTGGACTATTTCGGAAAACTCTTTGGGATTCCACGGAGAATTCGTCGTAAGCGAACAGATGAATTGCTTGAAATGGTTGGGTTGGAAGGGGCAGCGAATCGTGCTGTCGGCGAGTTTTCCAAGGGTATGGCTCGACGTCTAGGGATTGCTCAGGCCCTCATAAATGATCCAGAATTTCTGATCCTCGACGAACCGACATCGGGCCTTGATCCCATTGGAACTCGGCAGGTCAAAGATCTTTTATTAGACCTTCGACGCCGCGGCAAAACTATTCTCCTTACATCTCATCTTTTGGCAGATGTCGAGGATGTTTGCGATCGGATGGTTGTGCTATATGGCGGGAAGATTCGTGCAGAAGGCACGTCTGATCAGTTGCTTTGCGATACGAAACGAACGACGATCAATACGCCCCGCCTGCGTCCAGAAACCATAGTAAAAATTGATGAACTGATTCGCAAAGAAGAAGGAGTTGCGATAGGAAGTGTCGATTCTCCACGCCAAAAACTTGAGGAACTCTTTGTTCAAATTGTGGAAAAAGCACAGGCAGAACAAGCTTCTTCGAGCGGTGCAAATCATGGAGGAAGAACAGCTTCATTCCTTTTGAACGACGAGAATGCTGCCCGCGATGTCTCAGGTTCTGCCTTGATCACTGAATTGCAAATCCAAAGCACAGCATCCGCGTCGTCTGCGAAGAGTGCATCCTCTATTCCAGCAAAAGTGCAAGCAGATGATGCAATCTTTAATGAATTGATGCAGCCAAAGTCAAATCCTGCTGCAGTTTCCGCTGCGAAAGTGAATGCGCCAGAGCGAGAGAAACCCATTGGTACGGTCGATCGATCAGTTATCGATGATCTCGTCGATGATAAATCGGAGAAGAAGACGTGATTTGGCTTCGGGCATGGCATGAGCGCTTGGCAAATTGGCAAGAAGTCCCGAAAAATCGCTGGATATTGACTGTGTTGGTGAGCGTGTGCGCGGTCGCTTCTTTTGGGCCACTCTGTTGGTCCTCATACAAATACTCGGAATTACGAACGAGAATCGGTTCAGTTCTTTCCGAAGCAAATATTGAAGAGCGTAATCAAGTTGCCGTGCAATTATTGGAACGCGGGACGGTGACTGTCGACGGCGTTGAAATTGGTGGTGTGCGCGTTCAGGCAGTCGCGGATCAGATGTTTGCTCGTGATGGATTGATCGGAGATGTGGCCTTTGCATCCTCGTTTATAGCTTCCTCGGCTTCGCCTGGTTGGGCGCCGGCCAATATTATCGAGCAACCTTTGGTAGTCATATGTATTTCAATCCTTGCTTTATCGCTTGCTTTGCTCGCAGTGTGGCTAGGAAATTCGATCGCGCTATTCGCATTGATCGCCATTACAGGTGGACTGATGGGAATTTTCTGGACGACATCACAACTGGATCTTGTTCTGGCTTCTGCGGGGATCGGATTCCTTATCTTTTCGTTTCTTCTGCTGACGCGGGTTGCGCTCATCTTTCTCGGATCTCCAATTCAGATTTTCGCAGTTGCGAACACTCTCATTCTCGAAGCAATTCGGCAGCGAATTTCGATCGGTTTTATTGGCGCTCTTCTCATCGTCCTTCCCTTGATCCCGCTGGGAATTGATTCGCGTGATCCTCTTCGATATCAATTGCAGACATTCATATCACGCGGAACAAGCCTTGTTTTCCTAGTGGCTGCTTGCCTCACTCTATTTCTGTCATGCTCGACAGTCGCGTTTGAGATTCGAGATAAACAGATTTGGAATATTTTGACAAAGCCAGTTTCCCGTTTCCAGTATTTGGCAGGCAAACTGCTCGGTCTTACGGTGCTCAACGGAATCGTGTTGGTCGTGGGAAGTTTTGCCGTTTTTGTTTTTGTCCAACTGATGAGCACGCGTGCGCCCATCGATAACCAAGATGCTGCCGCGGTACGCAATCAAGTTCTCGTTGCACGAGAGGTAGCCCGTCCCCAGTACAAGCTCATAGATCCCGAGAAACTTCGCGAAACGGTCAACGGTTCGATTCAGAACGATTCCATACTGCGTGGTGAAATTGCAGATGGAATAAAGTCCGAATCTGATGTCGCACGTCAGATCAGAAGCCAAAAAACGACTGAGTTTATGACGGCTCAGAGACTTGTGAATGCGGGAGAAAGTGAAGAATTTATTTTTTCTGGACTTTCAGAGGCTCGGCGCGCTGCCGCCCAGCCTGTGTTGCGTTACTGTTTTCACATGGGTAGAGATACCACACACGAATTGTATCCAGTACTTATGAAATTTGGTGATTTGCAACCAATCCAAGTGAACTTTGTCCCAGTACAGAAAAATATTGTTGAGATACCTGTGAAAGCAATTCAGGAAGATGGAACTCTCGTCGTCACGCTTGTGAATGCCGGCGTGACCCGTGACGGTCAAATTTATCCTGGGGAGGGATCATTTAATTTTGATGCAGACGGAATTGAAGTTCTTCACCGTGTCGGTGGGTTTGAGGGGAATTTCTTTCGAGCGGTACTGATTGATTGGGGAAAACTGATCTTTATTGCGGCTCTCGGTGTTGGATCCGCAAGCATCTTGTCCTTTCCTGTGGCGGTATTGCTTTCTTGCACTATTTTTATTGTCGGCTCGATGTCGACTTTCCTCTCAGTGGCGTTGGACAACTATTCCATCAGTACTGACGCAAATGTCTTCGCTCAATTCTTCCAGTACATCATCCGTGCAATTGTGCAGTTTGTGTGGTGGGCGCTCAAGCCTTTTTCATCAAGCAGTTCGGCAGATCTCATTGACGGACAAGTGATTCCATGGAAATTGGTGTTCGTCTCAATCGCGCAGGTAGGTATCGGTTGGAGTGTGGCAGTCTTTAGCCTATGTTTGCTCGCATTCAAGAAAAAGGAAATAGCAATTTATAGTGGGGGAGATGGCTGATAGATGCGTGATCGTCTCATTCAATTTTTATGTCTGATTATCGCGATAAGTGCTGTGATTTGCGGTGGGAAATTGTTGCCAGATATTCTTCGCGTGAGCGACGAAAAAAGTTTGCGCTATACCGATGTTTCGATCGACGGTGCTCCGCCGATTGTTGCTCTAGGAACCGCAATTGGAGCATTCAGAGGAATCATTATTGATTATCTCTGGATCAAAACGATTATGCACAAAGAGAAGGGGCTCTTTTACGAAGCAATGGCAGACGCATCTTTAATTACAAAGCTGCAGCCTCGATTCGGAGATGTTTGGGCATTTCAGGGTCACAATATGGCATATAATATTTCGGTCTTGACAGACACTCCGCGAGAGCGATGGGAGTGGGTTCGTGCAGGGATCGATCTCGTCCGAGATGAAGGGCTTCGCTATAACCCGAATGACTTGATCCTGCATAAGGAGCTCGCTTTTTGGTTCGCTCACAAAATTGACGGTGTTTCTGACGATGCTCATTTGTATTACAAGCGAGAACTTGCTCGCGATTGGCAATTTCTCCTTGGTGTTCCACCCGCCTCTCACAAAGATCGAATTGCATGGATTGCCTCTGTGAAAGACGCCCCAGATTCTCTAGAGGAATTAGTGCTGAAGTACCCAAATGTTGGAGTACTCGTTGATCAAATGAAGGAAGGCCTGTCGGATTTCGATTCGAAATTCCAGTTTCAGTTGGATAAAAACTTCCTTTCCAACCTAGGTCGGTGGCAATCCGTACAGTCAAGTCGTTATGCGAAACTGCTCAATCTCGATGCAACCTTTCGAAAGAATGATCCTGTCTATTTGGTTTTCGATACTGTCCTGAAGAGCGCTGAATCAAAGGCATCTCTCGAACAGTTCCTTCCATTTTTGCGCAAGAAAGTTTTGCGTGAAGCGTACAACATGGACCCGACATTGATGTGGGAGTTTACGCGCGACTATGGTCCGTTTGATTGGAGACATCCCCAATCTCATGCGTTTTATTGGTCTCGAAAAGGATCGGCTACGGCAGAAAAACGATTTTCCAATGATGAGGAAGTTTATAAAATTCTGAATAATGATCGGGTGAACATTCAATCAATGCAGGGGCTTTCACGAACAGGCCTGATGGGGTTTGACCCATTCGCAAGTGATAATCCCAGTCGATTGAACGATCCTCGATGGATCAAATCAATTGACAATTATTTTGGAGTTCTGTATCGAAAACACTACGGAACCAGAGGCGGAGGTGGCGACTCGTTTTGTGATTTTTACAAGAACTTTATGGCGCAAGCTGTTCGAGAGTTGTATCGGTTTGGAGACTATGAGGGTGCTCAATCAATCCTATCGAACCTTGATCGCTTGTTTGGTCGTGGAGGGCTCATTCCAAACAATGAGTATGAGGCACCACTCGAAATATTCGTTCTGAACACTACATACGACCAGTATGAGGGTGCGCCGGATATAGCACGAAGCGATGTTTATGCCGCATTACAACATGGTTTCCGTGAAGGGTTGCTTTTAGATCGCCGTAAAATTCTTGAGGATGCTGTGAAGTTTGCAGCCGATCTCACGGAATATTTTCAAGGGAGCCAGTATGCGGACTTCGTCAATAAATTCGGCGAGCGTCGCATGGCCGATCTCATCGGCGATCTTCGATCCAGCGTTCGAGATGTCTTTGCAAATGTCTTGATTGACTCATCTCAACCACTGGTCGATCGACTGACGATTTATAATCGCGCGGCGGAATCGGAACGAAGATTTGTCTATGACATCGTCAAGGCTCCACTCGAGGCCGAGTTTGCGCTCGACCCTCTTTCCACTCTTGCGGCATTTGCAACATTACTCCCCGAACCACCTGATATGGAACCCTACCGCCAAGCCATGGCCGCCGAAGCCGCGAAGCGGGGGGCTGAGGGCGAGACTTCCAAACGCTCGACCGCGGAAATGAAATGAACCCTCCACACATTTCTCCCTCCACATTTTTCCCGCCCGCGATCTTGGCGATTGGTCGAAATTACGCAGATCACGCCAAGGAAATGGGCGGAACGATCCCAACACGACCGATCGTCTTCTTCAAGAATCCAGCTTGCGTCATCGCAGAT
>SXSS01000077.1 GCA_005792145.1 Planctomycetia bacterium | reverse complement strand
GTGGCTGCATTCTGGCGGGACTGAGTTCTGCAATCGGCGCAAATATTGAAAAGCAAAAGCAAATCGAAGTGCTTGCAAAGTATCGCGGGCTTGAAAATAAATCGGTTGCGGTGCTCGCGCATTCGGATCAGAGGACTGCGTACGAGTTTCCCACAGCGATTTCAAACATCATCGGGAATGTGGTGCTGATCTTGGACAAGAATGTTCCGGGAGTACGAGTGCTTGATCCACGCTATTCGGTGACTTGGATGCATCAGACGCCAGGGTGGCCGACAAGCCCGCTTGCGGATCTTGCAAATGAGTTGGATGTTGATCGCGTGGTTGTCATCGATATCTTTGAATACCGCTTAAATCCAGAAGGAAACAGTTTCCTTTGGGATGGCGTCGCAGGAGCGAATGTCAGCATCGTGGAGCGGGACGGTATTGATCCAGATTCATTCGCTGAAGAATTTCAGGTCATTTCGAAATTTCCAGATATGGAAGGAATAGGCAAATCCCAGGCAGGACCACGCGAAATAGAAATTGGTTTGCAGAAAACATTTGTCGATGAAGTTGGATTTCTTTTCTATGACCATGTCGAAGAAAAATATCCAGATCGTGGAATCAAGCGCAAATGAATCGATCTCGTCAGGAATTTTTCACAACGCAATTGCGCGCGAACGCAGTCCTTGTGATGTGTGCTGCTCTTCTGTTCTTGGCAGGATGCAATTATCTTCTGCCGGCGAGTTACATTATTGAAGGTCCGCCCAAAGCACCCGCTGCGTTTCAACTCCCATCCAAGCGAACCGTCGTCATTGTGGATGACAAGATAAATCGAATGTCCCGCGTTGCCCTGCGGGTTGGTGTGGGCGATTCTGTCGGCACGAATCTGCTGGAAAATGACGTTGTTCCAGAAACGATCACCACACGCGATGCGGTGGCATTGATTCGACGAATGGACACCGCCGCAAAGCCCGTTTCCATTCAGCGGATATGCGAATCGCTTGGCGCGGAGCAAGTGGTCTATGTCGAGATTGATGAATTCAATTTGTCTGGCGGTCGTGAAGAGGGCGGACCAGAAGCGGTGGCATTGATTAAGGTCCTCGACATTACAAACGGATCTCGCCTCTGGCCCACGGCTGGGTCGCAAGCCGTCCAGAGTTCATTGCAAGACATCAATCCATCTTTGATTTCGACAAGCGCAGGTCGACGAGAAATCGAAGATAAACTTGCGGAAAAATTGGGCGAAGATATTGCCAAACTGTTCTATGCCCACGAGCGCCGAGAACTCGGCGGCCGCCTCGGTGTGAAGAAGTGATTGGTCGTGTGAGGTTGAGCCATCTGCCACGCGCAGGATCTTTGCACATTGTGCAAACAACTGGGGATGTCGGCTGGACTGCTGGGGCAATGACTGGCGATTCGATCCACGACACGCGTATCGCTGTTGGACCTTCCGCAGTCAGTCATTCCAATCGTGCGATGTTGATTCCATTCACCAGCATTCTGACCGCTCCCCTTGGTATCGAACGATTGTTGACCCGCCGTTTGCAAGCTTGGGTTGAACGACATGGAACTTGCCCACAAAAGATTATGGCGTATGGCGCAGCTGCTGGAGATCTTGTTCATGCATCCCTTCCTGATGTTGATCGCATTGTTCACCTCGAGCCTCCCGCGGACGCTCAGATAAATTGCGCACGAACTGCGATTGAATATTGGCGGCGAACCACAGATTCGCAGAAAGAAGATGTGCGAAGAAGCCTCAAGATTTCGCCAAGTTCTGTGGTGATCTTGGTGGGTGGCGATCGCGCAGATTCGATCGATGCTCGAGCAGCATTCGCTGCAAGTGGCCGAGCAGTCTTGGGAGGCGCTGATGTTGTGTTGATCGTTCCTGCGCGGGCTCGATGGGTTTTGGAAACGAAGCGACATGCGCGAATTTCCAAAATGGCGGGTCGATTTTTGGCGATCGATGGAGCCGAGATTCCCAGTTCGCTCTGGCTTGCAGCAGATGCAATGTTATTGCAAGCCCGTGGGGATGAATTGTCCAGTCGTTGGTGGGGGTGGTGTCGATGGTGGGCGCTCGCGGCAGGAATTGGTGTGATCCACGAATCATGCATCGAAGAGCGCGAGGGGACTCTTGCTTTCACGCGCGGTGATCGCGATGAACTTGTGCGACTGTTGATCAAACTTGCGGACGATTGCTCTGCTGGCGGCAATATGTTGCAAACACTCTCCGAGGGAGCGATTCGAAGCGCGCAAGCGGCGGCAGCCAATCGCTGAAGCGTGGTGTGGAAGAATCGAGATCAGGCAACTACGGAAACAGCGACGGAATTGCATATGTGATCAGCCGTGAAAAGTTCTCTCGGGGCTCAAACAGTCCTCGGCGACCGACACGATCCGATTTACGAAAATTTTGTTGCAAGTTCAGTCGGTCGCCTGCGGAACTCGCCCGAGAGAACTTTCCAACGGCTGGAGACGCAAACAGATTCGAGCCAAGCACACATCTGCGAAAACGCACATCGTTTCGCGTGTGCGCCGTCGGGACCATGTCCTGCGCGAGTTTGCAAGCCGAGCCGGAGTCCGCGTAGGCGAGGCGCAGCATGTTTGAGCGCCAGGACATGCGTCCCGCGGCGCTTGCATAAATCACTCCGTCTTCGTGTGAGCGCACATACATGCGTCCCGCGGCGCTCGCATAAAGCATTCCGTCTTCGTGTGAATTCGCAGACAATTCAGTCCACAGCACACAACCGCATTTGAAAGACCTCGTTGGGTCACGCCAGAATTTGTTTGATCACATCACCCTTGACATCGGTCAAGCGATAGTCGCGCCCTTGCGCTCGATAAGCAAGTCGTTTGTGATCAAGGCCAAGCAAGTGCAGCATCGTCGCGTGTAAATCGTGGACTTCGACGGGGTTTTCGACAATGTTGTACGAATAATCGTCGGTCTTTCCATACGAGATTCCAGGCTTCACTCCGCCGCCCGCAAGCCAAAGACTGAAGCAGCGCGGATGATGATCGCGTCCATAATTTGTTTTCGTCAACATCCCTTGGCTGTATGTCGTTCGACCGAATTCGCCAGACCAGAGGACAAGTGTTTCGTCCAGAAGTCCCAGCCGCTTGAGATCTTTGATCAGCGCAGCTTGCGGTTGATCAACATCTTTGCACTGCGCACGCAATTCGTTTGGAAGATTTCCGTGCTGATCCCATCCGCGCATATAAAGCTGAATGAATCGCACATCTCGCTGTGCAAGTCGGCGTGCCATCAGACAATTCGCGGCGAAACTTCCTGGAGTTCGAACATCAGGTCCATACATTTCAAGTGTCTGCTGGGACTCATCGCTGAAGTCGGTCAGTTCTGGAACGGACATCTGCATCCGATACGCCATTTCAAATTGCGAAATGCGAGCCTGCACTTCGGGATCAAGACTCTGCGCAAATTCTTCTTGGTTGATTTCTCCAACGAGATCAAGCATGCGTCGGCGATCTTCGCGCGTGACTCCATCTGGGTCGCGTAGATACAACACAGCATCACGCCCAGCGCGAAGTCTGCATCCTTGATGTTCGCTTGGAAGAAATCCACTTCCCCAAAAGCGCGCGGAAAGAGCCTGCATATTGCCCTTTCCTTGGGTGATCATGACCACGAAAGAGGGCATATTTTTATTGCCACTGCCAAGCCCGTAACTCATCCACGAACCGAATGATGGACGCCCAGGTTGTTCGCTACCAGTTTGGAAAAAAGTAATTCCGGGTTCATGATTGATCGCCTGCGTGTGCATCGAGTGAATAAAGCAGATTTCTTTTGCAACCGAGCCTGTGTAAGGCAGCAGTTCCGAAAGCATCATGCCGCCTTCGTTGTTTTCATGTCGATCGAATCGAAAGATGGTTGGAGCAACTGGAAAACTTGTCTGGCCACTTGTCATCGTGGTGATGCGTTGACCGTTGCGAATCGAAGCAGGAAGCTCTTTGCTGAATTGATCAACAAGATGCGGTTTGTAGTCATACAAATCGAGTTGGCTCGGCGCACCTTCCATGTGCATATAGATGACGCGTTTCGCTTTGGGGGCATAGTGCGGCAAATTTGCAAGGATGCTTTGTGCATCAGGTGCAACTGGTGCGGCACTCGAAGCGCGTGAACCCATCAACTGAGCAAGCGCAACTCCACCCAGGCCTGCGCCAAGCGATCCAGCGACGGAACCGAAGAATCTCCGTCGTGTCAGATTGAGAAGATATTCTTCGATCGCATCTGCGGATCCTTCGCGCGTTGCTGGATTTCTTGGTCGTGGGCTCATTGTGGTTCAGTCCTTCACTAAGGTCGCATCACTTGAAAGTATGGCATTGGCCAGCAAAGTCCACGCGGCAAGTTCTCGAGAATCTATATTTTCAGGCTGTGGAGAAATGCCAACGGAGACAAACTTGGCCGCATCCTCTGTGGAATTCTCATATCGCGTTCGGTTTGCTTGCAATGCGCTGTTCAATCGCGCAAATGTGGCAACGGATGGAACCTTCCCTGTGCAGCGCTCAAACAGATCGGTCAATCTCTCTGTATCCGTTGGACGCTCGCGAAGGACACGCATTGCAACATTACGCGCTGCCTCCACAAACTGTTCATCGTTCCACAAGACGAGCGCTTGCAGTGGAGTATTGGTTGTTGTTCGACGCGTAACGCAATATTCGCGTGTCGGCGCATCGAATGTCAGCAACGACGGCGGGGGAACCGCGCGCTTCCAATATGTATAGAGACTACGTCGCCATAATTCATCATTCTTTCCTCGAACATATTCTCGAGTATTTGACGATGGCATCGCAACTTCCTGCCAAAGTCCATCGGGTTGATACGACTTGACACTTGCACCGCCGACTCGTTCATCAAGCAGTCCGCTGACATAGAGCGCTTGATCGCGAATCTGTTCGGCGGCGAGGCGTTGCCTTGGATACCACGAAAGAAGTCGATCATCTGGATCGAACGCAGCGACTTCGGGACGAACATGCGAAGACTGCGCATAGGCCTCGCTGTTGAGCATTAGCCGAATCATGTGCTGAACATCCCAACCGCTGTCGCGAAATTCGACTGCGAGCCAATCGAGCAATTCAGGATGTGTCGGCCATTCACCTTGAAATCCAAAATCGTTTTCGGTGCGAACAATTCCGCGTCCGAAAAATTGTTCCCAGAGTCGATTGATGGCGACGCGCGAAGTGAGCGTGTTTTGCGGTGAAACAAGCCACTGCGCCAAACCCAGCCGATTCTTTGGTTGATCTTCACTCAAGGATCCAAAGATCTTTGGAATCGCCCTTGTCACAGGACGAGTGCGATCGACTTGGTCGTAGATGCCACGCTTGAGGACGAAAGTTTCACGCCCCATCGGGTTTTCCTTCATCACCATCGTGTGAGGTATCTGCGATTTGAGCATCTCTTGAGATTTCTCAACAGCATCTAACTTGCTGGTGATTTCTCGAAAGCGCGGCGAGGTTGTCATGCGCCAAGCATCACGAGCGACGGCAAGAGTTTCCGGGCGAACAGAAGATGCAGGCAAGAGCAACGGAACGATTGCGCGCGCAAAAATTCCATCTTGCGCAATCGCACGGTGATAAAACCCTCCCGGTCCGCCAGTATTGACGATTTTGCAGACAAGAAAATTTTCGCCAGCGCGCAGCGGAATCTTGACTCGCTCCTGATCCGCTCCAATGGCTCGATCGATGCGAGCTTCGTGGACTTTCACTCCGTTGACATAGATCACAATTCCGTCGTCGCTGCCCAGCGAAAGTTCCATTTCGCGCGCTGTCGGAGAAAAGATCTGGCGAGAAAGAAACTCGCTGCCTGCGCCTTGCGCAAGTCCGACGCTCTGTGCTTCAACAATTCCCGGTCCATAGCGCCAACTATATTCACCCCATTTTTCGCTGCGATTCAAGATCGCGGAGGATTCTGGTCCTCGAATGACTTCGTATGGATTCTCGCCCACTTCAGTAGGCCACGGTCCTGCGATGTACCACGCACTTGTGGTGTCGGGAAGCTTTGACATGAACGAATCACTTGCCTTGGCCAGAGAAAATGCCACACGTCCAAACGAATGTTCCTTATGCGGAGATTCATAACCAAGCGTGATACGAAGTCGTGTTCCCCCTGAAAACCCAAATGGTTCTGTCGATGCGAAAAGTGCAACACGCGTTCCAGGCTGATTGTGCGCATCAACTGCCCAGACCCGGTCATCTTTCGCCGTCAGCGCATTGGTCACGCGATAATCCTCGTCGGGCTGTTCGATATCCGCCCACGCCCAGTCAAGTTTCACTTTGCGAGTTTGTGTCGGATCTACTTTTGAAGTCGCTTCGACTTCGATCGAATCCATGATTGCATTTCCATTTTGCGCTCTGCCCACTCGACCGTGTGGCAGCGATGCATCGACCAATGCTTTCAGTGCGATCAGTCGAAGATCGGTGGCATCAGTTTCCAATGTCAGGATGTGTTGATCGTCTGGTGGGGTTGTACCGCTGACTAGCACAGAACCATCCGGTTGAATGGTCATTTTCGACCCGTACTTCGACTCCGCGGCAATGATCGGCGCAGTCACCCATTCGAGTTCAGTTGGAGAGACAAATGTGGCTCGATAATTGTCGAATTCTTGTGCTTCCTCTGGAGTTGCTTGATCTCGTTGCGCAGTCAACTCCAACAGACTTTGTTTGACATCCGCAAGTTGCTTGGTCTGTTCTGGTGTTGGCACATCGATCGAAGGCTCGAGTGATCGATATGCATCTGTCGACTGCGCATAGATGCCAGGTTCTTCATTGGAATTGAAGAACGCAATCATTCCATAAAAATCTTCGCTGGTGATTGGATCGAATTTGTGATCGTGGCACCTTGCGCATTGCACGCTGAGTCCCATGAATGCGGCGCCCGTGGTTGCAACTCGATCGACCGCGTATTCCAATAAATATTCTTCGTTGATTGCGCCGCCTTCGTCGCTTGTGACATGATTGCGATTGAATCCGCTGGCAATGATCTGGGCGGAAGTCGCGCTTGGGATCAAATCTCCGGCAAGTTGCTCGATGATGAATTGGTCATATGGCTTGTTGTCTTTGAATGCATTGATGACCCAATCTCTCCAAAGCCAAATCGATCTTCCTGCATCCATATGAATGCCGCTTGTGTCGGCATATCGTGCAACATCGAGCCACGGCACGGCCATGCGTTCTGCGTATCGCGACCGATAGGGTTCCTGTGACATCAATCGATCGATCAACTTTGCGCGCGCGTCTGGGCTCGCATCACTCACGAACGATTCAATTTCCTGCGGCGTTGGCGGCAGGCCTGTGAGGTCGAGAAAAATTCTTCGAACAAGAGTTGTGCGTTCGGCGGGGGGGCTTGGCGCAACGCCTGCTTTTTCCATTTTTGCAAGCAAAAATCGATCAATTTCGTTCGCCGACCACTGCGTGTTCTTTGGAGTCGCGGACATCGGCCGCGTTGGCGCCGTGAATGCCCAGTGCGATTCATATTGCGCGCCATCATCAATCCAGCGCCGGATGATTTCCCGTTGAGCAGCGTCGAGCGAATGCTTCGTGCTGTCGGGAGGGGGCATCATGAACTCTGGATCATCGGAAGTGATCCTTTGCCAAAGCTTGCTCGATTGTGCACTGCCGGCAACGATCGCAGCTCCCTCTGTTCGAGCCTTGGTCGCTTCCTCAAAGCTGTCGAGTCTCAAGTCCGCGTGTCGCTTTTCTTTGTCTGGACCATGGCAAATGAAGCATCTGTCGGAAAGAATCGGGCGAACATCTCTTCCATATCGAATGGGCTCAAGAGGCACAGCGATGAGTGGCGTGGGCAGAGTAAAAATTGCGACAACGATCCCCGCAACAACCAATCCAAAAATGGTCAAGCGAGTTCCAATCATCGAATAAAAGTATATGAGCGAAGCCCAGAATTTTCGGCGCCAAGTTGCATTTTTTAGAGTCGGTTTGAGGATTCACAGCGGCTCTTTGATTCGTGCATCAAAGTCCGCGCATTTCCAACATAAAAATCTTTCAGGATATCCGCAGGGAGCGCAATTCCTCGAAGCAGAGGAGAGTCCTTGGGAGTGAAGGCCACTGGATCGACCATCGCCAAATCAGGATCCACGATTGGGCTGGGGCCAGACCAGCTTGTTTCCCAAAGGGTTCTGAGTGCCCAATATCTGCTTGCATAAAGGTCAAATGCGCTCTGTGCGGAATTGGCCTTCGCATCCATTTCGAATTTCGTTGATTCATCAACCAAGTGCGCATCGCTTGTGACGATATCGGAGCCGAACATAAGTCGTCCTTTCCAACGCTGGAAAAAAGATAGGACATCCACGCGTGGGTGTTTAGAAACTTCTCGCACGATCCATTTGGTCGCGCTGGTGTCAAGAGAAAGATTCGGATGTCGAGTCAGCAAGCCAGAGAGGAATTCCAGATCTTCCGGCCACCCGCCCATGTGCGCGGCGATCCATCGAGTTGGAAAACGATCCAGCATTCGTTCGAGTGGTTCGTATTGCGAAGCCTTCGTTCCATATTTGGAGTGATCTGAATAGCGCGTTGCAAACCATGTGTCTGGATCGGCGACGTGCACCATAAATGTCATTCCCAAGTCGTACGCCGTTTGCATCGCGGCGATTCGATTTGGATTGTCGAGTCGCATAAGATTTGGCTCGCCAGCTTCTGTGCCAATATCAACGCCACGCGGAGCCGCCCAGAACTTTGCGATGTGTGCTCCTCGCGCATGGAATTCTTCGATTCGTTTGGCATATCCAACTCCATGCGATTGCTTGGGATCTGTATCGCGCCAATTTGGAACGGCTATAAATTGAATGCGTTCTTGAAAGATGTCACGCAATCCATCGATCTGTTCGATGCTTGATGTCATGCTCCATATCTGCGCAATTCCATAGCAATCCATCGCTTCTCGAAGAATGGGGGCGGCGTTCAGCCCGCCGACATGGGCATGCGCATCGATGATTGGCACGGTGGGCGCGCCGAGCTTCTTTGCTTCAATTCGATAATCAAGTTCGAAAAGATTCGAGTCATTCATCACAGGACGATGTTAGTACCTCAGCGTCCCGAAGGACGGCGGCTCTTCGAAGTATTGCGTTGACGATTCGAACCACTTGGCTTGGGACTCGTTGCGTTCGTCTTCAGATTTCGCTTGCGTGCATTGAGATGCGCACGCACAACTCCAGATCGCGGCGATTTTAATTTTGGTTGTTCAACCAAACCTGCGTGATGCACCATTCCGATATACACCTCATAATCAGCCTCAATATCAAGATGCCGAATGAGTTCGCATGCGATATATCCAAGCGCTCTCAATGGCACAGGAGATCCACCAGGCACGACAAGATTTGGAATCGTTAAAAACGCATCAACACCTTGATCGGGTGCGGTCGCAAATATTTTTGTTGTGACGCGATCATCTTTTGCAAGAACGCAGATCGCAAAGTTCCGACTGTCGCGAATGATTGGAGAAAGAGGTTGACCTTTTTCCATCGCAACAAGCAACATTGGTGGATGCATCGCAACTTGCTGCACGCAACGAACTATGACACCGCTTCGAAGTTCGCCATAAGCGGATGTCAGTAAAAATGAAGTTGCAGGAACAAGATTGAGTACATGCTCGACGGTAAGACGATTTGCGGCCGGTCGGTCAGTCTGCATAAGTTTGTCTCAATTCCAAAATAATTTACACCTCGAGCCAACTATACGACCAAATTTGCGTTTGTCCACAAATCTTTGCTCGGCAATGCTTTATGTCATAAAATATTGGACAATCAAAGTTCTCGGACCTCAAAACTGATTGCGTTGTGTCGCCTAAAACATTAATTTTGTTGAAAAGTGTTGCATTGTGGGGCATTGTGGGTATATTAAATACATCTTCCACATGGACCAAACTTATGCTCTTCCTCGGCGAATACGAACACAGTCTCGACTCGAAGCAGCGCCTCGCAATTCCAAGCGAATTGCGAGAGGTCCTGAATCCTGCGGTGAATGGAGACTCGTTCGTCGCAGTGCCTGGACCCGACGAGGTCCTCACACTTTGGCCGAATCAAACATTCGAGAAACTCGCGGAGGGTCACGGCGGGTCATTGATCGGAGACGAAGTTCTTCGGCGATTCGAACAAGAATTCTTCAGCCAAGCCGCACGATGTCCTCTGGATTCAGCTGGGCGTGTGCGCATTCCGGATCGACTTTTGTCGAGATTCGGATTGGCTGGAGCGGTTGTCATTTTGGGAGTTCGAAATCACTTGGAGTTGATTGCATCGGCGACATGGAAGGCTCAACAGAAGCAACGGAATTCTTCTGCGGCCGAACTGTGGCGCCAAGCCAATCAACAGATGAACGCACGGACGGGTGGATCAAGGTGATGGATCGCCTGAGCCACTTGCCCATTGCTTGGGACAACGCTACGACACGGACGGCGTAGCGCACTGACAAATCTCGCCTCGCGCATGGATGTGCGAGGCGAGCGAAAAAACGGGTCATGGATGACTCGCAAGGGTCGTACGGTTCAGCCAGGATGGCACTTCCGTACGAATAGTCGAGTTGGAGCCTTTCAACTCGCTTATTATCGTCGCCCCCCGCGTCACTGGCCCGACGCGGGGGCTTTTTTTTGCGCCGATAACGGGGTTTTTTTTCAATTTGTGAATTTGAGAGTGGAAAGCAACCGAACGGGATATACCCTTCAAGAAGGTCAGACGCTTGGTCGATGAAAGTCATCCAAGGATTCGCATGGAGAACGCACGGTGCGTTCGAGGCGAGCTGAGCAAGTCGGTGGGTGAATCCCACCGTTGATGGGCAGGAGGTCCGCGCACTATGTTGGTCATTACACGACGCGAAGGTGAAGAAGTTGTAATCGGGAACCCAGCGTCCCCGATAGGCATCGTTCGAATTGCTTCGATCAAAGGTGATCGCGTGCGCATTGCATTCGAGTTTCCGCGCGAGGTCGCAGTCCACCGCAAAGAAGTCGCAGAGCAAATTCTTGCTGGGGCGGTTGATCCGACTAAGAATGTCATTGGGAAGATTCGTCCGGCAGAGGGCGGAGCGTAATTTTTGTTTTCGTACTGAAACTATTTTTGTGAATGCGAGAGTCAGTTCAGAGCGCGAACTTCAGTTCAGAGCGCGAACTTCTAGGATTTCAGGAATGCGTTCGCGCAATTGCTGGGCAATTCCAGATTGCAAAGTCATGTTGCTCGAAGGGCATCCGACGCAAGCGCCATGAAATCGAACCTCGACAATTCCATCATGCACCGAAACCACTTCCACATCGCCACCATCTGCTTGGATGTCGGGGCGAATGAGATCGACTACGGCTCGAACCTGGAAAAGAAGGTCATTCGATGAATGAACATCCTTTTTATCTTTTGAAGATCGGGGTTCAGACACGCAATCAGTCTATTCGACTTTTTCTATGATGAACCTATGAATTGCGCTCTTGCATGCAGTCCACATCGCCGAGTCAGCCGATTGACCGCGACGATTGGAATTGCGTGCGTTTCTCTGTCGATCCTTGTGGCGGTTGGTGGTTGCGCTGCAACGCCCGCTGGCGACCCACTGAAATCTCTCAGCCGCACAGATCTTGTTCCTGCCCGTCAACTTGCGGCGATGGAAATTCTTGACGCGAACCCGACGAACCCTGAATATCTCAAGGCGCTGAGAAAGATTCTGGTCCAGACTGGTTTCGTGCGCGAGTTGCGCGACGAAGCGTGGAATCGTTTGATGAAGTACGACCTCGCGGGATTGAAGGCATCGCTCGAATTGAATCTGCCCAAGATGCAGATGTATGAGTGGCGCACGGAAGTTTGCAAGCGCATCGGAAATCTGGATTGGAAAGATATGACGCCAACGCTTGTGCGCGCGTGGGCGGTGATCTTGCCGATTCTTGGGATGAATCTGATGGAGCGACCAGAATATTTGGCCCTGGTGAAGCTGTATGGAAAAGATCGCGTTCCAGAAGTGCTCTTTGATTTATTGCTCAAGAGCGATCCGATCAAGGAAGCGAACTTGCGAAGTCGCTGCTGGGAATTGTTGCTCGCGACAGGCGAGCGCGATCGAATTCTTGCGCTGCTTGCGGATGAGAAAATTGCGACGACCGACTCGTTCATTTTGGATATGCGAAGATCTGCAAGTGATTTGCAAATCGTGCCAAGAAATCGAGAGGAGATTCTTTGGATGCGCGCACTTCGATCGCCAGCGAAGAGAGCGTTCTGGGATGCTGCTCGGGCAGCAGCTGCACAGTTGCCGGCGGATGTTCGCGCAAATCTCGAGCCTCGTGATTTGCCGATCATTGTTGCGGCGGCGAGATATCAGCCTGGACTCCTTGCCCAATCGCGTGATCAGTTGTTCGACGAAATTTCGCTGCGATTGGCGAAGGGAAAAAACCGCAGATATACGGCAAGTTTTGAAGGATTCGGTGCGCAACTTCCAGAAACGCCACATGGTCATGCAAAGGAACTGAAATGGGGAGATTGCGCGGCGATATTGATCGCATTGCAGGCATTCCAACAAACCGAAATCCGCGCGCATCTCTTTGATATTGCAGATCGAGATCTCGCTGATCGGACGACCGAGTATGGCGGATTGATGCGCTTGGATGATCAAGGTCGATTTGAATTGGTCGAGTATCCCCCACAAAGTCGTGGCAGCGATGTGAAATTCGAAGCGTCAAATGCAATGTTCGACCAAGGCTATGACGCGCTCTTTCATTTTCACAATCACGCGCAGGCGTATGACAATTCTCGGTATGCCGGTCCACATTTCGGCGACTTCAATTATTCCGATGCGACTGGAGTGAATGGTCTTGTCTTCGCATTCATCGATCGTAACACGATCAACGCGGATTTCTATCGTCGTGGTCAGGTCGTCATCGATTTGGGAACATTCACTCGCCCGGAGAAATGAACTGATGCGCTTTTCCAAAATGCATGGCATTGGCAATGACTACATTTATGTGGATGCGGTTCGAGAAGATGTCGTAGATCCCCCAGCGCTTGCGCGCGCTGTCAGCGATCGACATACTGCAATCGGCGGTGATGGTTTGATCTTGGTTGGTGCGGCGAGCTTCGGGTCGAATGCCCACGCAAGTATGCGAATTTTCAACGCCGATGGCAGCGAGGCGCAGATGTGTGGCAATGGAATTCGCTGTGTCACAAAATTTGTTGTTGACCGCGGGATTTGCGATGAAAATCCGCTGCGAATTCAAACTGGGCGCGGCGTACTGGAAATGGAGTGGTGGGTTGGCAGCGATGGGAAAGTGTGCGATGTCGAAGTCGACATGGGAGAGCCAATTCTTGGCGCAGCCGCAATTGGAGTGCGCTGGCCAGGAATCAATGGTGATTCGCAGATTGTCGCTTGTCCTTGGACTGAAGCGATGTGGAGCGAGGCGATTACCGCAGTGAACAGCGCGGGGACAACCATCACGGATTTGAAGTGGTGGAAATCCTCTGGGGTCAAGCCCACCGCAACTGTGGTCTCGATGGGAAATCCGCACATCATGTTCTGGTGCGACGATGTGGCGAAAGTACCACTTGAATCAATCGGCAGCGCAATCGAAAGACACGCATTCTTTCCAGAGCGAATCAATGTTCACTTTGTTCAAGTCTTGGGTCGTGGCGAACTTCGAATGCGAACATGGGAGCGTGGTTCTGGAATCACGCTCGCATGTGGAACTGGGGCGAGCGCAGTGTGCGTCGCTGGTGTGCTTGAGGGACGATGTGATCGCGCTGTGCGCATTCATCTTCCCGGCGGCGAACTCTTGCTGCGGTGGGATGCGTCAGATGGTCGAGTCAGAATGCGCGGACCAGCCGTTCATGTTTTCGATGGGCAGTGGGACGAAGCGAAATCGAGAGTGATGCATGTCTCTTAGTAATGATGAGAGTAAAATTGCTGATGCGATTGCTGCGCGCTCGGCGCAAATGCTGCTTGATTTGACGCATTTGGTCGCAATCCCAACTGGGCATGGATATAAAGCAGGACTGGAAGAAACTCGCAAATGGTTCAGCGCACGGCTGTCCGCGATGGGCGCAAAGATGCACCGCACTTCGGGGAGCGATCGACCCGACTGGTTGCGTGAACCCTGTGTTGATGGCGAAGGAGAATCTGACAGTACCGACATTTTGTGTGCAGATCGACTTGCAGGAGCGGGCGATGGTGTTCGCATTCTCTTGAGCGGGCATATTGATACGGTCCACGATCCTGCGGGAACTTTTCAGAAACTCTCTGATGAGCAGAACGGGATTCGACATGGACCTGGCGCGGCGGATATGAAGGGGGGTTTGATCGTTGCGCTCAATGCGCTCGAAGTCCTTCATGCTCTAGGAATTTTGGTGAGATGGTCATTTGTGATCAACGCCGATGAAGAGAGCGGAAGTTTCTGTAGCGCACATCAGTTGCAGTTGATCGCAAAGAAGCACGATATTGGTCTTGTGCTCGAACCCGCAGTTGGCGAAGGAAAATTTGTCACAGAGAGGTCCGGCTCTGCGCAATTTCGGATTGATGCTTTCGGTCGCGCCGCGCACGCAGGTCGCGATGCGGCGTCGGGAATCTCCGCAGTCGCAGCGCTGTGCGAAGCGATCAGTCAGGTTCTTTCGATTTCAGATCCCGCCATTGGACGCACGCTGAACATCGGCCCACTTGAAGGTGGCGAAGCGACAAACATCGTTCCAGATCATGCCGCAGCCTGGGGAAATGCGCGATATCAGAACGACGAACAACGCGCAGAGATCGATCACGCTCTTGCGAAAATCACAACACATGACCACGCTTTGCCTCGTGTCACTGTCAAGACAATTCATAATCGCCCAAGAAAACCAGCGACTGCGCAGGTGATGGCAATCGCGGAAATTGCGCTTGGTGTTGCGCGCGATCTCTCTGTGAATGCGGGAACTCTTTCAACCGGCGGAGTCAGCGATGCAAACGTCTTGCAGGCCGCAGGTCTTCCATGTCTTGATGGTCTTGGGGTGCGCGGCGGTAATCTGCACCGAACAGATGAATTCATCGTGACCTCAAGTTTGACCGAGCGAGCGACAATTCTCGCTCTTCTCATCCATCGTCTTGTCTCGAGACCTTCCGTAACATAGCAACCAATGACCGCCGGTCCATCACATGTCGCAGCTTCCAAACACGCCTCGCATGCTCCGCATGGGTTGTCTCATCTTCCACATCTAGCAACGCTCCCGGCAGTTCGAAGTGCGATCGACACGATCCTCGCAGAATTACGCCGTACGCAAGCGTCGATCACGGACGCTCGACCAGCGGATTCATCGAAGGTCGAATCGCATGCTTCTTGGTTGAAGCGCAATAACGAATTGCGCGGGCGTGCCACGATGTATCCATATGTTGGTGCCGGCATTGGAAATGGCGCGCTTGTGCAACTTGCGGATGGCAGTGTGAAGTGGGACATGATCAACGGAATTGGCGTGAATATGTTTGGGCATTCGGATTCTCGTATGGTCGAAGCCGCGCTTGAGAGCGCTCTCTCTGATGTGTGCATGCAGGGACATCTTCAGCACAATGTTGACATTCTTGAGATCGCCGAAATCTTGACGGCGCAAGCAAGTCGGACGAGTCGATTGCGACATTGTTTCGTCACCAATTCTGGTTGCATGGCAAATGAAAATGCGCTGAAGATTTGCCAACAGAAAACAAAGGGTGCGCCACGAATCATTGCCTTTGCAGATTGCTTTATGGGTCGCTCGACAACGATGAGCCAGATTGGTGATACCGCCGCATATCGGCAGGGACTTGTGCAGAACATTCTTGTGGATTACATGCCGTTTTATGACCCAAATCTGGGAGCGCGTTCGACTGACATTGCGATGTGGCATCTGAAACAGTTGATCGATCGATATCCAAAGCAACACTCTTGCTTCATCATGGAAGTTGTGCAGGGCGAAGGCGGGTTCAATGTCGCGCCGCGTGAGTTTCTCGAGTCGTTGATGCGCTTGTGTCGTGACGCATCCATTCCAGTATGGGCCGATGAGATTCAATCGTTTGGACGCACAGAAAATATGTTTGCTTTCGAGACTCTTGGTCTTGGGGAATACATCGATGTTGCAACGGTTGGCAAACTGACGCAGATATGCGCCTGCCTCTTCACTGAAGACCTCAACCCAGCTCCTGGATTGCTCGCAGGAACTTTCAGTTCGAGCACCAGCGCGTATCACGTTGGAAGACGCGCCCTCGAAGTTCTGCGTGACGGAGGCTATTACGGCGCCAACGGGCGTATCGCACACTTGAACAAAGCCTTCCGCGCTTGCGCCGAAGATCTCGTTCGTCGTCGTCCAGAATTCTTCCCGCCAGTGATCGATGGATTTGGTCGACCTGTTCAGGCGGTCGTTGGTGGAATCGGCGCAATGATGCGATTGACTCCACTCGGCGGGAAAAAAGATGCGCTCACCGCACTGCTCAAGATTATGTTCGAAGAGGGTGTTATCGCGCTCACTTGTGGGCATGGGCCATATCACCTTCGATTGCTTCCGCCATTCGGTGTGATGCAGCCTGAACAATTCAAGCCTGTGTTTGCAATCATCGAACGTTCCCTCGAGAAAATGAAATAAACAATGTTCATCATTCGCCACGCTATGAACGAGGACATGCCGCAACTTCTGAAGTTGTCAAAGTTGGTGCATTCATTCAATCTTCCGCAAGATAAAGATTCGCTTGCCGCCAAGATTGATCGCAGTCAACGCGCATTCGCTGGATCCGTGAAGGATCCCAAGGGACGGGAGTTTGTCTTTGTGCTTGAAGATCTTGACAGTGGTTCGGTGATCGGCACGAGCGCGGTCTATTCCAAGATTTCGTGGCCGGGGCATCCGCATTTGTTTTTCAAAGTTCGCAAGCACGAGCATTACAGTCGTGATCTTGGAACAGGGCAGGTGCATGTCACGATTCAGTTGGATACCGATGAAACAGGGCCAAGTGAAATTGGCGGATTGATTCTTGCGCCGGGCTATAGAGGTCATCCGCAGAAACTCGGTTCGCTTCTTTCATATGCGCGGTTTCAATTCATCGGATTGCATCCCAAATGGTTTCAGCAACGCATCCTCGCGGAGTTGATGGGAGCATTGACGCCTGATAGTCACTCATCGCTTTGGGATTATTTGGGACGGCGATTCATCAATCTTTCTTATACCGAAGCGGACACGTTCAATCAGCGAAGCAAAGAGTTCATCCTGAAATTGTTTCCGTCAGTCGAGATTTATATTTCGCTCCTTCCGCCCGAGGCCAGACAGTTGGTCGGAAAAGTTGGCGACGAGACATTGCCTGCGCTTCACATGTTGGAGAAATTGGGATTCAAGGCGCAGGATCATGTCGATCCATTTGATGGCGGTCCATATTTGCAGGCATCGCGTGATGACATTCCAATTGTGCGGCATTCGGAAAGTCGCATCCTTGCAGGCACAAGCACAAGCGCAACTCATTCTGGAGTCGTCTCCTGCGTTGGAGAATTCGGATTCCGCGCTATGCGAAGTGATTTTATGGTCTCGGGCGATTCTGTTCGTTTGCCGGCGAAAACCATCGCAACACTCGGCGCACAGTCGCGCGCGTCGATTGGATTGACGGCGTTTGATAGGGGTTCGAATGCGCTTTCGCTGGATCTTTCGCCTTCGCTCAAAGGCTCGCCAACACCCAAAGCCAAGCGAGGATCGCGGAGCCGCGGATGAGCGAGGCGGTTCGTCGTGGACTTCTTGCGCATCAACCAAGCGATTTGATCGGTGGACGATTTCTTGCGCTTCAAACATCCGCCGTTGCGGGATCATCAGAACTTGTTGCAAGCCACGATCCTGCTCATCCTGCTGTCGAAGTTTGGTCCGCTGCGGCTGAACATTCGCACGTTGATCTTGCCGTGAAATCTGCCCAAGCGGCAGGGCGGGGATGGATCGATGCGGGTCAAGTTTTTCGCCGTGCCGCGTTGATGCGCTGGCGAGATCTGGTGACTTCCAACGAAGATCGAATCGCGCGACTGATCACTCTCGAGACAGGCAAGACTCTTGCGGAGAGTCGTCTCGAAGCGAAGGCCCTTGCGGACAAAGTTTCAATCACACTTGAGGCGCAAAGCACAAGCCGGGTCTCAGGCTTTGACTTCGCAGTCAATCCAACACGCCGAGGTATCTGCGCATTTCGGCCGCACGGTGTGATGGCAGTCTTTGGTCCATTCAATTTCCCCGCGCATTTGCCAAACGGGCATTTCGTTCCTGCACTTTTGACTGGAAATACAGTCATTTTCAAGCCAAGCGAACGTACTCCCGCTGTGGGTCAGCTCTTGGCGGAACTTGCAGACCTCGCCGCGTTTCCACCAGGAGTCTTCAATGTGATTTCTGGTGGACCGCAAGTCGCGGCGAAACTGAGCGATCATCCAGATATCGACGGCATTCTTTTTACTGGATCGTGGATCACAGGACGACGCATTCTTGCCGCCAACCTTGACCGCCCAGGCCGGATGATCGCACTTGAAATGGGCGGAAGCAACGCCGCGATTGTGTGTGGCGACTGTCATCTCAAGCAAGCGGTCATCGAGTGCGTTCGATCCGCATTCGCAACCGCAGGACAACGCTGCTCATGCACTCGACGAATCATCGTCGATGCATCGATCGCCGACACTTTCATCGCGCTCTTTGCAAAGGTCGCAAGCACGCTGCTGATTGGATCGGGCGATTCAGAGGAGCCGAATTTTATGGGCCCACTCATTTCAAGCGCGGCTCGCGAAAGCGTCTTGGCATTTCAATCTCGCAAAGTGCGTGAAGGCGCCGTGTCGATTCTTCCGACAACCACATTGGACCGTGAAGGATGGTTCCTGACACCTGGTGTGCTTCGAGTTCAACGATTCGACGCAATGACCGACGAGGAAGTTTTTGGTCCGCTTGTGCAGATCGCTGTTGCGTCAGACGATCAAGACGCAATCGCTCAAGCCAACGCATCGCAATTTGGACTTGCCGCCGCGATTTTTACCGCAAGCGAGGAGCGCTGGCAGCGTATTTCTCCACATATTCGCGCAGGATGTATCAACTGGAATGTGGGAACTGCAGGCGCAAGCAGCCGCTTGCCATTTGGCGGACTCGGGCGATCAGGAAACAATCGCCCGGCAGGCGCATTGAGTTTGGATTATTGCGCCGCGCCAATCGCGCAACTTGAAGAACGCACCGATGCAGTGACATTGCCGCAGGGGATGCGACCGTTCTAGTTTTCAATTTTGTCGGACTCGGGCCGATCAGTTCATCCAATCAGATCATCCAATCAGTCGAGTCACAATCCCGCGGCAGGGGCTTGACCGATCGAAATCAATCGTAAGAACTCGGATCGCGTCGCAGGATCTTCCAAGAAAATTCCAGTCAACTTGCTGGTCGTTGTCCATGCATGCGGTTGTCGCACGCCGCGATAACACATGCAGAAGTGACGAGCTTGAATGACGACTGCTACGCCGAGTGGTTGTAAGTGGGTCTGAATTGCGTTGGCGATTTGCGCGGTCAGTTTTTCTTGAACCTGAAGTCGCTTTGCATAGATGTCGACAACCTTCGCAAGCTTTGAAAGCCCAACAACTTTTCCATTGGGGATATATGCAACATGCGCTTTGCCAACAAACGGAACCATGTGATGCTCACAGTGACTTTGCACATCAATCCCAGTCAACAGGACCATCTGGTCATATCCATCAATCTCGGAGAAAGTTCGGCTGAGTTCTTCTGCGGGATCCATCGTGTATCCGATGAAATGTTCCTGCATCGCCAGAATCACACGCTTGGGAGTGTCGACGAGTCCCTCTCGATCAGGGTTTTCACCGATGAAAGTGATCAGTTCGCGCACGTGAGCCATCGCCGCGATGCTCTTTGGATCAGTGGGTACAGGTCTTGGCATTGGGGCAGAATGATAGGCTTCTCTTCAATGTCACGCACAAAGTCCGCAACCGTCGAATCACATGCCCGCACGCCACTCACTCGAATGATTCGTAAGGTCGTCGTTGGCTTATTGGCATTGACAGTCGCGTGCATTCTGACCACTGTCTTTTTCTTCGACGCAATCGCTTCTCGAGTCATCTCCACAGCGGGAACTCGCACGCTTGGAGTCACAACAACCGTTCGATCAACTCACCTCGGGCTTTTCGACGGGAAGTCATCTGTTTCTGGACTGAAGATCGCGCAGCCCACAGGCTTCGGCGATGGTTCAATGATCAGCGTTGAGAGCGCATCCGTGACCGTGGGTCTTTCCAAATTGTTGGGCGATGACATTGTTATTGACGAACTTGACATTGATGGCGTGACCGTCAACTTGGTCGAGATGAACGGTCAAGTCAATCTGCAAGTTGTCGCGACAAACTTGACGAGCACGGACTCCAAAGAGCAAGCAACGCCTGCGCCCGCAGCCAAAGATGATAAATCCGCGGGAACGGTAACGATTCGACAATTGAAATTTACAAATATCAAAGTCTTTGCATCTGGCGATACTGTTCTCGTTGGCAGCAAGCCTGTTGCGGTCACGATCCCAGACATCTTGATCAGTGATATTGGAACAAAGACGCCGTTCAGCAATGTTGCCGCGCAAATCTCGACGCAACTGATGAACCATTTGCTTGTCGCGATTGTTGAGGCGAAAATTGTTGGACTTCCGCAGAGTATGTTGAGTGGATTGAGCAGCGCGTCTTCAAATTTGGGTGCGTCAGCATCTTCGTTTATCAATGGAAGCGGTAATGCAATTCAGAACACCATCAATGGTGCAGGTGATGCGATCAAATCGATCTTTGGCGAGAAGTAGTGCCACGGAAACAGCCACGGAAACGCATAAGTGATCAGCCGTGAAAAGTCCTCTCGGGGCTCAAACAGTCCTCGGCGACCGACACGATCCAATTTGCGAAATTTATTCACAAGCGCCGTCGGCCGCCTGCGGAACTCGCCCGAGAGGACTTTCCAACGGCTGGAGACGCACATCGTTTCGCGTGTGCGCCGTCGGGACCATGTCCTGCGCGAGTTTGCAAGCCGAGCCGGAGTCCGCGTAGGCGAGGCGCAGCATGTTTGAGCGCCAGGACATGCGTCCCGCGGCGCTCGCAAAAATCACTCCGTCTTC
>SXSS01000076.1 GCA_005792145.1 Planctomycetia bacterium | reverse complement strand
GACTTGAAGCGCAGACTTGCCGATATTTTGGAGCACGAAAAAGACCGTGATTTCGTGCTGACCCTTCGGATTCGCGGGCACAACTGGCGGCAAATATGTCGATTGTATAACAATCAGTTTCCCCGGAAGTGCCTTGCAACCCACGCAAAAAAGAGTTGCGAAGATGACAATAGGAAGACTCCTTGTAATGAAGCGTCCTAAAATTCGTTGCAGGCTTATTGCTCCCATCATCCTGCAACTTTCGCCCAGCGTTCGAGCACATCACGAAGTTGTGCGGTCGCCTCGCCATTCTGCACCGCGTCGGTTGATTCACTTCGGCCGAAATATGTCTCTTCCAGTGTCGCAATCTCGGCGATCAACGTTGTGCGTTGATTCGGTGTCAGAACCGCGCCATGCTCCCAGTCAATTCTGCGCAAGGTGGTGATCACGCTCATTGGAGAGATGCGGGTGGGGAAATATGAAATTGGTTCTTCTGAAATCATAGGTTTGCGCCGACGAAGTGCGATGAAGCCAATCACGACAAGAGCGCAAACGATTCCAGCAAGGATTATATTTCTTGGACTCAACAATCTTTGTCGAACAGCAACCGATGGTGTGGTGATCGTGACCACATCCATATCCGAAAATTGCCGTGAAACAAGTGTTCCCTGCAACTTATTGTTGAGGGTTGGAAATGTAAATGCACTTCCAACTGTCGCCGCCGTTGGCGTGAAAGTGATCATCCAAGACCTTTCAGTTGGAAGTCGATACGCACCACTTTCATCTGCTTGAATGTAATCAGCTTTCTGAGTTTGTTGAATCAGCATCATCATGGATTTCATGGCGGAAGATCCAGCATCAGCTTCAATCAGATTCAGGGGTCTCGTTTCAATTCCATTTGCAGAAATTTCGTAACCCTGTATTGCGTCCCTATAGCCAGAGAGCAGTTCAGCAAGTTCTGGAACTATCCCATCCGCTTTTGCCTGAACTTCGAAAATAATCGGACGACCCTTCTGAGTATTTTCCATGTCGCGCAAGTCCACTGTCTGGATGACTTCGAGATTTTTCAATGGACGAAGAGTGCTCGACACCGCCGCGTCAATCTGTGGAGAGTTTGACATGATTGGCAGAACCACAGGACCAGATGTGTCATTGAAATGCATATCCATTGACAACTGCGGAATGCGATCAACGCTTGGATCCTTCGCTTTCAAAACGACATATGCGACTGGCTTTTCCAACCAGCCATCCGCACCACTTTCACGAATTGGTCGTGGTGGAGCAAGTGCTTCAAAGAACCCGATGCCGTCTATTTCGAAGTTGTCGCCAAATGATGCTTCGAGGCTTTTCTTCAGGAGGTCGCGATAGTTCATCGGGCGGTATGAATTGCCGACTCGGGCCCAAACATCATTTTGCAAATATCGGCTGAATCCACCTGTTTCCCGATCGACTTCGCCAGTGAAACGCAATGTGAGCGCCGCCCCGAAACGCTGGTTTGTCCCAACTTGATCGTCGCCGTCGATTGCGAGTCGCAGTTTGATCTCATCCTTCATGAGATCCTGATATAGATCTGTCAATCGTCGCAGAGATGCGCCAGCGGGGTTGTCACCAATGATTCGCATCGCGTGCCGAACAATGCGAGGCTTCACGTCGGGTTCAAGTTTGGCAAGTGCATCCGTGATTGCCTGAGCAAATGCAGCAATATGTCGTTCTGAAGCACCAGGAGGGAGTTGCTGAATTGATTTTCGAATGAGGTCTATCTGATCATCCTGCGGCGAACCCTCAACAAGCAAATCATCTCGCGTGAGATAATTCAATTCGGTCGCGCCAACTGCGGCGCTGAACCATGCGAGATAAACACTGGGATCATCTCGCTGATCGCCGCGGCTGACAACTTCCGCATATCGATTGGCAGTTTGTGCGAAGGCCTCGAATGCTTCCTTGCGATACTGGTTGTATGTCGCAAAGTCTTCCTTCTCCTGATCTTGAATATATTGCACACGGTCATATGTCAGTCCAGCTTTCGTCACGGCATAACGCCACGAATTCGGTCTTTCAGCGATCGAGTGATCAATCAATTCGATCGCAAGCGCATAGCCTTTCTCGACCATCGCGTTAATTTCTTCTGGTGATCGCTTCATGCCAGCCGCTTGTTGAGCCTTCCTGTCGCGCCAATCTCCGCTCAATCCCGCGCGCATTTGATCCGCGAGGCTGGATGCAGTTTCGGACTCAAGTTGATCGATTGGGCCGAAAATGCTGGTGATTCCATCTTTTGTAAAGACTTCGGTTCGACCGTGGCAGGCGCTAAAAACTTTTGCGACATTTGGGAGTTTGCGCGAGTCAACTCCAATTTCGTCAAGCACAAGCATAAGTCTCGCCAATCGATCGAGATTTCGTCTCTGTCGTCCACGGGTGAGTGGGGCGGAAGTCATTCCATCTCGCGCAAATCCGATGAACATCATTTGATTCGGATCGACTTCATTCTGTGGACCAAGTCGAGTCTCCCAGCGGCGCAGAAAGTCATCAGCAAGTTGAACGGCTTGATCTGGAAATCGCGTGACCGCATACGACAACGAGTCGATCGCAACATCCACTTCGTCCGCGCTTGTCGCAATCTCGACAGCCGCTCGATACGCCCGACTCGCAAGGCTTGGCTCGAGCACTGACATCCAATTTTCACTGGGCATCGCACGAAGCAATAAGTTCATCTCTTGAGGACCTGCAGGACCTTGTTGGCGTGGAGTGCGACGGCCACGGCCGCCGCCTCCTACGCCAGCATTGCCATCCAAGGCGGACTCGGCTTCACCAACAAGCGCCGTTGTCAACATTCGAAGTGGAACACGAAGCAGTCGAATATCAATTCCAGTCTGCGCAAGCAGAGTGTCGACGGATTCTTTCATTGTCAATATTGTCTGAGCACGCTGTGCAAGATCGAGTTGGCTATCCCGCAATGAAACCGCCTTTAATGCGATGATTTCCAGTGCCGCTGGAGCAAGCGTTGGATTTGCAAAGACTTCATTGAGCCACGCCGACGCTCGTGCTGGAGGCATTGATGGCAAGAGATCGATCGCACGCCGTATTGCATCTTGGCGCAGGGCGGCATCTGCGCTTTCAATCAACGCAGTCTCGCAGTACAAACCCCACGCGGTACGCAAGTGACTTTCTGTTTCTCCACCTGCGCGATTGCTGTTTGCAAAGTCTTCGTGATATCGAGCATAATTGAAGAGTGCTACTGCATCGAGTTTCGCTCGTGCTTCATCAAGCGGAGGAAAGTATGCAGAGGCATCAAGGGCCATTCCAGCGGAAACAAGAAACTTGACAGTTCGTTCACGGTGCGCGGCATCTTGTCTGCCAAACATTCGAGTATTTCCAGAAAGTTTTTGAAGCATCGGCGCGGTGCTGTATTTTTCTGCCGCATCTTTCAACAACTGCGCAAGAATGGTCACTTGCCAATCACTCAAAGCTTCGGGCGCGCTATCAGCGATCGCAAGAACTTCTTCAGGAAGCAGACCTGGATCTGGTTTCTGATTTGGATCCCCGCGCTGCGAACGATTGATCGTCTGAAGAATCTGCGTATAAACCGCGATGGCATCTGCTGGTGGAAGTTGTCCCAGCGCGTCGCCGAGCGCAGACCACTCGCCAGCAAGTACCTGTAATTGCAGCCATTTCACAGTTGCGGCAAAGTCGGTGGCAGGGGGTTTCTCTTCAACAGCAAATCCGATTTTCGATCGCGCGGCGAGCACCGTCTGTGGTGTACGCGTGAATTCGATCATTCGAACTGCTTGGGCAAGAGAAGAAGCATTGGGCTCCATCGCCTCGCCCGGACCACCGAGTAGTTTCTTGATATCGATACCCATATCGCGGAAGTACGCTCGCAGCGCTTCACGGTCATCGGAACTTGCGCCATTGAATTCCCTTCGCAAGTCATCAAGTTGTTCTGGCGAAAGCATTGATCCAGAAGCAATCGCAGGTCCACCAATTTGCGCATCGCCATCAAGAATGAATTGATCTTCTTGAACGATCGGGATTGCGACGCCTGTGGGCATCGTCGTTGCACCTTGAATTGAAACACCTGAGGAGGATTGAATGACAGTAATTCCCACAGCACCTGCTGCATTCGGGGCGGCTGGCGTGCTTGGAACAAGCTTGACCGTTGTTACTTGACCAAGCGCAACGGTGCTAGGCAGCGTGAACACCGTGAACAGTGTGGAAACAACGATAAAAAGTTTGTGTAATTTAAATCTGTGCTTCATAATGTTTTTCTTATTGATTTTGTTGAATTTACTTTTCATCTCTCATTACCAGCCATCGCGTATTTCTTCTGGACCGCCAGCGCCACGACCATCCTGATTTGGAGGTCCCTTGCCCTTTCCAGGCCTTTTTGCAGGCCTATTGCCAGGTTTCCCAGCACGGGGCGAATCTTTCGGCAGTGGTCTTCCCTGCAATTCTGCAAGGCTCGACTGCTCTAAATTGAGCACAAGTTCCAGATTCCGCTGATAATTTTTCGCGGCATCGTTGGTGTCATCCTTCTCGCGGTACTTTCCAGATTCGCTCTCTGCGAGATATCGAAAATGCTGTCGCGCTTTTCCAGATTCGATTCGCCACTCTTGCGCGGGCATTCCAGAAAGCCGCAGCAGTCGCGCACCATAGTAATACGCCGTCGCAAGTTCTTCTCGCGCAGTTCGTGCGAGAGAATCATCCAAAGTGGCTGAACCATCCAATTCCGTCACAAGAGATTCCAGTTCTTGGATTCCAGTCCAGATTTCTCCTGCGCGGACACTCGCGCGTGCCTTCGCCCATCGAATATCACGCGCTTCTTTTGGTGATGCATCGCCAAGAATTGTCAGCACCTCTTGAAAGCGATCAGCGGTTGTCTTCCATCCTGTTGCTGCTTTTGCATAGGCACGCTCCTCCAATCCAGTCGCATCAAGTGCCATTCGCTGATTATCCGATGATGGATCAATAAATGCCTTGCGCCTCGCATCGATTGCTTCGAGGTGCTTCGCATATGCAGTATCCTGATCGATCTGCGCAATTCCCTGAGCAATGGACGCTTCATTCTGTAATCGGGAAGCTTGATCCAATACATACGCAGTTTGTCCAGGACCAAAGTGATATGTCACAGCCGCAACTGGAACGAGAGCCCAAATTCCCCATGCAATGCGTGAAAAAATCATGCAATGACCTCTTTCCGAAGAGGTTTCAAAGCGCGGATTTCGCGCGTAAAGGCTCGCGATCGTCCGAAGAATGTCAGTAAAGGTCCAACGAGTGCGAGCGTCGAACAACCGATGCCAACGGCGAGCAGCGCCAAGTCTCGTTCGCTCCAATGATCGCCAATACGCGGCGCAATCATTGTCAGACTATTGACGATTTCGCTTGGAAGGTGCTTGCGATTGCCGTCGTGATAAAAACCTCCGAGGCGCGTTGCCAGTTGGCGCAATCCCATTGTGTCTTGACGACTTCCGTGTCCATTCACATTCGAACTCTTGACTGGATCGCCCAAGCCAATCACGATTGTGTCAGCGATCGAGCTGGGAATCGCCGAAGGAACGCTCGGCGCAACATCTCCGTCGGTCACAATCAAGAGAGTCGCGGATTCTGCAGGCCAGAGTCGTGCGATCTCGAATGCCTTTACAAGTCCCTTCTGCAAATTTGTTGGACCGGGCTCAAAGGCTGTGTACATCGGCAGCCCGTCGAGTGCGTTGCGAATAACTTCCTTGTCGAAAGTGTCCTGCACAATTGCCAGAGCATCCGTATAGAACGCAACGATCGAGATGCGCGTGTTTTCCATATCAAGGCGGTCAAGCACGCCTTGAACCACTTCACCAGCTCGCGCGGCACGACTGATTCCTTGTGCCTGCGCGCCAGAATCCTTCAAATGCATGCTTGGCGAAACATCGAGTAGCACAAGCAAATGATTTGATGCGATTTTGGCTGGTTTTTTATCTATTTCGACCGGGTCGTATGTCAGCAGAAAAAGCAAACCCCATGTCGCAAGCGCCGCCGCGATCGTTCGTGATGGTGCGACAACGATCGTCCATCTCGACGCTCGGCCGCTTGGTCCCAACGCCAGTCGTGCGACTCGTGCGACTTTGCGTGCATGCAACCATTCTGCAATTCCAACAATAATCAGAACTGCGATTGCGATGATGATGTGTGAAGTCTGCATCATTTGAATTCTTACCAAGGGGTGTAGCGAACTCCCAGAAGTCCGACCACATGAAGTCCAAGAAAGGCGAGCGCAATAATTGCAAAGGGCTTGAAGTGATCAAGCGGTACCGTGCCAAGCGTGCGAAATTCCGCGGGCTTCATCCGATCAATGTGCGTGAAGACGCGCTTCAGGCTGAGCGCATCTGTCGCTTGAAATGCTTCGCCGCCAGTTTCGCGTGCGATATCGACAACTTCATCTGGGATTGGATCCGTTGCGACATGCACATGGTAGAGCCTGATATTTTCTTGCTTCAACTCATCTGCAATTTCTCCACCAGCTTCGCCAGCAAGGTCAAAACTATCTCCGTCTGAAACCAGAATAATTATTCGATCACCTTGCTCGGCTTCGTTGGTCATGTTGTCTTTGCAGAATCGCAGCGCCGCGCCAATCATTGTCCCGCTCATATGACTTGGTTGGCGACTTGGATCTGCAAATGGCAATGCGTTGTGGATGGCGGAAAGATCTTTTGTGAGCGGGGTCCAGCGGATTTGCTGCGATCCAAAAATCGTCAGCCCAAATGCGTCTCCTTCTCGCACAGCGATGAAGTCTTTGATCGCTTTTCGGGAGTTTTCACTGCGATTTTCCATCATCATGCTTCCCGAAACGTCGAGGCAGAATTGGATATTTGTCAGCTTGCGAGCATTCTTTGGTTGTTGCATTGTTTGAGGGCCAGCAAGAATAATGATCGCCACGGCGAACAAGAGTGCAGGAGCGCAATCGAATGCACCAAGCACCACGGAAAGCCATCGTCGCCGATGATGAGACTGGTGATCAAATGGGAGAAGCAATCCCCAACTGCGGTATGGCACTGCCCACAGCATCAGCGCTGGGATTGCCAAGAGCAATAAGAGCATTGGATATGTGAATGTCATTGCGAAACCTCCGCAAGTGGGATCGGCGCATATCCACGGAATGGTGCCAGCAATTGCGCAAGATCTTTTGTCGGTTGCGGAGTTGCGCTTGCGCGAGAGTGAAGCCATTTCTCAACCGCAATAATCAAAATGCTTGCTTCAGGATCAATCCGAAGTTGCTCGATTGCTTGGACTGGCGGAAGCGATGCAAGATTGCGTTGCTCACTCCAGAATGCCATAAGCAGAAGTTCCAATCGTGCTTGTTCATGCACTGCGAGTCCCTGATTCATAGCCGCCTCAACGAGTGGGCGCAGTTGATCCGCAAATGTTGGCGCGGGTGGTGGTGGGGGAGCAACAGGAACAGGCTTGTTGAGAATCCACCTTCGAACAAAAACAAAAATTGGAATCGCGATCCAAATCACAGCGATCAACCCGATGATCACTCTGTAATAACTCCGCGCAAACATTGGTTTTGCAGAGACAATAAAAAGATCACTACCGAATTTGTCGGGCAATTCTGAGACAATTTGCACTGGAATTGCCCCAAGTTCTATCGCAGGCGTTCCGTCACGGTGCGTGATCAAATCACGAAGGTTGAAGGATCCAGCAACCGCTCCGATGTAATCAATTCTGTATCGATACTCTGGTGTTGTACTTCCGCCAGTGATATCCGTCACGCGTACCAACATCGGCGAAGAAAGCCCTTGATCCAATTTTGCTTGCAGTGGATCACCCGAGTGCGAGATCGTCACGCTTCCTGTTATTCCACGCGGAGTCGCAACATCATCAGCAACAAATGTCGTCGCAAGAATTGCGCAGATGAAGTGTGCGCAGATCATCCGCGACCTCCGCCCATCATCGGTCTGAAAGATAGAAAGTGCCGAAGAGGTGCGATAAACGGTTGGTCAGTCTGCAATCGCAGATAGCTTGTTCCGGACTTTGCAAGGTCGGAGGCAACTTCGCCACCGCGCCCCCAAGCACTCCCACCATGTGCAACAAATGATCGTCCACTCTCCGCTTCCTGGCCACGAAAAAATCCTGCGCGCAACCTCCCGCGTTCGGCAGGATCCATCAGATGAATTGCAACGCAGTCATGCTTCTGGGAAGCGTGTCGTAGTGCAGGAATCGCATCCGGGTCGTGCATATCGCTGATCACAACAAAGACACTTGATCTCTTTGCCCGCAGATCAAGATCAGCCAGACGATCGGACAATCTGGTCCCTTCGCTCAAATTGCTTGCGCGCAGAGGGTCAAGCGCTTGCCATAAATCTGCACGATTCAGGCTTGGATTCAAGCGTGTTTCGCGCTCGCCGCCGCCGATCACTCCGACGGGGCTCATCCGCCGCTGAGCGATCAAACCAATCGCTGATGCAATCCACACAGCAAGATCATGCTTGGTGATCGTGGTCGAAGAAATTCCCATCGAAGCAGATGTATCGACGACAATAAAAACATTGGTACGCTTTGGGGTGTCGTATTCCTTCACGAAAGGCTTCCCAAGGCGTGCGGTGATTTTCCAGTCCATCATCTTGATTGGATCCCCCGGCGCATAAGGGCGAGACTGCGCATATTCGAGACCTGATCCGATGAAGCGTGATGGGTCCATTCCAAATGCAAGATCGTCTGCGAGTCGTCGAACGACCATTTCAAAGTCGCCGCGCGCAAGTTCGTCGGGTGGTCGCAGGATGGTGGTCATACGCAAGGACTCTTATGAAAGCGAGCGAAGCATTTCGGTCAGCACATCTGTGGACTTTCGTCCTATCGCAAGCGCTTCGTATGAAAGACGCATTCGGTGCAAGATGACATCCTCCGCAAGTGCGAAGAAATCTTCAGGAATCGTGTATTCCCGACCGTGCAGGAAAGCTCTCGCACGAGATGCATGAACCAGCGCAAGCGCGGCGCGTGGACTGCATCCCAATTCAATGTCCGGATGCTTGCGCGTCAAATGCACCAACTCAATACAGTCGCGCAGAAAGACCTCGCTGACATGAACATTCTGTACTGCGGCCATGGCCTGTGAGAGATCGCGAATATGCAGTTTCGCGCCATCGTCTATGGCGTCAAATGCCGTCATCGGCACCGCGCCATCTCCTTGCATTTTCAGCTTCAATTTCAGGCTTCTGCGCACAACTTCGGTCTCTTCTTCCGCCGATGGATAGGAAAAACGGTGGCGCAATAGGAAACGATCCAACTGCGCTTCTGGCAACTCGAATGTTCCAGATTGTTCGATTGGATTCTGTGTCGCAATCACCAAGAATGGAGCGGGTAGTGCGTGCGAGGTATCGCCGATGGACACTTTTCTTTCTTGCATTGCTTCCAGAAGTGCGGATTGAACTTTGGGAGATGCGCGGTTGATTTCGTCGGCGAGGAGAAGGTTTGTGAAAATCGGCCCTCGATGAATGCGGAACTCGCTTGTCTTCTGATCAAGAATCTCTGAACCAAGAATGTCCGATGGCAGAAGATCGATGGTGAATTGCACGCGTGAGAATTTCAAATCGATCGCCTTCGCAACAGATTGCACAATGAGCGTCTTGGCAATGCCAGGCACGCCTTCCAGCAAAAGATGCCCGCCGGTCAGCAGTGCGATCATGACGCGCTCGACGACAACTTGCTGTCCAACGACCGTCTTGCCAACATGCGATCGAACTGTGTCTGCGAATGGACAAGCGCCAACAGCTGGAATGGTTGCAGGTTGAGTAGGGGGAGAACTCAAATTGTTGTTCGTGGTTTTTTCCGTCGACATATTCATTGGCTCGTTGTTTTTGTCGCAGAAATTGGTTCTGCAAGAATGGTGTTGATCAATTCCTTCACTTTGTCCGGACGCACGCCAGCCGCGCGGACTTTCCCATCGCGATCGATGATCACAGTTGTTGGCGCAAGTCGAACTCCCATCGAAGCAGCGGTCGTGCCCAGCATGATTGGTGATTGACTGCCCGCAACAGCAGTGACCGCTCCATCTTGCATCACTGGAATGGTGATTTTTTTACCTTCAATTTCCTTTTTTGCTGCAGGCCACTTGGAGCGAGCGTCGCACACGCCCATTATCACAACACCTTGCGGAGCAAATTCTGGGGCGAGTTCTGCGACTTGTTGAAGTTGCTTCATTGATGCGTCGCCTTGAGGAGAAAAGAACTGCATCACAACGATTTGATTTTGCCGCGCTTCTGCTGTGACTGCTGTTCCGATCCACTTTGCATCCTCTGGAAATGCGGGTGCTGGGGTTCCTTCCATCACTTTCAGCCATGCGGGTCGCGCGCCACCACCAAAATAAGTTGCGGAAGAATCTCCCCCAGAAACTGAAGTTGCGGGAACTTCTTTCAACAACATCTCGACGACTGCTGCGACATGGGTTGGAATCAATCCAGCGGCGCGCACGATTCCTTCGTGATCAATCACCACATATGTCGGCCAAAATGAAACCTGATACGCCTTCGCAGAATCGCCTTTGTCTTGCGCAACTGGATAGTTGATTCCTTTGCTCTTGACCGCTTGTGGCGCGGTTTGCCATCCAGAATTTGAATCATGGATGCCGATGAAAGCGAGTGGCTTCCCTGCATTCTTCTTGATCAACTCGACATTTTCAGGAATCGCATTCATACAAGGTCCACACCAAGTCGCCCAAAAATCAACGACGACCACCTTGCCACGATTTGCGGTAATTGTTGTTGGTTCGCCGATCCAGGCTTGTGTCACGATTTCTGGCGCGGGCTTTCCTTCGAGCGCGCGAAGAGCCTTCGGTCGGTTCGCGCCCTCGAAGAACCACTCATTCGGAATATCTCCGCCTGCCTGCGCTGTGTTGGCAATCGCCGATGTCAGTCCAAAGAGCGCACAGATTGAGAATCGACGCAATGACTTGAGAAAACTTTTCTTCATTTCATTCTCCTGTGATAGTTCAAGAATACCGCAGGAGAATGAACATGTGACTTTGTTTCAATGGACAAAATATCTCAGGGGGAATGACCTGTGGTTCACTCGAAAGTGTTCCTAGACCGAAGTCGTTCGGGGTTCCTCCAAAACCGATCCACTCCACCGAGGAGAACGCGGAAGTACTCGAAATATTTCGCAAGATAAAAAATATTCAGCAATTCCCTGACTGGTCCCCGACTTCACTTTTCTACAAGTTGAATTCCAGGATGCATAAATGCGATCCGTCTTTCGCGAAAAAGGTTGCCGAGTGCTTGTTTGAAAGCCTTTTTACTTGTTCCAAAGCGCTGACGAATTTCATCTGGCGTGCTG
>SXSS01000075.1 GCA_005792145.1 Planctomycetia bacterium | reverse complement strand
GGCGCGTGCAAGTGACGACCACCATACGCAAGCCACTCGTATTTCAATCTTGAAGCGCCTTCACAATCGTATTGACATTCAAACGCATCGTTTCAAGATACGCTTTTCCTTGCTCTGCGGCGGGAGGTTGCAAGAGGGAATCCAAGCGCAATGTCTCGATGAGGCGCACATTTGCTTCGCGTGCAACTGTCGCCGCTATTCGAGAAGGATGTGATGCGTCACCAAAGACCACAGAACTCTTGGTCTCGCGCAAAGCGTTCACCATCTTGACGAGTTGCGATGGCGCAATATCTGCCCCTTCAGAAGTCATTTCGATTCCCACAACTCGAAAACCATATCGGTCACCAAACGATCGCAGTCCATCGTGCGTTGTGACAAGCAGTCGCTTTGATTCTGGAATAAGCAGAACTTGCGCCTTGATCCACTCGTCGAGTTTGACCAATTGCGCGTCAAGTTCCAGACTGCGTGAACGAAAACTCTCCGCGGAAGTCGGACGCACCGCGACAAGCGCGGCGCAAATTCGCTCGTTCAAAATGCGAACCTTTGATGGATCATGCCAAATGTGCGGATCAACTGCACTTGATCCATGACCATGATTGTGATCGTGGCCGTGGTCGTGGTCGGCGTGGTCGGCGTGGTCGGCGTGGTCGGCGTGGTCGGCGTGGTCGGTCACTGCGGTGTTGCCCCCCTTTGCCAATCCTTCGGCAACAACCAAGAGCTTGGCCTTCGATCCTGTGGAGCGATGAAGCTTGCCCATCGCTCGATCAAGTCCAAGCCCGAATTCGATCACCAGATCTGCGGATTCAATTTTCTTCGCATCCGCTGGAGTTGGTTCGTAGAAATGCGGATCTGCACCTTGTCCAAGCACGAAAAGTTCTACATCCTGAACCGCGATGGCGCGCACCAGATCGGCGACCACATCATTTCCTGCGACAACTTTGATTGCCGGCGAATTTTGTGACGCAGTTGGCGCAACGACAGACTGTGTCGTGACCAGCCCAAAAATAAGTAGCGCGCTGAACATCATCGGTGATTGAAGATGATATGAAGGATCAGAGAGTGATGACTTCACCGCGGGATAACAACACAATCGAAGTCGAAATGATCTTCGGATCAACGCTGTATTCCGCCGCCACGGCTTCGCGATATGCATAAAGCTGTGGGCGGTGATGTTCTGCGCGAGATGCGGACCAGTTTGGGTCGCCTTCGACAAGCGGCCGATCGGTCTTGAAATCGACAATATCTATTTGCGTCCACGCGCCAGGCTTTCCGTGCAGAACGATGCGGTCGATCGCACCCTGTCGCAATCCACCATATTCGTTGAAGTGCAAGAATTGCCGCTCACGAACGGCGACGGCGGAATCCTTCGGCCGCGAAAGCGATGCGGCGATTTTACCCGCGCGTAATTGTGCGATCACTCGAGAGACTGCAGTCTGAATCGTTTCCGCGGTGAAGAAAGGAGCGAGTGTTGTTGCGCGCGCAACCAAAGCCGCTTCGTTTGGCTTCCAGTCGTCGATCCATTCAACGCTCTCGCAGACAGCGTGGGCGATGCTGCCATACGCCATCGCATTGCGACTTGCCAAAGGATCGGTGACTTCATTTTTCGTTTCGTCTTCGCGAGTTGCGACCGCGCTGAGCGCGGACGCACTGCGCGCAACCCGAGTCTGCACGCGTGGCGACTTCGGTCGAGCGGGCATCGGCGGCGCGATCAAGTTTACTGTTTCGTTTGACTCCTCAGCCTTCGCGGAATCCGCCACACCCGCCGCTGCATCAATCCAAGATTCATCGTTTTGAAATTTCGAATTTGGAATTGGAGATGACATTGCAAAGCGAAGAATTCCACCGTGGCTGCGAGTGATTGTCGGCGGACCTTCTTCGCTTGGATTCTCGACATACACCCAGAGTCCTCGCTTGGCACGCGTGATCGCGACATAAAGCGAGCTGAGAAATTCCTGATATGCAAATTGGTCCGCGGAGTCGATCACTTCCTGCACACCAAGCAAAGCGTGTCCTTTCGAAATCTTTGGCGCGATGCGATCGGATTCCGGACCGCGATATTCACCGCCGCGTCCAACCGCCATCAGATAGCGCGGAGAACTGGTTTTGCTCTGCGCCACATAGATGACAATGTCCCATTCCAAACCCTTTGACTGGTGAATGTTGATTGCATGAATGGATTGGCTGGGAACATCCTGCATCCTGACTGCATCGAGAAGTCCGATCAAGTCATCGAGTGTTCCAGCGCTATCTTCCGCGATGCTTATTTCAGAAATCAATTTTGTCACTCTGCGTCGATCGCCATCGTCAAGTGGAGTGCCACTTGGCGATCGATCAAGTTTTGAAACCCACGCACAGACTGTCGCCGCGATCGAATTGGATGCGAATGCGAGGCGAAGTTTCTGCGCGGCTTCGAAGCGGGCATTCGATTGCCTCGCGAGTGACCAATCTGTTGGAAGCTGCAGACCCCAAACTTGTGCAAGCGGTGATTGCAGGACGCTCAACAAACTGACGAGATCATCTGGATGAGCAGCAAAGCGAATCGCATCAATCAATGCGACAACCGCGGGCGAAGCTGACAACTCGCCACCCGCCAAGAGCGCGCACGGCGGCGCATCGGGTTGATTGCGAATCGCCTGCACGATGAGACCCACATCTTTATTTCGAGGAGCAATCACAGCGATTTTCAGTCGCCCTCCAGATCGCCGCCAAAGTTCTGTCGCCTTCGCCGCGGCAGCAGCGAGATGAAGACCCTTTTCGTTCTCAACAAATTGAACGCAACCAGTCAGCGTGGCGTTCTTTGGCGCGGCAATGTGATCCGCATATTTGTCCATCCACTTTTCAATCGCTTCAAGAAAATTCGTGCTGTAGTTTTTTTCACTCGAGTCTCGCGCTGGATGATCCGAACGCAAAAGAGATCGAAAGACGCAATCCACGGACTGCAAGACAATCGGCGCGCTGCGCCAACTTGTTGCAAGCGTTTCATCGACAACATCTGCCTCGCCACTTTCATTCAACAATGCAGGCAGACCACGCAGCAGACGCGGATCGCCATTGCGCCATCCATAGATAGATTGCTTCGCATCGCCAACTGCAAGAATGGATCGCGCATTTTCGCCACCGGATGCGATGGATTGCGCCAGCGGTTGCAACGCCCGCCACTGCGCAAGACTGGTGTCCTGAAACTCGTCCAATAGCAAATGATCAATGCGTCCATCCAGCCGATAGAGCATGTCACCAAGCGTGTCCTTTGCCAGACTGCTGCTGACAGAGCGCGTGATCGAATCAAATGTGCAAGCGCCCGCTTGGAAGAGCAAGTTGCTTACTTCTTGATCCAGCTTGCGTGCTAATTCGCATCGTGCAATGCTCGATCGCAGCGCAGTTTCTGTGATCACCCCTCGAGCCCATTCAACAACGTATTTGAAATGAGGTAATGCAGAAGGATCGATGGGCTTGCTATAAAAATTCGGATCTCCTTCGATCAATTTGTATGCAATCCCTTTCGACAAAAGTCTCTCCAGCGATTTGATATCGCAGCGACCATCTTCGATTGACTTCAGAATCGCATCGCCTTCTTCACTCACCCTTTCATACTCCGTTCGGTTGCGACCGCTCGCGCCGCCCACCAATCCAGCGATGGCCTTGAATGCTTTGCGCGCGACGGAGATATTCACTCCCTTGACTTCATCAGGTCGAACCCACGCTTTGGGAGGATTCTGGGATGAATCATCCGACTGACTATCACGCCAAATCTCCAGCAACTTCCCCATTCCTTCAAGCAACTGAGCCACCAAATCGCGTTTGCCTTTGCCCATGGTGGTGATCTGCAAGAGGCGACGCGCATCCTGTGGATTTGCTTGAATGATGCGCGCAAGAGCTTCCATATGAATCTTCTCAATCTGCGAATCATCGATTGGAGTTGTGCCAGGAGACAAACCAAGTTCGAGCGAATATGCAGAAGCAAGTCGATTGAAAAAGCCATCGATTGTGCGAATCTCCAGACGATCCAAACGCTGCACAAGTACATCGAGCAATTCTTCGCATTTCACTTCGCTTGAACGAGCTTTGTTGCCGAAAATAGATTCCGCAAGTTCCTCCCGACCCTTTGGATTGATGACAGCATCCGCAACACGAAGCAGAACTTTATTGCGAATGTCACGCGCGGAAGCTCGGGTGAATGTTGTTGCAAGAATGGACTCGACGCGCGATGGATCGCCTTCGACCAATCCACTGTGCGCAACTCGCAGAAAATCCGCGGAAAGTTTATGCGTCTTGCCGCTGCCTGCATTGGCGAGTACTCGTGTGATCTGCAATAATTGCAAAGGACTTATGTGGGGACTCGTGTTGGGGCTCATGATCCTGCTCCATCTGCAGGCGTTTCTTCTGTATCGCCTGCTGGAGTGAAACACACCTGGCGCAAGAGCCGCGCATATCCATCATCACGCGTGCTGAAATCGTCGGCACTGCCAAACTCTCGGTTGCGAATTTTTCGGATGATGTCCTTCGCCATTTCAAGCGCGATCACATCCAAATCCACTCCACCTTCGAGTGGCAGAAAAGATGCGGTTTCGGGCGCGGCGGGAAGAGCGACAAATCCAACGGTCGGCACTGCCCCGCTCATTCCTGGATAGTGCTGCGGAGCGAAGATGCGATAGAGCGGCAATTGCAGATCGAGCAATTCGCCCTTCTTCTTCGTCGCGGTGTTTGGATCTGCTTCGTTGTCGCCACTTTTATAGTCAATGATTCTCCACACACCCGTTTTATTGTTGCGATCAATACGATCGATGCGACCACTGATCCCGTGCGGTATTCCATCAACATCAATCTGCGTGTCTTTGGGAAAATTCCACTCCGCTTCCTGCAAAATCCAACCTTGAGCGCGATCCGCCAAATGCCATTCGATCGCACTATCAAGTCGTTCGATCGCGATGTCGACCTGTAAACGAATACCTGCTTTGGGATTTTTACCGTAGAGCTGCGCAACCTTGGTGCGAATCCAAGCGGCCAGAAAGTCCTTCAAAGTTTTCGAATCTTCACAATCTTTGATCTTTGGATCGACCAACTGCGCGAGCGTTATATGCAGGAGCGAACCAAATTGCAGTGGATCGAGCGACAAGATGCCAGAGCCAACACCAGCGCAGGAATTGCCAAGTCCCAAGACATTTTCAAGCCAGAATCCGTATGGCGATTCGAGATACGACTTGAAACTTGTCACCGATGATTTTTCAGGAAGCGGCAAATGAACATAACTTGCGGGGACAGGATTTTCAAAAAATTTGCTTTGTTTTGAATTTACAATCGCCTGTGGTCGAAGACGACTGCCCGAATCTTGATCAAACAATCGACGAACTCGCTGTGCTTGCTGAACTCCTTGACCTGGAAAGAGCAGGCGGCTTGGAATGCCAGGTTCGCCATTAGCATTTGTAAGCCCAGAAATAATCACAAGTTGCTTGGTGCGTGCCGCGATTGCGTGCAGGACATACGCATCGCGCGCAAGTCGCTGCGAACGATCAGCCAAACCAAGTTCTTTGCGCAGCGAATCATTCAACCAACCATCGGGGGTCGGCGTGCTGGGAATAGTCCCTTCGCGAATACCCATCAGAATCATCGCGGTTGATGGATCGAACAGCGAATCAAGCCAACCAATCACTTCGACCTCAAATCCATCGGGAGCAATTGGCACTTCAACATCACGCAAGATGCTGTCGAGGAACGCCACCGCGGCGCCAATAGTCGTGGGCTGATCGCCCCAAACTCCCGCTGCGATTTTTCGCGCAACATAATCCATCGCGTCACATGCCGCTTCCTGCGCGGGATCTCCGATTGTCCCTTGCACATTTCGGCGAATGATGCGCGCAAGTTCCTCTGTCAACTCCGCCCAACTGCCAGAGACTTTCGCACCCATAGTTTGTGGGATGAATCGTCCAAAGAGAGATCTCATCTGACTCATCAATGCTGAACCCTTCGCCTCACGAAAGCCGTTGCCAAGAGATTCAAGATGCTCAAGATCGTTGACCAAGGAATTCGCGCGCGCGGAATCGAATTCGCTGAGAAGATCGAATGTCGCGCCATTTTGTCGTGCGCAATATGTCACGCAAGGGTGTTCAACGAATGCCGCAAGCGAATCTGGATGAGGCGAAGCATTCACGGCGGACAATGCGCCAAGCAATTTCCCCGCGAGCGTTTGCGAAAAAGACTTTCCACGACCAACATGGATCGACCGTCCCGATGATTCGATCGTTCGACCAAGCACTGCATTCAGTTCGGGGTCGCCGTTGATGATGACAATCGAACCTGGATCAGGCAAATCAGGAGCGATATTTTGGGAAATCATCGCGTACCGCGCCACGGCGGCTTGGCATTGATCTTCGGGACCATCCGCAGGTTCGATCTGATCGTCAGCAAGTAAAGGCCCCTGCCGCAGCGCATCGCGTCGAACACATCCGATTTCATCGAACCAGCTTTTTTCTACATCGTGCCCTCTCGCATGATCTTCGGGAGCGATGATCCACGCAGTCAGGGAAATTTTCTGCGATTCCAAGCGGGCGATTACCGCTCGAGTCAGTGGAGTCGCATCGAGCACGCCGAGCAAGATCACACGCGAGATATGTGGCGACTCACTTGCAACAACCCCCTCCTCAATCAATCGACGATTCCAATTCAGAGCACAGAGCGGTCGACGATCACCAATAGCCTGCACTTTTGCCTGCGCAACATTCACAAGTTCTTGCAACGACTTCCATCTTCGCTGAGCGCTTGCAGAATCGGCAACGATCGGCAACAGCGCAATTTCTTCAGGCGAACGATTCGCGTTCGTCGTCTGATCGATAATCGTTTGCAGTTGCTGCACAAGCGTCAGCCGTGATTTTGGATTCTGTGGAAGACCGCGCGGCGCGAGCAACTCTGCCGCGTCTGGTGAAAGTTCTCCAAGCGCTTGTTCGAGAGCGATGAACCAATCTGAAGAACTGACGCGCTCTTGAGAAACGCTTCCACCCAACAAACGAGAGCCCAGCGTCTCAATCGTGCACATCTGCGGCGGGATCAGCGGCACGCGTCGCACGCGAGCTTGCGTCAAGAGTTCATATCGCAAATGTCGCATGATGCGACCACTGCTGACAACAATCATCGACGAAGAAAGGTCCACTGCGCCATCAGCGGCAGTCGGCGCGCTTTGAAGCATCGCGTGAGCAGCGACCGCGACGGGGCCTCCGCTCGTACACCAACCCAGAAACTTTTTTTCAATTGTCATTTGTCTTGAACCGAAATCGAGTCTACGACTTTCACTCCCATAGTCAAGAAAAATTACGCGCCATCAAAATGTCATCTTTCTCAAGGGAAAAACCCTCTTTCAGGCTTCCACAGTTTTATATCGCTCCGAAGAAGCCCGTATTTGTTCAATCTTCTCAAACAAGATCTCTATCAGTTCTGGATCGAATTGCTTGCCCGCATTGATCTTCATCTCGGCCAACACCCGATCTTCAGGCCACGCTTCTTTGTACATCCGTTTCGAACTGAGCGCGTCGAAGACATCGGCGACTGCGACGAGTCTCGCAAAGAGTGGAATAGCTTCGCCTTTGAGACCAACACCAGTCGAAGGAATAGTTTCATTTGTTTCAGAAGTGAATTCACCGTCGCGGTCGCCTGGATATCCCCCGCCATCCCACCGCTGGTGGTGGTGCCGAGTGACATCGATTGCCGCTTGATCCAAGACGCTATCCCGATCACGAAAGAGTTTGGCTCCTTCCGTTGTATGCTTTTTCATATCGGAATATTCCTCGGCAGAGAGTCGCCCTGGCTTTTTCAATATCGCATCTGGAATTGCCACTTTCCCAACATCGTGCAATCTCGCTGCGATGCCCAGAACATCCCGTTCGCGTTGTATTTTTTTTTCGTCAAGCCCCCTGCGCTTTGCCCATTCCTCATACAAAATGACGGCATAAGCCGAGACTCGATCGCAATGCACACCCGTTTCGCTTGGATCACGAAGTTCCGCCATCTTGATCATTCGATTGACGAGTGAACGAGTCAACGCGGCGCGTTCGAGCGCGACGGTCGCCGCAGATTCGAAACTGACGATCATCTTTTTATCGCCTTCTCCAAAGAGGCGCGGTTGGTCCTGATTGTCGATTGGGTTGATCAACTGCAGGACCCCAATATTCTTGCCAGAGGACGTTCGAAGCGGAACTGTCAGCATTGCCTTGGTTCGATAACCAGAGGCATCATCAAAACTATGATTGAAATGATATGGACTGTTTGGTGCTATGGCATATGCATCAGAGATATTCAGAATCTCACCAGTCTTTGCGACATAGCCTGCAATACTTCCGCCAGTCACGGGAATTTGAGCGAATTTGATCGCCGATCGTTTGTGATTTTTTTTCTTATCGATTGTGTCGTTCTGCACATACCGCAACGACAAAAAGTCTCTTTCTTGCAAGTACACACTGCCCGCATCACAACCAATCAACTTGCGTGCTTTTTGAAGGATGGACTCCATCAAAATGTCAATATCTTGGATGCTGTTCAATTCCCCGCTGATTTCAGCAATTGCCGACAATTCTTCTTTTTGTCGTTCAAGTTTTGAAGCCATCCCATTCAACTCGCCTTGAACAACAGCAAACTCTCCCTTCACAGGCATATTCAATCGTTTAGAAAACTGCCCCAACCCAATATCGTGAATGAATGCACGAACATCCGTAAGCCACTCCATCATTTTATTGATGGTGATATTGATTGCGAGATACGAGATCAAAGCCATAACGCCAGAAAATCCGATTGCAAACCAGAAGACGACATCCAAATAGCCAACGATATTGAGATATGGAATGTCCGCTCCGGCCAAGCCAACAACTGTCCCTTCCTTCGTTCGAATCGGAGCGAATCCAGAGAGCCATTGGCCCCACTCATCCCTTATGAAAAATGCCGATGTCGTCTGTGGAATAGACTGCGTGGACTTGCCATCAATCTGAGTGATGTTGTAAGGCGTTCCTGGCCCTTTCCATTGGGGGATAGTTCGAGGATCGGAATCCACTGCGAAATCCCAACCAGAGTTTGAGCCTGTGTTGGTCGGTATCAACAGATAGACGAAGCGAATGGGAAAGTCCCCATTTTGGTTTGAGGCGGTCAACTCTTGAATAAGAGTTTCCAACTTTGCATATTGAGGAGTCTTCTCATCCGGCTGAATTCGGATCGATTCCAACAGCTGTGGATCGACCGATGCGGCAACGGTGGATGCCAACAACTTCGCATTTTCCTCAAGCCCCTGAATGAAAATTTTCTTGATCGCCCAGTATCCAAAAAATGTAGATCCCACTGTTGAAACGACTGCGATTGCGACTGAGGCGAATTTAATTTGTGTTCGCAATCTCATAATGAACCCGCGAAACGAATCACTTCATTCAATCAAAGCCGCCGATCGGACTTGAACCGACAACCTCAAGATTACAAATCATGTGCTCTACCAGTTGAGCTACAGCGGCACCCAAACAGAAAACGCAGTCTAGCAAGTCGTTGGAAGGTTTCCACTCTTGCGCCGACGGCGAAGCGTGACCTCGAGAATCGAGATATCCGAAGGAGAAATCCCCGAAAGTCGCGATGCCTGACCAAGCGTGGCTGGTCGAAATCGGCGCAGAACTTCGACCGCTTCCGCGCAGAGTCCAGGCACAGATTTGATATCCAATTCGAGGGGAATCAGCGCATTTTCGCTGGCAAGCGCGCGCTTCAATTCCGAATGTTGGCGCACGAGATAGCACTCATATCGAATATCCGTGATCGCGCGCTCGAACAGAGAAACCTCCGCCACATACGGATCGCTTTGACCGACATTCACCAGAGAATTCGTCAACTCGGCAAGCGCGACGGGCGTGATCTCTGGCCGCCTAGCGACATCCGAAAGTTTCTTGCCACTTCCAAAGATGATCGGCGCGGTCGTGCGGGCCAATCGTGTTCGAAGTGCGGCGAGCGCCTCCGCGTGCGCTCGCGCTTTGTTCGCTCGCAGTGCACAGACCAAACCAGCCGCGACACCAAAGTCAGTCAAGCGATCTTCCGCGTTGTCCGCACGCAAAAGCAATCGATGCTCCGCTCTGCTGGTGAACATTCGATATGGCTCTCGCGGTTGTCGCGTGACGAGGTCATCCATCAAGACACCGATGTATGCCTGCTCGCGACCAATTCGAAGTTGATCCAAACCAAGCGCAACGCGCGCCGCGTTCAATCCAGCGACGAGTCCTTGCGATGCCGCTTCTTCGTAACCGCTCGTGCCGTTGATCTGCCCGGCCAAGAAAAGTCCACGCACTCGCTTCGTCTCGCCCGTTGCATCAATCTGATGCGGCCACACCATGTCATATTCGACGGCATATCCCCAGCGCTTTGCGATCGCTTGTCCGCATCCTGGAATGCCGCGAATAATGAGTGCCTGAATTTCTGCCGGTAGAGAAGTCGAAATGCCGTTGCAATAAATGTCGTCGGTTGCAAGAGATTCTGGCTCCAAGAAAACATGATGCGAATCGCGCTGAGCGAAGCGAACAACTTTGTCTTCAAGACTTGGGCAATATCTTGGACCAACCTCCGCTTCCATCGCACCTGCGTACATCGGCGCGCGGTGCAAATTCTTGGTGACCAGCGCATGAATCTCCGCGGTCGTGTGCGTCTCGCGGCACTCGACTTGCGGAAGTCCTGGAAATCTTCCCGCAGGCAAAATCTGCGGAGAAAGCGCGCTGAATGGCAATGCCGGATCATCGCCCCACTGCGGCGTCAGCGATTCCCAGTCGATCGAACTTCGCTGCAATCGAGGCGGCGTGCCTGTTTTTTGTCGCCCAAGTTCAAAGCCAAGTTGTATCAAGGCCGCGGAAACTCCCACCGCAGTTCCTTCTCCAACGCGACCACCTTCGGTTTGCGATTCTCCAGTATGCATCAGAGCGCGCATAAAAGTTCCGGTCGTCAACACCGTCGCGCGCGCCTCGATTCGAATGCGCCCATCCGCCTCGACGGTGACACCTGCGATGGACGGCGATTGTGTTTGCGATTGCGCCAAACTTTTTCTGGGCGCGCCACTTCCAAACGGCATCCTTGGCGCGACAGATGGTCCGCGCTCACCTTGCCACATTCGCTCGATCGCAGTCGCGTTGAATGCCGCCGACGATTCATCAACCTCGACCACTTGCGCTCCTGCAGCAAGTCGAACTGCTCGAAGAGTTCCCGCTTGATCTTCGAAGGATTCGACCACTCCTTGAACCATCACGATGGGAACTTCCGTTCGACTGCGCGTCGCAATCAAGCGCTGAACTTCCGCTTGATAATGATGTCGATCACACTGCGCGCGAGGTCCGCGCACAGCCGCGCCTTTGGTCGCATTCAAGACGCGAAAAAGAATTCCCGTCGCGTCGGTCGCGCGCCCCATAATTCCACCAAGCGCATCAATCTCGCGAACCATCTGCCCTTTGGCGAGTCCACCAATCGCAGGATTGCAACTCATTGCGCCGACAGTTGCTGGATCCATAGTGATCATCAAAACGCGCGCGCCCTTCGCGCCTGCCGCGGCGAGTGCGCTCGATGCGGCCCACGCGGCTTCAACCCCCGCGTGACCACCGCCGATGATGACGACCGACCAGTTGTCCATTTAAGAAGACTCCATCATCAGAGGATAGACATTACGATGCCTCCCCCATGTACAGAAATATTTCACTTTCGTCGAAGTCGCAGGGCTTGATCCTCGTTCCAATTCACGCTGAATCAGAGGGTAAAGCCGCCCGCTGGCCAAAATCAGCGCGCGCGCATACGGGATGCCAAGACGCGTTGCGTGCGGGAAATTTCCTCGCGGAAGTTGGCGCGACCTGCACAGTGGGAAAGACTCATATGCTTGTTGGACTTGGACCTGTTGAAGGATTCTCGACTGATCGGATGAGAATTGTCGGCGCGAAAGTTGGTCGTGCGCTTGACAAGATTTCAGCCAGCGCGATTGCGATGGACAACAGTGCATCATGGGGATCCGACGCCGCCGCGAAACGCGCGATGGGTGGAGCGTTTGCCGAAGGAATATCGCTTGGCACATGGCGCTTCGACTCGCTCGACGGCACAGCGACCAAGCGTGAAGCGCGAAAATCAAAGTTGACTCTCTGGGCTGATGACACCGCCGTGCGCGATGGCTTCGCGCACGGATTGATCATCGCCGAGGGTGTGAACACCGCACGCCGCATTGGCGCGACCCCGCCAAATATCGCGCATCCAGCGTGGATTGCAGGGGAAAGTCGCAAGATTGCTCGTGAAGGCAAGATGAAAGTTCGTGTCATCGACTATGCGCAAGCGCGCAAACTTGGCATGGGTGGATTGACTTCTGTGGGGCAAGGTTCCGCGATCAAGCCATGCATCGTGATCATCGAATGGACTCCGCGCAAGATTTCGCCACGCAATAAGAAGGATCATCTGGTGCTTGTCGGCAAGACCGTGACATATGACACTGGCGGATATTCCCTCAAGGTCAACAACGGAATGAAGGGAATGAAATATGACAAGTGTGGAGGCGCGGCGGTTATGGGTGCGATGCAAACAATCGCCGCGCTGAAAGTTCCGATGCGCGTGACAGGCATCTTGGCAGTCGCGGAAAATATGGTTTCCAACGACTCCTATCGACCTGACGACATCATCAAACTTCACAATGGCGTCACCGTTGAAGTGACAAACACGGACGCGGAAGGTCGACTTGTTCTTGCCGACGCGCTCAGCTGGGCGTGCGACACAATCAAGCCCAGCGCGATCGTGGACATTGCGACTCTCACGGGTGGAGTGGGCGTTGCGCTGGGACACTTCTGCGCTGGATATTTCTGCAATCAACCAAATTTGGCGAAAGAAGTCGAAGATTCCGCAACTTCAACGGGCGAACTTGTTTGGCGACTCCCCCTTTGGCCGGCGCATCAAGAATTTATGCGAAGTCAACACGCGGACATTCTCAACAGCAACCCACTGCGATCGGCGCATCCGATCCAGGGCGCTGCGTTCCTCTCATACTTTGTGAAACCAGAAATTCCGTGGGCGCATTTGGATATTGCATCAATGGCAACGGCGGAATCTGCCAACGAAGTCACCGGCTCTGGCCCGACTGGATGGGGCGTGCGACTCTTGGTCGATTTGGCAGAACAGCGTTCCTGAACGAGAGCGCCTGAACGAGTGTTCCTGAACGAGAACGGCGCTTCAACTTTTAGGGTCTTCGCCGTTTTCGATGCGCTGTATTTTTGCCAGGCGTCGTGCGTGTCGACCGCCTTCATAATTTGATCGCATCCAGATGTCGACAATTCTCTTGACCAAAGTCTGGCCAAGCAAATCTGCCGAGAGACAAAGAACATTCGCATCATTATGAGTTCGCGAAAGTTGCGCGCTCAATTCGTCCAGCGCGAGCGCGGCGCGAATTCCGTTGACTTTGTTGGCGGCGATGGCCATACCAATGCCTGTTCCGCAAATCAGAATCCCCCGCTGCGCGCGCTGAGAAACAATTTCTTGCGCAACCTTCCACGCAATATCTGGATAATCCGATGGCGCGCCACTCGTATCGCCAAGGATCGTGACGATGAACCCTTCCATTCTCAATTGCTGTTCGATGGCAAGAGCAATGGCCGTTCCACGGTGGTCACTTCCGATCGCAACACTTTTCATGACTTGAGCAACTCCGTAAGGCGCTTGGGGATGAGTTCCATGAATTCCTTGGCTAAGCGATCGTACGATGTATCACCCAATCCAATGGGATCTTCAATGTCACCTTCAGGATCGAGCGGATGAATTTTTGCGAGGTGTTCCTTCTCGCCTGTGACAAGATTGCGGGCATTGTTGACATGGCTCGCGGTCATTCCAAAGACCAAATCCGCCCCTCGAATCATCGCCCCATTCAGCCGTTTGCTGTGCCCATCGTGAGCGATACCCAATCGCTTCAAAGAGTGGATGGCTTGCGATGAAACCGCGGAGCCGTCCGATGCGGAAGTCCCCGCGGAAACCGTGAAAATCCGCCCAATATCTGCGCCGGCTTTCCCCGCTTCAATCTGAAATCGAGCGATCGCCTCCGCCATAGGCGATCGGCAGGTATTGCCTGTGCAGATGAAGAGAACCGTTTTCATAAAATTGAATGCTACAGACCGTTCAAGCATTTCAGGGTAGATTGCGTCCATAAGAGATCATTGTGGAATTTGTTTCATACGAAGATGCGTGGCGGTTGCTCCGGCCCTTTGGTGCCGAGGTGGCTACTCAATCCGCAAGTGAACTGCGACTCTCTCTGACAGAAAGTCCGCAAAGTTCATGCATCGATATCGCTTCATGCGATCACCCGATGGCGAAAAAACTTCCCTCCGATGTCATTCAACTCGATCGAAAAAATCTTGCCGATATGGTCGAGGCGATCATTCACAAACTTCGCCTCACGCAGGTCTATGTCATTCCTGTTGGACATTGGCGTCAACTCTTCGAAGCTGTTGCCGAAGGAATGGCAACCAACGAACAATGGCGAGCGATCGACAGTGCCGCAATCGTTGAATTGAACACGCGCGATGCGCTGCTTTTTGTCCCTGCAAATTTTCACATTCTGCGCGATCTTGTGCGCGTCGTGCTGACTGCTGGAAGCAAGCCAATTCATGGCATTTCGATTGCAGCAGTTGGCAGTCCACTCTTGATCGAAGTGATGCCAGCGGGCGAAGTCAGCGTCTTCGTCGGTCGCAGCGATCTTGCTCATGTTGTGAGAGAAGTTCTCAATCATCCGCCGGGTCCTGCGAAGACCGCGAGCGCAAACGCCACCGCTACTCCAAAGACTTGACCGATTCGGTTTCGATGGTTTCGATCTGTTCAGGCGCGGCGACATCTTCTCCGCGCGCTGAAAAACGCTCGTGGCACGCCGCGCATTCGTAACAATTTTCATTCGCCGTTGATGGTGGTTCAATCGACTTCTCTGCGCATGCGGGGCAACGCCCAGCGCGCAATTTTCCCAGCGCCAAGGGGCGTTCAATGGCACGAACGATTCCCAAGACCGCGACAACTGGAATCAATGCCATCAAGGCAAGAAAGACCAAACCGAGTGCGCCGATCGGCAACATAAAGACCATTGCGAATGCGACAAAGAACGCCAGCAGATATCCCCCAAAGACCACGCCGGGATAGCACTCTCGAATCGCTCTGACAATCGTGTGGATCATTACAGATAAAGGATAGGCATCGGCTCGCAACGGTGATCGGCGGGTATATTCCGTTGAAAGGAACCCTATGGCAACAACCGCGACCGAATCTATGAAAATCGTTTGTGATCGCACCGCTCTCGTCGACTCGCTGACGATGGCAAGCAGCGTGGTCATGTCTCGGACCACCGTCCCCGTGCTTATGTGCGTCAAACTTTCTGCTCGCGATGGCACGCTGAGATTGTGGGCAACCGATCAAGACATTCGACTCTCGCTCGTGCTTGCGAGCGTTGAAGTTCACACGGATGGCGACGCGTTGATTCCCGCGGACAAACTTGCGCAAATCGTGCGATCATGCGACGACACAACTTTGACGATTGAGATGGACAAGAATGTCGCTCTCGTCCGCGGCGAAGATTCGAAGTTTCGAGTCTATGGATATGACCCACGCGAATTTCCCGGCGAAAGCGACAAGGCCAATGCTCCGACTGAATTTGAAGTCAGCTCTGGCTCGCTTCGCCGCATGATCAGTCGAACTGTTTTCGCAACCGCATCCGACAACACGCGCTATGCCTTCAACGGCGTTCTTCTGGAGCGCAAGGGACGAAGACTTCGCATGGCCGCCACGGATGGTCGAAGGCTTGCGATGGTCCGCGGCGATTGCTCGGGACCAGCAGATGGCGATGCAACCTGCATCATTCCAACGAAGACGCTCAATGTGCTCAATCGACTTCTTGATGATCCAGATTCTGGCGTGCGAATTTCTCGCGACCGAAATCGGATTCGCTTCGAAGTCGGCGAAACCGCGGTCATTGTTTCCAGCTTGATTGAAGGAAATTTCCCGCCGTTTGATGATGTTCTGCCCAAGGATCACGATCGTCGCGGAACATTCGACACATCAGAACTCGCCGCCGCCGTGAAGCGCGCCGCGTTGTTGACCAACGAAGAAAGCAAGGGTGTCAAACTCTCTTTCAACGCAAAGGGGCTGACAATTTCTTCTCGCGCCGCTGAAATGGGCGACGCGGAAGTTCATCTGCCCACCACCTCTTGGGAGGGCGACGACATCGAGATCGCATTCAATCCCGCTTATGTCACTGATGTTCTGCGTATCGCAGACACAAGCGAAATTGCAATCGAGATGAAAGGGTCGAATCGACCTGGTGTTATCAAGATTGGCGACGACTTCACCTATGTCATTATGCCAGTCAGTTTGCCAACTTGATTTCCTGCAAATAGAAATAAAAAACCTCGGCGCCGTCGCCGAGGTTTTTTTTGAACTTGCTTTACAACTTATGCCGCTGGCTTTTCAGCTTTCGGCGAGGCATACTTCACGCCACAACCACTGTTCTTTGTTTTCGATGGATTGACTGGCTTACCAGCCTTGATCGCAGTCACCGCGTCAACGATGTAATTGATCTTGCCACCATCGCCCGTTGGCGCTCCGATATAAGCGACATTGCCGGTTTTATCAATGATGAAAATGTGCGGAGTCGTCTTGGCTCCATATTCACGGCCAACTTTGCCACTTGCATCCATAAGGACTGGAACAGATTGACCACTCTTGGCGATGATTTCGGTGCTTGCTTTTCCTTCGTCTGCTGTCGTCATATCTTGATGACCATCTTTGGTCGAATCGATCGCCAAATAGACCGCGTCCGCATCGGCGGCTTTCATCCCGGTCAAAGTCTTTGCCGCATCTCCACTGCCCCAAAAGGAATTCTCACCTTTGCCACTCGCTGGACAAGATGAGCAGAACCATTCCAAGACCACGGTTTTGCCCTTGTAATCCGCAAGGTTGTATGTCTTGCCGTCCGCGCCAGTCAATGTGAACGCTGGTGCTGCGTGACCAATGGTCGCGGTGTCGTGCTTGTGTCCTTTCGCCTCATCACCAACTGGTGCTGCTGCGAAAAGAAATGCTGTTGAGGCAACGATTGTCGCCGCCAACAATGAATGAGTCATACGCATATTGAAGCCTCCATAATGTTTGGCAAGCTTTGATCGCTTGCAACTTTACTTTGCACTCACCGGAACATCCGGTAGCGCGATATCAATCCGATATGCGGGATCACTCTCCCGCTCACCTGTCAAAATCAACCCTTGGATTCGCGGTGGTCCATCCACCGCATCTTCCAAACGAATGGACAATGGTATACGAGCAGTCACGGATTTTCCCGTCTGCACCGCAAGAAAAGGTCCCGTCCCATCGGAAAATTGCACCCCCGCCACGGGATCTGGGATAAATCGAACGGGAAGCGCGCCAAAAGATTCAGTCGGACCCGTGAAAACCAAAGTCCGGTTATTTGCTGTTCCTTCAAGAGTCGCTCGAATGCTTGGTGGAAGTTTCGATGGATACACCCGCGGATTCAGCGGCACAAGTGGCTTTTTTGGCTCTGTCGTCAACTGAGCCGTCAAAGTCGCCTGCCCCATCTGACAATTGATCTTGCATACAAACCAATCAACTTTTGCGGATACAGAAATCGACGCCGCAAGATCTCCAGCCGGCGCAACCACGGGAATCATCAAGTCCATCGAGTTTTCGTATCCATAGTTTCGCTCTTTTTTGTCTCCCAGGATCTGCGGTCGGGGAAATACAGGTTGACCAATTGTCCAACCTGTTGGCATCGATAATTGCACGGTCGGCGTTGCACCACTATCGCCTGCGTTGGACCAATAGATATGCCAATGCGGTTCAAGTTTAAATCGAATCACAACACATTGAGCGCCATCGGGAGCCGCGACGATGAATGGAATGATCGACGCGAGAACTGGATTTGTCGCAGAAGTTGTCGCAGAAGTTGTCGCAGAAGTTGGCGCAGAAGTTGGCGCATCTTGCAAAATTATGCACGCGATTCCCACCGCGGCGCTTGCACCGTAAACTGTCAGCATCGTTTGGAATCCAATCATTGCGGTAAGTCAGAGTATATGAATCGAAGTCGCTATCCAAACCAAAAGGAATGTGAAGATGCAGTTCAATAAAATTTGTTCACAGATGAATCATTTGATTCTTGGGCTTTCACTGGCTTGTGCAATCGCAGGATGCGAGACCAGCACAAGCGACCGCGATTTGGTTTTCCTCAATTCATACGACGCGATGAAAACAATCAGCCAGCCCGGCGGTATTTTTTCATCGGCGAAGACCTCTGCGTTTATTGATCCGCGCAGTCGCCAGGCTTATTCCACCAAGCACATCGCAGGCGCGATCAGTTTGCCATTTGAAGATATGACGCTTGAAGCGCCTGGGCTCTTGGAGAAGTACGACATCTTGATCGTCTATGGAACGGACTACAACGATATTTTGGCAACTGCCTCCAGCAAGCGTTTGATGGAACTTGGATTCAAGACTGTGTACACGCTGGAAGGTGGATTGAAAGCGTGGGAGAAAGCAGGCAACGAAACTCAGACTGGCGTGCCTACGGATGCGCCCGAACTGCCCGACAAGCCAGTGATCTGACCCGCGGATCGATCGCCCGTGACCGCGAGCTCAAACATACCGTGATGTATCCCTGCGAAAAGATTCCGTGGCTGTTTCCGTGCGATGCCTCGCGCGGCGCAGGAATAAAACCTCTTTTGTGACAAGCGAAATCACTCCAACGCGGCGGCGCCAGAAATAATTTCAGTCAACTCGGTGGTGATCTTCGCTTGACGCGCGCGGTTGAAATTGCGCTTGAGGGTTCGACCAAGTCCACTCGCATTATCGGTGGCCGCCTTCATCGCAACCATACGCATCACATTCTCGCTGACAACCGAATCGTTCAAAGCCTGAAAGAGCGAAACTTTCACCGACTTTGGCAGTAAATCGTTCAACAAAACTTCAGCGCTTGGGCGAAAGTCATAGACCGTTGCAGAACCTTTTTCTGCAGAGGTTGACTGAGCTGTTTTTCCCGAGGTTTCCGCGGCAACCGTCAAAGGAAGCAACTGCATCACTTCCGGCACTTGTCGCGATGCGGAAACGAATCGCATATACGCAACATGCACTGCGTCAATTTTTCCCGCGACGAAATCGGCCATATATCGATCTGCAAGCGCGGCGACATCGGCGAATACTGGCTTGTCTCCAAACGAATGTCGCTGGTCAATATCCATTTTCTGAAAGCGGAAAAATGCAAGACCCTTCTTGCCCGCGGTCTCCACGATCACCTCGCACTTCGCGGCGCGACGCTTGCGAATCTCGCTCATCGCATTTCGCAGCACGCTTCCGTTGTATGCGCCACAGAGTCCACGGTCGGAAGTGACAACAAGCAGAATCTCTTTGCCAACGGATTTTCCTGGTCCACCCGAGCGACCACCAAGCAGTGGATTGTCGACATCACCTGCGGCGGCGGAAACTTCCGCGACAAGTTCGCGAATGCGTTCGGTATATGGACGCGTTGCCTTGGCGCGCTGCAACGCAGCTGTGAACTTCGCCGTTGCGATCATTTGCATCGTCTTGGTGATGCGCTGAATGGTTCGCACTGCGACCATACGCTTCTTGATTTCGCGGATTTGTGCCATAAGGAGTTTGGGATATTAGCAAGGTGATCGGGGCAACCGCAGACCGTCATAACCCAGAGCCATTCCTTCGGGCAATCGAGGGTCCAACTCCTTATGAAGAATATCGTGGGTCATATGCACAAAGACCGTGGTTTCCGCTGCAATTTCCCCCGCGTGGGCGACGGCTTGATCCACAGTGAAGTGGGTCGGATGCGCCCGAAATCGAAGCATATCCAAGACCAAAGTCCGAAGTCCTTTCAGATGCGGATAAGCCTGCGGCGGAAAGGCGGAAACATCGGTGCAGTACGCCATCGGAAAGAGCCCGCCCCCATCGCCGCCGTCAATCGCTTCCAATCGCCATCCAAGAACTGGCACACGGCCGTGCAGAAGCGTGAATGGGGTCATCCGAATTCCGTTGCGCTCAATCGGCGTGCCGGGCGTCACACGATTTGCGATCAAGTCCGCGACGAATGAATTGTTGACATTCTGATGACGCTGAAAAATATATTGATAGACGCGCTGCAGATCAATCAGACTCTCCTCGTCGGCAAAGAGATCGATCGGCACTTGCATAATTGCGTTATATCTCCGCACCTCATCAAGTCCCCATACATGATCCATATGCGAATGCGTGATCAATATTCCATCGCATCGCACGATGCGACTCTTCAGCGCCTGCTCGCGGTGATCGGGCGAAACATCCAACAGCCAAACGCGGTCAATTCCTTGCGGATCACAAAAGCGAAGAACCGCGCTTGTACGCAATCGACGATCGTGCGGATCATCCGATGTGCAAGTTGCGCAATCACAGCCGATCACAGGCACGCCAGAACTTGTTCCAGTTCCCAGCAATTCCAGTTGCGCGTTGGTGACTGCTCCAGAACCAGTTGCGCCAACACCCGTCACTCGAAAATCTTTCGCAGCGCGGCGACTTTCGCGCCAGGATTTTCGGCAGCGCAAACGCACGAAGAAACCGCGACGCCACGGCAACCAACTGCGCGCAGTAGCGGCGCGTTTTCAGGGGTGATCCCGCCTATCGCCAAGTGCGCGACCTTCGGCCAATTCGCTGTAAATTCGCGCATCCATTCTGGTCCTGCAGGAACTTGATAGGGCTTCACGGTCGATGCGAACATCGCTCCAACTCCGCACGAATCCGCGCCCGCGTCGATTGCCGCGCGCGCCTCTGCGAGATTGTGCGCCGTCGCACCAACAAGCAGTGCCCGACCCGATATACGCCGCGCGTCGGCGATTGCCAAATCGTTCGCGCCCAAATGCACGCCATCAGCACCCGCCGCAAGAGCAACATCGATTCGATCATTGACGATCACCGATACGCCACACCGATGCGCATCACCAACAACTTCACGAACGTGCGATACAAGATCGCGCGTCGATATTTCTTTTTCCCGAATCTGAATGCAATCCACCCCCGCTTCAAGCGCCGCGCGCAACACATCTCGCCAAGGTCGCTTGCAGATTGATTGCGTCAAGAGCAAACAAACCGTCCATTGTCGCGCTTCACTCGATCGCAACAACAGAGTCAATCGCGCGTTCATTTCATACGCTCGATATCGAAGCGCTTCGATTGTCGACCAATCCGCGCTCGTGGTGGGCAAGACTTTGATCCCCTCTTCCAGACTTCGCAGCGCCTCGGTCAATCGAGATGCATTCGCGGCGGCAATCGCAGCCAGACTTTCGCGCGAACCTTCATTCGCCCCTTCGATCGCCGTGCCCACATCACCAGCAAGATCGCGATTCGCTTCGCGCCAACCCTCGGGCAACGAAGCAAGCGCGGAAATCAAATCGTGCCGAATCGCTTTATATCCCTCGGTCAATGCGGCATCGTCCGCGCAAAAGCGGGCGAGGTCTTCCAAGACTCGCGCCGCTTCAATCGCTCGATTGGCCGCCGCATCAACAAGACGAATCGGATGTCGCATTCCACAAGGTTAGTACCGCAAGAATGCTTTGCATGGGTATGATTCTCATCCCTTGCCAGACGAATCGACCAATGCATCTCGTCGAATGTTTCTTGCGGGAGTGGCGGCTGCGGCGTTCGCGGCGGCGAGTCGAACATCAATGTCTGCAACTACAACTACCATTCATCAAACGAACACGGAGAAACAAATGCCATTCACATTGCCAGAACTTCCATACGCGGAGAACGCCCTCGAACCAACCATCGATGCCAAGACGATGATGATCCATCGCACCAAGCATCATCAGGCGTATGTTGACAATCTCAACAAAGCGCTCGAAGGACAAGCCGCGTATTCCAGTTGGACAATCGATCAAATTTGCGAGAGAATGGGCTCGATTCCAGAAACGATTCGCCCCGCGATTCGCAACAACGGCGGCGGACATTGGAATCATTCTTTGTTCTGGCAGATTATGGCGCCAAAGGGACAAGGTGGCGCGCCGAGTGCGGAACTTGCCGCGGCGATCGACGCGGGATTCGGTTCGATGGATGCTTTCAAGAAAGGTCTTGCCGATGCGGGCATCAAGCGATTCGGATCTGGATGGGCGTGGCTCGTCGTCAAGAGCGACGGATCGCTTGTGATCAGTTCGACTCCAAATCAAGACAATCCGCTGATGAAGGGTTTCGTCGATGTTTCAGGCACGCCAATCTTGGGCATTGATGTCTGGGAGCACGCGTATTACCTGAACTATCAAAATCGCCGCGCCGATTATTTGGGCGCTTGGTGGGATGTCGTCAACTGGAACGAAGTCAGCCGACGATTCGCCGCCGCGAAGAAATAATTTCCGACGCGGATTATTCGCTCGGACGAACTCCGTTGATCAGCGCTTCGAATTCTTTTCGTGCGCCTTCGACCGTTTGCGATTGGCCGACGAGTCGAATGAAAACTGTTCGACCAGGCGCTTGGATGATCGCGCCAAGTTGCATCATTCCTGAGCGCGGCGCGGCTTGTCCCATTCCTTGATATTTGCCGGCGAGTTCGATCAACTTCACAGGAATTCCGCTGATCGTTCGATCTTCGATTTTCGCCGCCGCCTCCGAACCATCTTCTTGGCGAAACTGACTCACCCATCGCTTGACATTCATATCCAGTGGTCCACCATCACCCGCCGCGAAAACGCTGATGACCAACTCAGCGTCGCTGATGCCGGGCGTACTCGTCGGAACTGAATATTGAAGCGCGCGAAATTGAACGGTCGGTGATTGCCACTGCCAGGTCACAGGCTTTGGCATTACAAGTCCAGCGACTTCGATGATCTTCCCATCGGATGTGGAAGAGGAAATCTTTTGCGCCGCGGCGTCCGCGCGGGGAGTCGCAGTTGGGCTTGTCGTGGAAGCGGTCCCTCCGGCAGGCAATGCGGTGGATGCCGCTGGCGTTTGACCTTGCGGCGCGCGCGCGCTTGGCTCCACCTTCGTGTTTGCGGTGGGCGGCTTTGGCGCGGGTCCAGAATCGCCGCAACCGACGATCAACCATCCAGCACTCAAGAAACATACAACACAAGTTTCAACCCTCCACGCGAATACATTTGATTTCATCACCAAATCATAGCCCTTTATCGAACTCTCTTGTGCGACATTCACCGCGGGCTGGATTCCCAGATCGCGGTGAATGTGTTCTCGATTCGGATCTAGGCGAATCACCCGCGCGCTTGGCGCAAGCCGATATCGGCAACCCTGGCTCTGTCCCTGGACTCTTCGCCTTTCCCGCGGCAATCACTTGCCGCAGTTCGAGGCGAGGCGTACTCACGACACGGAAACCGTTGTTGTTGTTGATGTTGTCGGGCGTGTTGTTGTTGCGCTTCGACGCGCGGCAGTTGTTGGAGTTGTTGTTCCAGTTGCCGCCGCGCAACAAACGGTTCAAGGTCATTTTCGGAACAAAGCCGCGGACATAATACGCCGAACTTCGATATTCGGCATCGACCCCGCGGCCCGCGCAAGAACAGCGTCGATGACTCGCGGGCTTGACGCGTGCTTGGCGTGTCCGATCCACGCCGCAACCCGAGCCTTCAGTAAATAAGGAGTCATTTGACCACTGGCAACTTGCCGACAGGAAGATCTCAATCGACGCGTGGCGCGCACGATGCCGTCGTGTTGCAATCTGCGACAACCACGACGAAGTGTGAATCCCAGAAATGGAATTGTCGAAAGGGTCGAATGCACACCGCCCTTGCGCGGATGAAGCCGAAGCCTCAAATCATCAAGAACTCGTTCGATCTTGGCGCGAACTTCCCACAGGTGCGAACGATCCTGGCCAAAGATCAGAAAGTCGTCGCAGTAGCGGATGTAATCCCCACAGCGCATCTCATCCATAACCGCGTGATCGAGCCGATCGAGCAGGACATTGGCAAGAAACTGACTTGTCAAATTACCGATGGGAAGCCCCCGCTTGCGCTGGGTAGGCGTGAATAGATCATCGCCCTCGTACCACTCTTGCACAGGCTCTTGAGGATTACTGCCATCGATGACCAGATCAAGCACTCGAAGCAAGCGCGCATCCGCGATCACGCGCCCAACCTGACCCTTGAGGATCTCGTGGTCGATGCTTGGAAAAAACTTGACCACATCGCCTTTCAAAACATATTTGCGAGTTCGGGTGAATGCCGCCGCGCGAGCAAGCGCACGGTGCGTTCCCTTGCCAACTCTGCACGCGTACGAATGCGCGACAAAGCGCTTTTCGAAATGGGGTTCCAATATCGAAACGAGTGCGTGATGCACAACGCGGTCGCGAAACGGCGCGGCGCTGATCATCCGCGGCTTTGGTTCGAGGATGTAAAATGATTTGTACTCCCCAGGTCGCCATTGGTCGCTGGCAATTTCGCCGGCAAGGCGAAAGCATTCGGGTTCCAAATCCAACAAGAACCGCGCCACATCCTGCTTGCGGCGTTTGCCCTGCGCCGCGGCGCGTGCGCTTTGAATCAGATGTTCTGGATCGCAGAGCCGCTTGAAGAGCTCACCGCCGCGACCAATGTTTTTCGCCATGATCCCACCTGATTTCCAAGATCAACTTGTAACGCCGCCACATAGACCGCTGATTTGTTTGAGATCAACTTCATTTCGTTCGCCATTCGTATCAGATGACGCGCCACTTGCAATCTGCGATTTGCATAATCCAGCGAACGCGCTCGATCCGCGCCGCGCGCGTACTGCGCGTGGATGAGTTCTTCAAGAACATCCAGATGGGCCGCTTCGATGCGACTTCCCAGCCCGTATCGCACCGTTCTGGGAAACTTTCCAACCTTTGGAATGATCCACTTCAGTAAATCGCCAGCCAAGATGACGGCGGCGGGTTCGGATGGTGGTGCTGTGGATGTGGTCATCGTTCGTGGCACAATATAGAAAAAACTCAAAAAAAAATTTTTGCGAAGTTGACGCTTGCTTCTGCTGGTGGTTTCACAGCCGACAGCCACCAACAGCCTGCGGGCAAAAATCGCCCGCAAGCGGGCGATTTTTGCCCACAGACACAGAGAAAACACGATTTGCCCCCTCCGCGGCGAAGGCCGCGGAATAAATCACGCCCCCCGAGTCGTTTTTTTGCTTTCAAAAAAATTTCCACAGCCGTGGGGGTAAAACAGCCCCACAGCCCACAGCCTTCGTAGCCACCAAACCT